>JAHFPO010000178.1 GCA_023266695.1 Hyphomicrobiales bacterium | reverse complement strand
GCCGCAGCGTTTCGCCGCCGGACTGGCCGATCTTGCGGGTGACGAGATCGATCGCCTGGATGCCGTTAGTGCCCTCGTAGATCGCGGCGATGCGGGCGTCGCGATAATGCTGCGCGGCGCCGGTCTCCTCGACATAGCCCATGCCGCCGTGGACCTGGATGCCGAGCGAGGCGACCTCGTTGCCGCAGTCGGTCGAGAACGCCTTGGCGATGGGGGTCAGCAAATTCGCCTCTTCCTCGGCGGCGCGGCGTCCGGCCGCGTCGGAGAGATGCCGCGAGCGATCGATCGCATCGGCGTTCTTGAGGCAGATCGCGCGCGCGGCGGCGGTGAGCGCGCGCATGGTGAGGAGCATGCGCTTCACGTCGGGATGCTCGATGATCGGGCTCATGTCCTTGGCCTCGGCGCGAGCGCGGCCCTGCCGGCGCTCGCGCGCGAAGGCGAGCGCCTGCTGGTAGGCGCGCTCGGCGATCGCGACCCCTTGCACGCCGACGGCGAGGCGGGCCTGGTTCATCATGGTGAACATGCAGGCGAGCCCCTTGTTCTCCTCGCCGATGAGGTAGGCGGTCGCGCCCTCGTTCTCGCCGTAGATCATCACGCAGGTCGGCGAGGCGTGAATCCCGAGCTTGTGCTCGATCGAGGCGCAGCGCAGATCATTGCGCGCCCCGAGCGAGCCGTCCTCCTTCGGGAGGAACTTCGGCACCAGGAAGAGCGAGATGCCCTTGGTGCCCGGCGGTGCGTCGGTGAGCCGGGCGAGCACGAGATGGATGATATTGGCGGCCATGTCGTGCTCGCCGTAGGTGATGAAGATCTTGCTGCCCTTGAGGCGGTAGCTGCCGTCGCCCGCGCGCTCGGCGCGGGTGATGAGAGCGGAGAGGTCGGAGCCCGCCTGCGGCTCGGTGAGCTCCATGGTGCCCATCCATTCGCCGGAGACGAGCTTCTTGAGGTAGCGCTTCTTCAGCGCCGCGCTCGCATGGGCGTCGATCGCCTCGACCGCGCCCGTGGTCAGCATCGGGGCAAGCCCGAACGACATCGAAGCCGAGTGCCAGAATTCGATGCAGGCGATGTTGACGAGCGCGGGCAGGCCCTGCCCGCCCCATTCCGCGGACGCGGGCAGCGCGTTCCAGCCGGCCGCGGCGAGGGCGCGGTAGGCTTCCTTCCAGCCCTTCGGCAGGGTGACCGCGCCGTTGGCGAAACGAGCGCCTTCCTTGTCGCCGGCGCGGTTCAGGGGCGCGATCACCTCGGCGGCGAACTTGCCCGCCTGCTCCAGCACCTGGGCGAGGAGATCGGGCGTAAGCTCGGCGAGCGCGCCCTTGCCCGCGAGCTTCCGCAGGCTGGTGCAATGCTCGAGAAAGAACAGGATCTCGGCGACGGGCGCGCGATAGGTCATGGACGCCTCCGTTCGCGCACGGGCGAGGGCGGGGCGGCTCGCTTGACCGCGAGCGCCCGAGGACCTACCGCCCACACGCGAATCCGGCCGAGAGTGGCCGCCTCCACCGGGACCGTCAACGTGACCGCGAGCCCTCCGAAACATCCGACCCGCACGCTCGCCGCCGATGCCGCCGGTATCGCCGAGGCGGCGCGTACGCTCGCGGCCGGCGGGCTCGTCGCCTTTCCGACCGAGACCGTCTATGGCCTCGGCGCCATCGCCTCCGACGCGCGCGCGGTGGCGCGGCTCTATGCGGCCAAGGAGCGGCCGAGCTTCAATCCGCTGATCGCCCATCTCGCCGGCATCGCGGCGGCGAAACGCGTGGGGATTCTCGATCCGGTCGCGAAAAGGCTCGCGGAGAAGTTCTGGCCGGGGCCGCTCACCCTGGTGGTGCGGGCGGCGCCCGATTGTCCGGTGTGCGATCTCGCCCGCGCCGGCCTCGACACCGTCGCCGTGCGGGTGCCGGCGCATCCAGTGGCGCTCGCGCTGATCGCAGCGGTGGGCGAACCGGTGGTGGCGCCGAGCGCCAACCGCTCCGGCCGGATCTCGCCCACCACCGCCGGCCACGTGCTCGCCGATCTCCGCGACCGCATCGATCTCGTGCTCGATGGCGGGCCGACGCCGGTCGGGCTCGAATCGACCATCCTCGATTGCACCGGCGATCTGCCCCGGCTGTTGCGCCCCGGCAGCCTTGCGCGCGAGACGATCGAGAAGATGCTCGCGGCGACGATTGCGGTCGCGGGCGGAGCGCAAATCGAGGCGGTGGCGTCGGTCGCGCCGGGCCAGCTTGCCTCCCACTATGCGACGCGGGCGCGGCTCCGCCTCGACGTCACCGACGTGCGCCCGGGCGAGGCGCTTCTTGCCTTCGGGCCGAAGCGGCCGCGCCATGCCGAGCGCGCGGTCAAATTGCTCGACCTTTCGCCGCAGGGCGATCTGATCGAGGCGGCGGCCAATCTGTTCGCGCATCTGCGCACGCTCGACGCCTCGGGTGCCGCCACCATCGCGGTGGCGCCGATCCCGGCCAAGGAGCTGGGCGAGGCGATCCGCGACCGGCTCACGCGCGCGGCGGCGGCGCGCGAGTGAGCCCGCTTTCGGCTAGACTGCGACCATGAACAAGCTCGCCGCCAAACCAGCGTCCGCCCTCATCGACCGCTTCGCGGCGATCGTGGGCGCGAAGCACGCGATCCGCGATCCCGCCCACCAAGCGCCGTTCCTGCACGAGCAGCGCGACCTCTATTCCGGCCGCGCTAGCCTGGTGCTGAAGCCCGCTTCGACCGATGAAGTCGCGGCCATCCTCAAGCTCGCAGCGGAGACGAAGACGCCGGTGGTGCCGCAGGGCGGCAATACCGGCCTCGTCGGCGGCCAGATTTCGTTCGATGAAAACGCCATCGTGCTCGTCACCACCAGGCTCGACCGCATCCGCGAGATCGACCTCGCCACCAATTCCATGACCTGCGAGGCCGGCGTGGTGCTCGCGCGCGCGCAACAGGCGGCGGCCGAGAACGACCGTCTGTTTCCGCTCTCGCTCGGCGCCGAGGGGAGCTGCACCATCGGCGGCAACCTCGCCACCAATGCCGGCGGCACCCAGGCGCTCGCCTACGGCGTCGCCCGCGATCTCGTGCTCGGGCTCGAGGTCGTGCTCGCCGGCGGGCGCATCTGGCGGGGCCTGCGCAAGCTGAAGAAGGACAATACCGGCTACGACCTCCGCCATCTCTTCATCGGTTCGGAAGGCACGCTGGGGGTGATCACCGCGGCGGTGCTGAAGCTCTTCCCCGTGCCGCGCGCGGTCGAGACCGCCTTCGTCGGCCTCGCCAGTCCCAAGGATGCGCTCGCCCTCCTCGGCCTCGCCCAAGCGCGCGCCGGCACCGCGCTCACCGCCTACGAGCTGATGCCGAGGATCGGCATGGAATTCGTGCTGAAGCATCTGCCGGGCGCGCGCGATCCCTTGTCGGCGCCGCATCCCTGGTACGTGCTGGTCGAGCTCGCCTCGCCGATGGAGAAGAATCTGCGCGCCGTGCTCGAAGAGACGCTCGCGGCCGGCAGCAAGAGGGGCATCGTGCACGACGCGGCTTTGGCCGCGAGCGAGGCGCAGCGCGGCGCCTTCTGGCGGCTGCGCACCGCGCTCTCCGACCTGCAGAAGCCGGAAGGCGGCTCGATCAAGGCGGATGTGGCGGTGCCGGTGGCGGCGGTGCCGGCCTTGATCGAGGAGGCGAACGCGGCGGTGTTGCAGCTCATCCCGGGGGCGCGGCCGGTGCCCTTCGGCCATCTCGGCGACGGCAACATCCACATGAACTACAGCCAGCCGGTGGGCGCCGACAAAGCGGCGTTTATGGCACGCTGGGACGAGGTGAACGCCGTCGTCCATGGCATCGTCACGCGCCTTGGCGGCTCGATCGCCGCCGAACACGGCATCGGGTTGCTCAAGCGCGATCTCCTGCCCGCGGTGAAGGACCCGGTCGAGCTCGAGATGATGCGCGCGGTGAAGCGCGCGCTCGATCCCGACGGCATTCTCAATCCGGGGAAGGTGCTGTG
>JAHFPO010000177.1 GCA_023266695.1 Hyphomicrobiales bacterium | reverse complement strand
CGCAAGGTGCTGACGCGCGGCAGGCCGGTGAGCGTGCTGCCGAACCTGCTCGGCAGCCTGGCCGTCTACCGCTTCCAGCGGGCGTAAGAATTAGCCGCCAAGGCGCCAAGAACGCCAAGGAAACCAACTACTATAGATAATAAGAACAAAACCACTCACCGCCGAGGACGCGGAGACGCAGAGGTAGAACAGTCAGGATAAGAGCAATCCAGATGGCCATCCGCAATCGCACCGGTGACATTCTCCGCGTGGCCGTGGTTGGCGGTTCTATGGGCGGGCTCACGACCGCGCTGCTGCTCCGCGACCTGGGCCATGAGGTCAACGTCTTCGAGCGAGCGACCGGCGAGCTGACCGGGTTCGGGGCGGGCATTGTCGCCCACGAGGTGAGCGTCCGTTATTTCGTGGAGCGGACGAGAACTGCGCTCGATGACTGGACCGTCCCGGTCGCCACGTACCGGCTCCTCGATGGATCCGGTTCCCTGCTCTTCGAGGAGTCCGTCGCCTACCGCTTCGTCTCGTGGGGGAGTCTCTATCGGGCCCTGCTCGCCCTGTTCGGGCGCGAGCGCTACTACCAGGGCGAGGCCCTCGTCGGATTCGGCCAGGACGAACGCGGAGTCGACCTGCGCTTCGCTACCGGGAAGGAGGGTCGGTACGATCTGCTCGTGCTGGCGGACGGCGTCCTGTCCACGGGCCGCCAGCGGTTGTTCCCGGGCGTCGAGCCGGTTTACGCCGGCTACGTGGCATGGCGCGGGACCGTCGCCGAGCGCGACATCCCGGCGCGCGTTCTCGAGCGGATCGACGGCACGCTTACTTACGCGCTCGTCCCTAACAGCCATGTTCTCGTCTACCCGATCCCCGGCCCGGATGGGGAGGTCGACCGCGGTCACCGGCTCTGGAATTTTGTGTGGTACCGGAACGTCGAGAAAGGCGCTCCCCTCGACGAGTTATTGACCGATCGCGACGGGTTTCCGCATTCGGTCTCGCTTCGCCCGGGCCGCGTCCAGGACCGCTATGTGCGCGAGTTGAAGGAGCTTGCGGCCGCGTGCTTGCCCGACAAAGTGGCCTGCGTCGTGGCAGCGACCGAGCAGCCATTCATCCAGGCCGTAATGGACGTCGAGTCGCCCCGCATGGCGGTCGGCCGGATCTGCATCCTCGGCGACGCGGCGTTCGCGGCCCGACCGCACGCGGCAGCGGGAACGGCCAAGGCGGCCGAGAACGCGTGGGCGCTTGCCGAGGCGATCGAGACGTTCGACGGCGAATTGCCCGGCGCACTCAAGGCGTGGTCCGATCACCAGACGGCGCTCGGCTCGAGCCTAATCGCGCGCACGCGCGACCTGGGAGAAGGCTCGCAGTTCCGCTGCGACTGGCGCCCCGGCGACCCGGGCCTTCGGTTCGGCCTCTACGAGCCGGGCGACTCGTCGATCTGGACGCGCGCGCCGCGTCGCCTCTCGCCGGCCTGATAGAGTAAGTGGGGTCAGTGTAACTTTTCCCTAAGCCATGCGTCACGCTTGAATAAAAACGGGCGCGATTGCGCGCCCGTGTTCTTTAATAGCGCTTCCGTTTCTTGCCGTTAATTCTCGCCCTTGTTTCTCTCGGCGTCCCCGGATCATGTTCGGGGCAAGCTTGGCGGTTCAATTGTTGCTTGGTCTTATCGGCGTGTATCGGCGTTCATCCCGTTCCAATGTTCGTTTTCCAGGCGTGTCGCGGACCATGAATCATCGGGAGCTAGCGGAGGTCATTGGAACGGGATTCATCGGCGGCTGAATCTCAGGAGCTGTTTCGGCGTCGCCGCTTGTTGTGCCTCAGCCATCCGCCGCGAAAGGGAGAAAGACGTTTCAATTTTCCGCCTTTGACCGTGAACTTCACCAGAGTCATTCTTCGTCCGAGATGCTTTAGTACGCTTTGGGCGATCGCGCGGCGCTTGAAAAGCGTGCCCCGACCCGGGTCATTCATCGCAAATTCGTCGTTCGTCACATCGTAATAAAGAATGAACTTGCGGGTAAATTCGTTTGCAAGCATGTAGCGCACTGGGTCACGGGAATCTTTCAGGCGGCGCTCTATTTCCTTGATCCACTCCCGAGAAAGCGGCGGCTCATCGCTAGGCGCGGCGACAAGTTTCCGGGCAACTCGGAGAGTATGCTTCCCGGACGGGGTACGGACGCCTCTCCGTTGTTGCGCCGTCTTCATTGGATTCTCTGAGGTATCTCAGCGTTGTGAGTTTTTCTTCCAACCAAAGGTGGCCGCCAGGTCGCGGCCGACGCCGCGGCGAAAAACGATCGGCGGCGTTATCGCGCGCGGGCCGCGATGGCACTTATTTCGCCGCGTTCTGGCGCTTGAGGACATGTTTCCAATCGAGCAAGCGCTCATCCGCGGTCACCAAGGTTGCCTTATGCACGATCGCGCTCGCCGCGATGAACCGGTCAGCGGGATCGCCGGGCAACTCTTCGAGGTTCGCGGCGAGGAGCGCGATCTCGCCGGTTAGCGGTAACTCGGCCACGCCCGTATCGAGCAGGCGCGCGCGCAAATCGCCCGGCGGCATCAACGCTTGCAGCCTTCCTTTGGCGATGAGCATGGCGATTTCCCAGAAGCTGATCGAAGCGACCGTCAGCCGGCTGGCGGCAAGCGCTTCCTTCGCCAGCGCCCGGCTGCGTTTGCCGAGCGATGCGTTGTCGGTCGCAAGCCAGATCGCCGCGTGAGTGTCCAGGAGCACCGTCATTTCAGGGCATCCCAATCCGCCCCGACGGGCGAGATGATGTCGCCTTTGATGATTACCTGGTCCTTCCAGACGCCGGCCGGATTCCCGGTACGGGGTCGGTGCGGGCGCAACTCGGCGACCGGCTTGCCGTTCTTGGTAACCAGCAGGGGCTCGCCGGTGCGCGCCACTTCATCCATGAGCGCTAGGCACTTCGCCTTGAATTCCGAGGCTTTGACTTTGTGCATTTCAGACTCCCCAAACCGACAATATGACCATGGGCATGACCATAGTCATTATAGGTGGGCGGAACGCCGCCGGCAAGCTCTCGAAGGAGGCAGATAGGGTCAAACGCAACTTCTCCTTCGCGTGCAGAGCAAAGAAGAACGGACGCGATTCCGCGCCCGTGTTCGTTAGTCGATATTCCCGCCCCTCTCGGCGTCTCGGCGGTTCGATTATTGATTTGATTCTCTTGGCGGCCTTGGCGTGCTTGGCGGTTCGATGATTGTCTGTGCTTCTCTTGGCGCCTTGGCGGTTCAATTGTTGCTTGGTCTTATCGGCGTGTATCGGCGTCCCCTTCGACAAGCTCAGGACAGGCATCGGCGGCTGACTCTGTTCTTGAATTCCTGGCGGTTCAGCTTTTCAAGACCTTGCGCACATGCGCCGCCACCTCCGCGCGCGTGCCGATCCACACGTCCTTCGACTTCTTCGCGATCTCCATGACGCGCTCGAATGCCCACATGCCCGCCGGGCGCCCGAAAACGTGGGCGTGCACCGCGGGATCGATCTTGCAGGCGCCCTTCTCGCGCTTGCGCGCGTAGTTGAGGAAGCCCTCGAAGTTTTCGACATAGACGCTCGGCGGCTGGCCGTGCTTCATGTAGAGCGGCAGATCGTTGACATCCATGCTGCTGGGAATCGCGACGATGGAGCGGGCACCGAATCCAACGACGTACGGGAGGTCATCATTCAATGTGTCCCCGTGCCACTCGAAGCCCTCCTCGACGAGCAGCCGCGCCGTGTTTGGGCTCGGCGTGCCGCGCGGATTGATCCATCCCACCGGCCGCCTGCCGGTCGCTTTCCGGATGAGTTCCACGTTATGGCGGATGTTGCGCCGCTCCTCTTCTTCGCTCATATAGACCGACATCATGTCCATGGTGTAGGAGTGGGCCGCGACCTCGTGCCCGGCGTCGGCAATTTGCTTCACGATGTGTGGATAGCGCTCGGCAAGAATGCCGCAGACCATGACCGTCGCCTTGACGCGATGATGGG
>JAHFPO010000176.1 GCA_023266695.1 Hyphomicrobiales bacterium | reverse complement strand
TACTGGACGATCACGCCGAAGGGCTTCTCCTTGTCGACGATCTCGAGCACGTCCTCGAGCGTGAGCGGCTCGAAGTAGAGGCGGTCGCTGGTGTCGTAATCGGTCGAGACGGTCTCGGGGTTGCAGTTGATCATGATGGTCTCGAAGCCGTCCTCGCGCAGCGCGAGCGCCGCGTGCACGCAGCAGTAGTCGAACTCGATCCCCTGCCCGATGCGGTTCGGCCCGCCGCCCAGCACGATGACTTTTTTCTTCGCCGTCGGCTCGGCCTCGCACTCCTCTTCGTAGGTGGAGTACAGGTAGGCGGTCCGGGTGGCGAATTCCGCGGCGCAGGTGTCGACGCGCTTGTAGACCGGGCGAATGCCGAGGCTCTGTCTTTTTTCCCTTACGGTTTTTTCGTTGGTATTGAAAAGGTAGGCCAGACGGCGGTCGGAGAAGCCCTTTCTTTTCAATACCCTCAATTTTTCCCCGTCGACGTCGCCGAGCCGCTGGTCGTCCAGCTCCATCTCGAGATCGACGATCTCCCGGATCTGGGCGAGAAACCAAGGATCGATGCGCGTCAGCCGGTGCACCTCGTCAAGCGTGAAGCCGTTCTCGAACGCGTCGCCCACGTACCAGATCCGCTCCGGCCCGGGCTCGCCGAGCTCGCGCTCCAGGGTTTCGCGGTCGGTGGTCTTCTGGTTGAGGCCGTCGACGCCCACCTCCAGGCCCCTGAGCGCCTTCTGGAACGACTCCTGGAAGGTGCGGCCGATCGCCATCACCTCGCCGACCGACTTCATCTGCGTCGTGAGGCGGTCGTTCGCCTGCGGGAACTTCTCGAACGCAAAGCGCGGTACCTTGGTCACTACGTAATCGATGGTCGGCTCGAATGAAGCCGGCGTCGCGCCGCCCGTGACCTCGTTCGCGATCTCGTCGAGCGTGTAGCCGACCGCGAGCTTCGCCGCCACCTTGGCGATCGGAAAGCCGGTGGCCTTTGAGGCGAGCGCCGAGGAGCGCGAGACGCGCGGGTTCATCTCGATCACCAGCATCCGGCCGTCTCCGGGACTGATCGCGAACTGCACGTTCGAGCCGCCGGTATCCACCCCGATCTCGCGCAGCACCGCGATCGCCGCGTTGCGCATCAGCTGGTATTCCTTGTCGGTCAGCGTCTGCGCCGGCGCCACCGTGATCGAGTCGCCGGTGTGCACGCCCATGGGATCGAGGTTCTCGATCGAGCAGACGATGATGCAGTTGTTCTTGCGGTCGCGCACCACTTCCATCTCGAACTCTTTCCAGCCGATCACCGACTCCTCGATCAGCAGCTCGTGCGTCGGCGAGGCCTCCATCCCGCGCTCGCAGATGGCGACGAACTCCTCGCGGTTGTAGGCGATCCCGCCGCCGGTCCCGCCGAGCGTGAACGACGGCCGGACGACCACCGGGAACCCGATCCCGGCCTGCACCTGGAGCGCTTCCTCCATCGAATGGGCGAGCGAGGAGCGCGGGCAGGCAAGCCCGATGCGCTGCATCGCGAGCTTGAATTTCTCGCGGTCCTCGGCCTTGTCGATCGCTTCGCGCGAGGCGCCGATCATCTCGACCCCGAATTTCGCCAGCACGCCCTCGCGCGCCAGATCCAGGGCGCAGTTGAGCGCCGTCTGGCCGCCCATGGTCGGCAGCAGCGCATCCGGGCGTTCTTTTTCGATGATCCGCGCCACGGTCTGCCAGGTGATCGGCTCGACGTAGGTGGCGTCGGCCATCTCGGGGTCGGTCATGATGGTCGCCGGGTTGGAATTCACCAGCACCACCCGGTAGCCCTCCTGCTTGAGCGCCTTGCAAGCCTGCGCGCCCGAATAGTCGAACTCGCAGGCCTGGCCGATGACGATCGGCCCCGCGCCGATGATCAGGACGCTCTTGAGGTCAGTTCTTTTGGGCATCGGTCATGAGCGCCGCGAAGCGATCGAACAGATAGCCGACGTCGTGCGGCCCCGGGCTTGCCTCCGGATGGCCCTGAAAACAGAAAGCGGGCCTGTCTGTCCTCGCCAGACCTTGCAGCGAGCCGTCAAAGAGCGACACATGCGTTGGCCGCAGATTTTTTGGCAACGTCTTCGGGTCGACGGCGAAGCCATGGTTCTGGCTGGTGATCACGACCTGGCCGGTGTCGAGGTCCTTGACCGGATGATTGGCGCCGTGATGGCCGAATTTCATCTTCACCGTCTTCGCGCCCGAGGCGAGTCCCATCAGCTGGTGCCCGAGGCAGATGCCGAAGACCGGGACGCGCGTGCTGTCGAGAATTTCGCCGATCGCCTCGATCGCATAGTCGCAAGGCTCCGGGTCGCCCGGACCGTTCGAAAGAAAAACGCCGTCTGGTTTCATTCTGAGAATATCTTTTGCAGAAAACAAAGCAGGAACAACAGTCACACGCGCGCCGCGTTCGGCGAGCAGGCGCAGAATATTGCGCTTGATGCCGTAGTCGCAGGCGACGACGCGGAATTTCGGCTCGCCGGGCCTGCGGTGCCCCTTGCCGAGCTCCCATCTGCCCTCATCCCATTCGTAGGGCCTGTCCGTCGTGACCGCCTTGGCCAGATCCATTCCCGCGAGGCCGGGGAATGCTCTTGATTCACGCACCGCCATTTCGACGTCGACATCGCCGGCCATCAGGCAGCCGTTTTGGGCGCCTTTCTGCCGCAGCAGGCGTGTGAGCTTCCGGGTGTCGATATCGGCGATGGCAACGACGTTGTTCTTGATCAGGTATTCCCGAAGACCCGACTCGGACCGCCAATTCGAATGCAGGGGCGGCAGGTCGCGCACCACCAGCCCGGCGGCGTGCAGCCGGGCCGCCTCTTCGTCCTCGGCATTCACCCCGGTGTTGCCGATGTGCGGATAGGTGAGCGTGACGATCTGGCGGCAATACGAGGGATCGGTCAGGATCTCCTGGTAGCCGGTCATGGCGGTGTTGAACACCACCTCGCCCGAGGACAGGCCGCGCGCGCCGATCGCGCGGCCCCGGAACACCGTCCCGTCGGCAAGGACGAGGACGGCAGGTTCGAGCGCGGCCACAGCGACACTCCAGGAGTAGACGTGAAAAGCGGGAGGGGCTTGCGGCCCTTCCCGCTCGGCTTGAAGACGGCATTATACGCTACTTCAGGCCGAGCACGTTCCCCATGTCGTAGAGCCCCGGCCCCTTGCCGCGCAGGAATTTCACGGCGCGCAGCGCGCCGAGCGCATAGGTCATGCGGCTCTGCGAGCGCACGGTGACTTCGACCCGCTCGCCGGTACCGGCGAAGATCACGCTGTGCTCGCCGACGATGTCGCCGCCGCGGATGGCGTGAAAGCCGATCTGCCTGCCGGGCCTCGCGCCGACGTCGCCCGAGCGCCCGTGCGCGGCCACCTTGTCCAGATCCCTGCGCAGGGCTTTCGCGACCAGCCCGCCGAGCTCGAGCGCCGTTCCCGAGGGCGCATCGATTTTGTGGCGGTGGTGGGCCTCGACGATCTCGACGTCATAGGCGTCGCCCAGGGCCCTCGCCGCGGTCTCGGCGAGCTTGAACACAACGTTTACCCCCACCGCGAAATTTGGCGCCATCACGATCGGGATTTTTCGACCGGCTTCCCGGATGGTCTTCTTCTGGGAACCGGAAAATCCGGTCGTCCCGATCACCATCGCCTTGCCCGCCTTCAGGCACGCCGCCAGGTGCGCAAGCGTGCCTTCGGGGCGCGTAAAGTCGATCAGGACATCCGCCCGCGCAATCGCCTGGGCGACGTCGGATTTCACTTTCTGTCCGCCGATCTCGGTCCCGACCGCCGGGCTGCCCTTCGCATCGAGCACCGCCACGAGCGAAGACGACTTGTGGGCGAGCACCGCCTCGATGAGCGTGCGGCCCATCTTGCCGCCGGCTCCGGCGACCACGATTTTCGTTTTTTCGCCTCTCACAGTCCGATTTTCTCCAGCATCCGGCCGAAGAAACCGCGCTCCTTGTCCTCTGCAGGCTTCGATTCCTTTGCTTCTTCCTGCGC
>JAHFPO010000175.1 GCA_023266695.1 Hyphomicrobiales bacterium | reverse complement strand
GCCGAGAACGTCGCCAATGCCGAGACGGCGGGCTACCGCGGGCGCGATTTGAAGCAGCTCGATTTCAACGCCACCCTGCGCTCGGCCTCCTCGGCCTCCTCGGTCACGCTCGCCGCGACCGCGCCCGGGCACTTCAGTGGCGCCGCGGGGAGCGAAGCGACGCGCTTCGCGGCGGAGCGCGGCGGCGGCTTCGCGACCACGCCGCGCGGCAACGCGGTGACGCTCGAGGATGAAATGATGAAAGTGGCCCAGAACCAGATGGATCACCAGGCCGCGACCGCGCTCTATGCGCGCGGGCTCGGAATGATCAAGGCCGCGCTCGGCAGGAAATAACAGACAAGCGAAAGGGGCTGATCATGGATTTTCTCAAGACGCTCTCCATCGCCGCCTCGGGCCTCAAGGCCCAATCGGGACGCATGCGGGTGATCGCCGAGAACATCGCCAATTCCGACTCGACCGCGAGTAGCGCCAGCGGCGAGCCCTACCGGCGGCGCATCGCGAGCTTCCGCACCTCGTTCGATCGCGAACTGCAGGCCCAGGTCGTCTCGCTCGGGCGGGTGCAGAACGATCGCACCGATTTCGTCACCCGCCACGAGCCCGGCCATCCCGCCGCCGACGCCAAGGGCGACGTCAAATATCCGAACGTCAATCCGCTGATCGAAACCGTGGACATGCGCGATGCGCAACGCTCCTACGAGGCGAACCTCAACGTCATCGGCGCGACGCGGCGCATGATCAGCCGCACGCTCGATCTCCTGCGCGCCTGAACCCCTGACAGTCACGAGGCCGCCGCATGCCGAGCCCGATCGCCGCCGCCAACGCCTATGCCTCGCTCGCGCGTCTCGGCGCCGGCGGGGGCGCCCCCTCCGCCTCGGCGCTCACCAATGTCGGCCCCGGCGGGGGCGCAAGCTTCGGCTCGCTGGTCGAGAACGCGCTCTCCTCCATGGCCGCGAAGGGACGCGAGGCCGACGCCAAGGCGATGCAGGCCGCCGCCGGCAAGGCCGATCTCGTCGATGTGGTCACCGCGGTCGCCGAGACCGAGGTCGCGGTGCAGACGCTGGTGTCGGTGCGCGACAAGGTGATCTCCGCCTACGAGGAAATCTTCCGGATGCCGATCTGATTTTTCTCTCCCCGCCAGCGGGGAGAGGGAGAAAAGGAATCAAATGACCGGAGCCGAAGTGCTCGACGTCGCCCGCGACGGCATTCTCACGCTGATCCTGGTGGCGAGCCCGCTGATGCTGGTGGCGCTCATCGTCGGCGTCGCCATCTCGCTGCTGCAGGCGCTGACGCAGATCCAGGAAATGACGCTCGCGTTCGTGCCGAAGATCCTGGCGATCTTCTTGGCGCTCCTGATCGCGCTGCCGTTCATGGGCGACGTGCTGGCCGGCTACATGGCGCGGATCGCCGATCGCATCGTCGCGGCCGGCTGAAGCGCGCGGGAATGACCGTCAATCTCAGCTTCCTGCCGGCGCTCGCCGCCGTCTTCCTGCTGATGTTCGCGCGTCTCGGCACCATGGTGATGCTGATGCCGGGGCTGGGCGAGCGCGGGATTCCGGTGCGCATCAGGCTGGTGTCGGCGCTGGTGCTCACCCTCGTGCTGCTGCCGCTCTATCGAACGGCCTACCCCACGGATCTTGCGGGCGGCTTCGCGCCGCTCATCGGGTTACTCATCCAGGAAGTCATCATCGGCGCCGTCCTCGGCCTCACCGGCCGGCTCGCGCTCTCGGCCCTCGAAATCGCCGGCGCCACCATCGCCCATCAGCTCGGCCTCGGCTTCACCACCACGCTCGATCCCGCCCAGCAGCAACAGGGCGTGCTGCTCGGGAACTTTTTATCCATGCTCGGCATCGCGCTCATCTTCGCGACCGATCTCCATCATCTCGCGATCGGCGCCTTGGACGAGAGCTACCGGCTGTTCAAGCCGGGCATCGGACTGCCCTCGGGCGATGTCGTCGAGCTCATCCTCACCACCATCTCGGCCGCCTTCCGGGTCGGCGTTCAGCTCGCCGCGCCCTTCCTGGTGTTCGGGCTGTTGTTCAATCTCGGGCTCGGCGTGCTGTCGCGGCTGATGCCGCAACTGCAGGTGTTCTTCCTCGGCCTGCCGGCTTCGATCCTGGTCGGCTTCGCCATCCTCCTGGTTCTGGTGGGCGCGCTGATGAGCACCTTCCTCGGCTTTCTCGCCTCGGTACTCGGCGAAATCGCGCCGCGGCCGTGAGGAGTGAGCCGTGGCCGAATCATCCCAGGACGAACAGGAACGCTCGGAAGACCCGACGCCGAAACGGCTCGAGGACGCGATCAAGCGCGGCGACGTCGCCAAAAGCCAGGAGGTCAATACCTGGTTCCTGCTCGCCGGCGCGACGCTCGCGCTGTTCGCCTTCGGCGGCCTCGCCGCAGGCCAGCTTGCCCGCTCGTTCGGCGCGCTCATGGCGGGCGCCCATGCGATCGACGTCGATGGCCATGCGCTCGCCCACCTCGGGAGCCGGATCTTTCTCGACGCGCTCGTCGCCGTCGGTCCGGCGCTCGTCGTCCTCGTCATCGCCGCGATCGGCGGCAATCTCGTCCAGCACCGCCTGCTGTGGACCGCCGAGCCATTGGCGCCGAAGCTTTCGCGCATCTCGCCCGCCGCCGGCGCCAAGCGCCTGTTCTCGACGCATGCCCTCGTCCAGTTCGCCAAGGGCCTCGCCAAGATCGCGCTCGTCGGCGCCGTCATCGTGGCGGTGATCGCGCCCGAGCTCGAGCGCATTACGCTCCTGTTGCAGGGCGATCTCGCGATCACGCTCGCGGTCGCGCGCGCGTTGGCACTCCGGCTCTTCCTCGGCGTGGTGGCGGTGATGGCGATCGTCGCCGCACTCGACTGGCTGTGGAGCCGCCATTCCTGGTACGAGCGCCAGCGCATGTCGGTGCGCGATATCCGCGAGGAATTCAAGGAGAGCGAGGGCGACCCGACCGTCAAGGCCAAGCTGCGGCAGATCCGCCAGATGCGCATGAGGAAGCGCATGATGACGGAAGTGCCGAAGGCGACCGTCGTCATCACCAACCCCTCCCATTACGCGGTCGCGCTCAAATACGAGACCGGCATGAGCGCGCCCGTCTGTCTCGCCAAGGGCCTCGATACGCTGGCGCTCCGCATCCGCGCGCTCGCCGAGGAGAGCCGGGTGCCGGTGGTGGAGAACCCGCCGCTCGCCCGCGCGCTCCATCAGAGCGTCGAGATCGACGAGGAAATCCCGCTCGAGCACTACAAGGCGGTGGCCGAGGTGATCGGCTACGTGCTGAGGCTGCGGCGGGTGCGGCGCTGAGGGCTTTGGGCGCCGCCCAGAACGAAGCTTGCCGAGGGAGGGCGTTCTCGGGCACACCGGATTCACAAGCGAATCTTTGGGTAATGCGGCCCGATCGGATAGATTCCACCCATGACCCCCGTCGAGGACCGCGGCGCCCCCATCGACCGTAGCCAGGCGACCGGCAGCGTCGGCCTCGTCGTGGTGGTGGCGCTCGCCCTCGTCGGCGTCGTGTTGTTCCTGCTGTTCGTCGGGCGCGAGCGGGCCGAGCCTTACATCATCGGCATACTCGCGGCGCTCGCGGTGGTCGGCGTCTTTGCCCTGTTCGCGGGGGCGGCCGGCATCCTCGAATTCGCCGGCCGGGCGGGGCGGAACGACCTCACCCAGGCGCTCGCCGAGGGCGCCGGCGAGGGCATCGCGCTGGTCGATTCCTCCGGCCGCGTGCTTTATGCCAACCGCGCCTATCTCGAGCTCACCGAGGCGGAAGGGCCGGAAGATGTGCGCCCGGTCGAGCGCCTCTTCACCAGCGATCCCGGCGTCGCCGACGCGATCTATCGCCTCGCCCAGGCGGCGCGCGAGGGCGGCTCGCTCGGCGAGGAGATCCGCATACCCGGACGCGCCGGCAAACCGGCGCGCTGGCTGCGCCTCAGGGTGCGACCACTTGCAAAGACGGGCCGCCTCGCCCGCATCTCCGCCTGGGGGCTTTCCGACGTCACGCGCGAG
>JAHFPO010000174.1 GCA_023266695.1 Hyphomicrobiales bacterium | reverse complement strand
CTCCTTGCCATCCTTCGCAGGGAGCGCGACACGCATCGTCTCTCCGATCTTGTCGGCGGCGAACATCAGATTGTCGCGAATCTGCGCCTCGTCGAGGCCGAGCTCTTGCAACCGGTTGTAGCGCATGAACTGCGCGCCATGGCAGTTGAGACAGTAGTTGACGAACGTGCGCGCGCCTGCCTGCAGGCTCACGATATCGTTCGGATCGTGCGGCGAGCGGTCGAGCCGGTAGCCGGATTCCGCCGCAAGGGCAAGCGCGGGCACGAGCGCGAGCGCCGCCAAGATCGTTCTCCTCGCGGCGTTCACATCGTCACCCGGTCGGGTTCGGTCTGGCATTTGTCGCGCACCGTGTACCAGGGCATGAGGAAGAAGAACAGGAAATAGATGACCGTGCCGAGCCGGCCGACCCACGTCGCGATCTCCTTCGTATCGAGGAAGAATGCGTCGAACCCGAACTGTCCCCACACCGTGGTCGGTTCGGTGCCGAGGTAGCCGAGGATCAAAAACGCGACCACGAATACGCCGAGCGCACTCTTGTACAGCGTACCGCGGTAGCGGATCGACTTGACCGGGCTGCGGTCGAGCCAGGGCAGGAAGAAAAGGATCATCGTCGCGACACCCATCGCCAGGACCCCGGGAAACTGCGAATTGAAAAGGGGCGGGACGGCTCGCAGGATCGTGTAATACGGCGTGAAATACCACACCGGGGCGATATGCGGCGGAGTCTTGAGCGGATCCGCCGGGATGAAGTTGTTGTACTCGAGGAAGTACCCGCCCATCTCCGGGGTGAAGAACAGGATCGAGCAGAAGATCGCGAGGAATACGATCGCGCCGACGATGTCCTTGACCGTGTAATAGGGATGGAACGGGATGCCGTCGAGCGGATGCCCGGTCTTCGGGTCTTTGTGCTTCTTGATCTCGACCCCGTCCGGGTTGTTCGAGCCCACGTCGTGCAATGCGAGGATGTGCGCCGCGACGAGGCCGAGCAGCACCAGAGGGAAAGCGATCACGTGCAGCGCGAAGAAGCGGTTCAGCGTGGCGTCGCCCACCACGTAGTCGCCGCGGATCCACAGCGCAAGATCGGGCCCGATGAAAGGGATCGTGCCGAAGAGGTTCACGATCACTTGCGCACCCCAGTACGACATCTGTCCCCAGGGCAGCAAGTAGCCGAAGAACGCCTCGCCCATGAGCGTGAGGTAGATCAGCACGCCGAAGATCCAGACGAGCTCGCGCGGCCGCTTGTAGGAGCCGTACAGCAGCCCGCGGAACATGTGCAGATACACGACGATGAAGAAAGCCGACGCGCCGGTGGAATGGATGTAGCGGATGATCCAGCCGCCCCAGACGTCGCGCATGATGTACTCGACCGAACCGAACGCGAGGCCGGCGTCCGGCTTGTAGTGCATCGTCAGGAAGATCCCGGTGACGATCTGGATCACGAGCACGAAGATGGCAAGCGAGCCGAAGTAGTACCAGAAGTTGAAATTCTTCGGCGCGTAATACTCGGCGGCGTGCTTGCGCCATTCCTCGGCAACCGAGGGCATCCTCGAGTCGAACCAGTCCCACAGCGCCATCAGCCGGCTCGCCATTTGCTACGCCCCCTTCTTGTCGTCGCCGATCAGGATCGTCGTGTCGGATACGTACACATGCGGCGGCACCGGAAGATTGAGCGGCGCGGGCGCTCCCTTGAAGACGCGGCCGGCATAGTCGAACTTCGACCCGTGGCATGGACAATAGAAGCCGCCGATCCAGTCGGTCCCCATTTCCGCTTTCGCCGCCGCCGTCTTCATCTGTGGCGAACAGCCGAGGTGGGTGCACACGCCTTCCATGACCATGAATTCGGGCTTGCGAGCGCGCTGCTCGTTCGTCGCGTAGTCGGGTTGCGTGGACGCGCGCGAGCCCGGGTCCGTCAGCCGCGCGGCCACGGCCTTGAGCGAATCAACCATCTCCTTCGTGCGCCGGATGACCCAGACCGGCTTGCCGCGCCATTCGACGATCTTCAGATCGCCGGGCTCCATCCGGGAGATATCCACTTCGACCGGCGCACCTGCCGCCTTCGCGCGCTCGGAGGGCCACATGCTGACGACGAAAGGAACGGCAGCGCCGACGCTCGCGGCGCCGCCCGCAATGGAGGTCGCGACGATGAGATTGCGACGCGTGCGATCGACGGAATCGCTTGCGCTCATGGGAGGGTTCCTGGGCTCGACCGGTCGTTACGAAAGCGCGCGATTTTACCGGGACACGTTCCGAATGTCCACGTTTTGCGGCGCAAGCATTTGAATTTTCGTAAGAATACCGAAAGCGGGCGGCTCGAGCCGCCGAGCTGCCTATGGTAGATTGGACGACCCTATGCTGCGCCTGTGGCTCCTCTTTTCGCAGGCCGTGACGATCTGCGTTGCGGCGCTGTTCGTCATTTCAACGTTCCGGCCCGAATGGCTGCCGCAGCGAGCGGCGGCGCCGAGCAATGCTCCGCCCGTCACGGTGCTGCAGCAAGTCGCCGCGCAACCACAGCCGGCGGCCGGCACGCGCCCCGACTCGTATTACGACGCGGTCAAGCGCGCGGCACCTTCGGTGGTGAGCGTGTTTACCGCCAAGGAGGTGCGCCAGCCGCCGTTCAACGATCCGCTGTTCAGGCGCTTTTTCGGCACCGAGCGCGCAACCGGCCTGGGGTCCGGTGTCATCGTGAGCGCGAGCGGATACATCCTCACCAACAACCACGTGGTCGAGGCGGCCGACGAGATCGAGGTTGCGCTCACGGACGGCAGCCGGCTGCTCGCGCAAGTGGTTGGCGCAGACCCCGAGACGGATCTCGCGGTGCTGCGCGTGAAAGCGGACAAGCTTCCCGCGATCTCGTTCGGCGCCTCGGAAACGTTGCGCGTCGGCGACATCGTGCTGGCGATCGGCAACCCGCTCGGAGTCGGCCAGACGGTGACGGCGGGGATCGTCTCTGCGGTAGACCGTTCGGGCCTCGGGATCAATGTCTTCGAGAATTTCATCCAGACCGACGCGGCGATCAACCAGGGCAACTCCGGCGGCGCGCTCATCGACGTGCGCGGCAACCTCGTCGGCATCAACACCGCGATCGTGTCGCAATCGGGTGGCTCGATCGGCATCGGCTTCGCGATCCCGGCCTCGACCACGAAGGTGGTTCTCGAGCAGATCGTGCGCACCGGTACGGTCGCGCGCGGCTGGATCGGCGTCGAGATGCAGGACGTTACCGCGGCGACCGCCGCATCGTTCAAGCTTACCGGCGCGTCGGGCGCGCTGATCAGCGGCGTGTTGCGGAACGGCCCTGCCGACAAGGCGGGCGTCAAGCCGGGCGACCTGCTGGTGTCGGTCGAAGGCAAGCCTGTCAATCAGGCGCAAGGCGTGCTCAACGTCGTCTCGGGCCTTTCTCCCGGCTCGAACGCCAAGCTCGCTCTCAAGCGCCAGGGCCAGGACCTCGAACTGACCGTCACGGTAGGCAAGCGCCCGAAGCCGCAGGTGCGCGCCGAATGACGCAGGAGTCGCGCGCCGCGCTGCGCGATGGCATGAGTCGTACCTTTAGGTTTTTGCGTTTCTAAACCAGGAGAGGATATGAACTGCTTCGCCCGATCGATCCTTGCCGGTGTGCTGGCGGCTGGATGCAGCGCTGCTTTCGCCCAGGCCAAGGAAATCAAGATTGCCCACATCTACGGCAAAACTGGGGCCCTCGAGGCCTACGGCAAGCAGACCCAGACCGGCTTGATGATGGGGCTGGAGTACGCGACCGGTGGCAAGCTCGAGGTGCTCGGCCGCAAGCTCGTGGTGATCGAGAAAGACGACCAGATCAAGCCCGATATCGCGAAGTCGGCCCTTGCGACTGCGTTCGGCGATGACAAGGCCGATATCGCGGTCGGCCCGACCTCTTCGGCATCGGCGCTCGCCATGCTTCCGGTGGCCGAGGAATACAAGAAGATTCTGCTCGTCGAGCCGGCGGTGGCCGACGCGATCACCGGCGACAAGTGGAACCGGTACGTGTTCCGCACCGGACGCAGCTCGA
>JAHFPO010000064.1 GCA_023266695.1 Hyphomicrobiales bacterium | reverse complement strand
AACATCGGCAGCGTCCATAGATAAACGGGGTGCTTCCGGATCGCGCCGGTGAGCACATTGCCGACCGCGAGCAGCGCCGCGCCGCGGTGGTGATAGACCACGCCCTTGGGATCGCCGGTGGTGCCGGAGGTGTAGTTGAGCGAGATCGCGTCCCATTCGTCGCCCGGCGCCCGGCGCTCGTAGGCGGGATCGCCTTCGGCGACGAGCGCCTCGTAATCGAGCCTGCCCAGCCGCTCGCCCTCGCCCTGATATTCGGGATCGTCGTAATCGACGACGAGCGGCCTCGCCTTGGCGAGCGCAAGCGCCTCCCTCATCACCGGCGCGAATTCGCGGTCGACGATCACCACCTTGGCCTCGGCGTGATCGAGCGAGAAGCCGATGATCGCCGCGTCGAGCCGGGTGTTGAGGGTATTCAGCACCGCCCCGGTCATCGGCACGCCGTAGTGCGCTTCCAGCATCGCCGGCGTATTGGCGAGCAACACCGCCACCGTGTCGCCGCGTTGAATGCCGCGCTTCGCCAGCGCCGAGGCGAGCCGGCGCGCGCGCTGATCGAATTCGCGATAGCTCCAGCGCCGGCTGCCATGGATGATGGCGGCATGGTCGGGAAAGACCGCGGCCGCGCGCTCCAGGAACGCGAGCGGGGTCAGCGGCTGGAAATTGGCCGGGCTCTTGTCGAGATCGCGGTCGTAGGCGCCCTTCGCCACAATCTCCTCCCCCTCGCCTTTCCCGCATGATTGCGCAAAACGCTATCGTCGTCTGAGAGCGGCCTCAAGCCGGAAAGCGCCTCAGCCGTTCCAGATGGCGAGGAGGCCCGCCCGGATCAATTCGAGCGAGATCAGGAACACCAGGACATAGGCGATCCGGTAGAACAGCTCCGTGGGGGTGCGGCGCACCAGCCAGATGCCGAGAAAATTGGTCGCGACCGCGAGCGGCAGGAGCGCCGCGGAGATCGCGAGATTCTCCGTCGACAACTGGCCGAGGGCGAAATAAGGCGCGATCTTCATCACGTTGCTGGCGGCAAAAAACATCGTGGCGGTCCCGACGAAGGTCATCTTCGGCAGCTTCTGGGGCAGCACGTGAATCTGGAACGGCGGGCTGCCCGCGTGCGCGAGCGTGCTGGTGAAGGCCGAGCCCGCTCCGCAGATAAAGCCGAGAAACGCCGACGGCCGCCTCGGCGCCGCCGCGAGCCCCTCGCCGAACCAGCGGTTCAGCACGAAGGCGAGCGCGATCAGCCCAATCGCGAGCCGGACATGGGAGGACGGCACATGGGCGGCGAGCAGCCACGCCGCGCCGACGCCGATGACCGCGCCCGGTAGCATCACCTTCAGGTTCCAGGCGTCCCAGTCGCGGCGGTAGACCCACACCGAGATCACGTCCTGCAGGAGCAGAATGGGCAAGAGAATCGCCGCCGCCTGTACCGGCGGCACCGCCAGCGCCAAGAGCGGCGTCGCCACCAGCCCCACGCCCGAGAAGCCGCCCTTGGCGAGCCCCAGGAAGGTGACCGCGACGACGGCGGCCAGATAGAAGATGGGATCGGAGATCACGGGGCGGGGATCACGACAATGGCGGAAGGCGGCGAGCCTGGTCGCCGCCGGGGCGGCGCAATAAAGCCCAAGAGCGCCCCGCCGCGCCATAGGGATTTCCGTGTAGCAGCAATGATGATGACGCAGAGCTTGCAATCGGGCGCCGATGCCGGAGAATGCCGCAAAAGAAAATAAAATCGTCCACAAGGGAGACCGCCATGGATGTGCGGTCGAAGAGTCGCTACCCCGAGGCCTACGCCCACTGGAAGCGCGATCCCGAAGGCTTCTGGGGCGAGGCCGCTCTGGCGATCGACTGGATCGAGCCGCCGAAGAAGATTTTCGACGCCAAGGCCGGTGTCTACGGCTGCTGGTTTGTCGGCGGCGTCTGCAACACCTGCTTCAATGCCGTCGATCGCCATGTGGCGAGCGGGCGCGGCTCCCAGGCCGCGATCGTCTACGACAGCCCGGTGACCGGCACCAAGCGCACCTACAGCTATAACGATCTCTTCGGCGAAGTGCGCACGCTCGCCGCGATTCTGCGGGACTTCGGCGTCGACAAGGGCGACCGTGTCATCCTCTACATGCCGATGGTGCCGGAGGCGCTCTTCGCCATGCTCGCCTGCGCGCGCATCGGGGCCATCCACTCGGTGGTGTTCGGCGGCTTCGCCCCCAACGAACTCGCCACCCGCATCGACGACGCCAAGCCGAAGCTCGTGATCACCGCCTCCTGCGGCGTCGAGCCCACGCGCGTCGTGCCCTACAAGCCGCTCCTGGACGAGGCGATCAAGCTCAGCGCGGCGAAACCCGAGACCCTGTTGCTGCTGCAGCGCCCCCAGCTCGAAGCCTCGATGGTGCCCGGCCGCGACCACGACTGGGCGCAATTGCGCGCGGCCGCACTGCGCGACCGCAAGACCGCCGATTGCGTGCCGGTCGAGGCCACCGACCCGCTCTACATCCTCTACACCTCCGGCACCACCGGCAGGCCGAAAGGCGTGGTGCGCGACAACGGCGGCCACATGGTAGCGCTCAAATGGTCGATGCCGAACCTCTACGGCGTCGCGCCGGGCGAGGTCTATTGGGCCGCCTCCGACATCGGCTGGGTGGTCGGGCATTCCTACATCGTCTATGCGCCGCTCCTGCACGGCTGCACCACGATCATGTTCGAGGGCAAGCCGGTGGGCACGCCCGATGCCGGCGCGTTCTGGCGGGTGATCGCGGAGCACGGCGTGGCCGCGCTGTTCACCGCGCCCACCGCCTTCCGCGCCATCAAGAAAGAGGACCCGCAAGGCAAGCTCCTCGCCGGGCACAGCCTCAAAAAGTTCCGCACGCTCTTCCTCGCCGGCGAGCGCGCCGATCCCGACACCATTCAATGGGCCGAGCGCATGCTGAAGGTGCCGGTGATCGACCATTGGTGGCAGACCGAGACCGGCTGGGCGATCGCGGGCAATCCGGTGGGTCTCGGCGCATTGCCGGTGAAATACGGCTCGCCCACCGTCGCCATGCCGGGCTATGACGTCGTGATCGTGGACGAGCAGGCAAAGCCCGTGCCCGACGGCAAGATGGGCTCGATCGTCGTCCGGCTGCCGTTGCCGCCTTCCTGCCTGCCGACGCTGTGGCAGCAGGACGAGCGCTTCAAGGAAAGCTATCTCGCCGAATTTCCCGGTTATTACAAAACCGCCGACGCCGGCTTCCGCGACGAGGACGGCTATCTTTTCATCATGGGCCGCACCGACGACATCATCAATGTCGCCGGACACCGGCTCTCCACCGGCGGCATGGAGGAAGTGCTTTCCGCCCACCCCGACGTCGCCGAATGCGCGGTGATCGGGATGAAGGACGATCTCAAGGGCGAGGTGCCGTGCGGATTCATCGTGTTGAAGGCGGGCGTCGCGCGCCCCGCCCACGAGATCGAGAAGGAGATCGTGACCATGGTGCGCGACAGGATCGGTCCGGTCGCCGCCTTCAAGCTCGCCATCACCGTGAACCGGCTGCCCAAGACGCGCTCGGGCAAGATCCTGCGCGGCACCATGAAGAAGATCGCCGACCGCGAGCCGTGGTCGATGCCGGCGACGATTGACGATCCCGCGGTCCTCGACGAAATCGGCACCGCGCTGAAGGAGCGCGGATTAGGCGGCTGAGCATTCCTTTCCCTCTCCCCTTGTGGGAGAGGGTGGCTGAGCGGCCGAAGGCCGCGAAGACGGGTGAGGGGTAGTCTGCACAAAGACCCCTCACCCGCCTCGCCGCCAACGCGTCTCGGCACCCTCTCCCACAAGGGGAGAGGGGAAATTTAAGGAGCGGATTCATGGGCAGGCTCGACAACAAAGTCGCGATCATCACCGGCGCCGCCCGCGGCATCGGGCTTGCGTGCGCCAAGCGCTTCGTCGCCGAGGGCGCCAAGGTCGTCCTCGCCGACCTCGACGAGCGGGACGGCGCGCTCGCGGCCAAGCGCCTGGGCGGCGCGGCGCGGTTCCTGCGCTGCGACGTGGGCGAGGCGCGCGACGCCCACAGGCTGGTCGGAATGGCCTCCGCCGAATTCACCGGCGACATCGACGTGCTCGTCAACAACGCCGGAATCATGCACGGCGCCGACTTCCTCGAGCTCAAGGAGGCGGACTTCGACCGCGTGCTGCGCGTCAATCTCAAGGGCGCCTTCCTGGTCGGCCAGATGGCGGCGCTCAAGATGGTCGCGCAGGTGAAAGCCGGCAAGAAGCCGGGCGCGATCGTCAACATGTCCTCGATCAATTCCGTCGTCGCGATCGTAAACCACCTGCCCTATTGCGTCTCCAAGGGCGGCCTTGCCCAGCTCACTCGCGTGATGGCGCTCGCGCTCGCGCCGCACGGCATCCGCGTCAATGCGATCGGCCCGGGCTCGATCATGACCGACATGCTCGCCACGATCGCGACCGACCGCGAGGCAAAACACCGGCTGTTGTCGCGCACGCCCTTGGGCCGCATCGGCGAGCCCGAGGAGATCGCGGCGATCGCGGCATTTCTCGCCTCGGACGACGCGAGCTACGTCACCGGCGAGACCATCTATGCCGACGGCGGCCGGCTCGCGCTCAACTACACGGTGGCGGTGAAGGACGAGGCGCTGGACTAGGGCGTGATCCCGAAAAGTGGGAACCGGTTTTCGGATAAGATCACGCCCAAAATCAAAATGTTAGCGGGGCAGGCCGATTCAATTCGAACTGATCAGACTCTAGATCGCCCTCATTCGCCTTTCTTGGCGCCGCCGAGCTTGGCGAAAACGGATTCGATGTCGATCGGCGCTTCCTTCTTGGGCTTCTCGGGATAGGCCTCGGGCTCGGGCTCGACCCGCGCCATGGTCGTCTCCGATGCCGGGAGCAGCGTCGCGTGCTCCTCGGCCGGCGCGGGCTTCTCCTTCGCCGCGCGCTGGACCTCGTGGTCGAGATCGATCTGCGAGCACAGGCCGAGCGTGACCGGGTCCATCGGCTGCAGGTGTTGCGAGTTCCAGTGCGTGCGCTCGCGCACCGACTCGATCGTCGACTTGGTGGTGCCCACGAGCCGCATGATCTGACTGTCCTTGAGCTCGGCATGGTTGCGCACCAGCCAGAGGATGGCGTTGGGGCGGTCCTGGCGCTTGGAGACCGGCGTATAGCGCGGGCCCTTCTTCGGTTTCGCCTCGGGCAGGCGCACCTTCGGATCGGCGATCCGCAGGCGGTGATTCGGGTCCTTCTGCGCCAGATCAAGCTCCTCACGGGTGATCTGGCTGGTGGTGATCGGATCGAGGCCCTTGATGCCCTGGGCCACCTCGCCGTCGGCGATGCCCTTCACCTCCAGGGGGTGCAGTTTGCAGAAATCGGCGATCTGCTCGAACGACAACGAGGTGTTCTCGACCAGCCATACGGCGGTCGCCTTGGGCATGAGCGGCATGGTCGTCATGGCCGGCCTCTTTCGGCTGCAAGGAAAGGACTTTTGCGCTCCGCCCGCCCTTCCGGGCGAAGCCTCGGTACTGCTCGACTGACCGGGGTTGAACGGAATATAGGCGCGGGACGGGCGGGAGGCAAATCCCCCGTCTGCGCTTGATGTGATATCATCCCGTAGCTTATCAAGACCCGAAAGACGACCTGGATATGAGCGCAGTTCCGCAAACCTCCGCCAAACCCCGGCTCCGCATCTTCCTGTGCGCGCCGCGCGGCTTCTGCGCGGGCGTGGTGCGCGCGATCGACGCGGTCGAACGCGCGCTCGAGAAATACGGGGCCCCGGTCTATGTGCGCCACGAGATCGTCCACAATAAGTACGTGGTCGAGGGCCTGCGCCAGAAGGGAGCGGTATTCGTCGAGGAGCTCGACGAGGTGCCCGACGGCAACCGCCCGGTGATCTTCTCCGCTCATGGGGTGCCAAAAGCGGTCCTCGCGGAGGCCGAACGCCGTGAATTGTTCGCGATCGACGCCACCTGCCCGCTGGTGACCAAGGTGCACCGCGAGGCCATGGTGCACTTCAAACGCGGCCGCGAGATCGTGCTAGTCGGCCATCGGGGCCATCCCGAGGTGATCGGCACCATGGGCCAATTGCCGAAGGGCGCGATCGCGATCATCGAGACCGCGGAGGACGCCCATGCCTTCGCGCCGCGCGATCCCCACAATCTCGCCTATGTGACCCAGACCACGCTATCGATCGACGATACCGCCGAAATCGTCACCATCCTGAAGGAGCGCTTTCCCAGGATCATCGGTCCGCACAAGGAAGACATCTGCTACGCGACCACCAACCGCCAGGAGGCGGTCAAGCGCATCGTGCCGAAGCTCGAGGCCATGATCGTGGTGGGCGCCCCCAACAGCTCGAACGCCCAGCGCCTGCGCGAGGTGGCCGAACGCAACGGCTGCCGCGCTGCCGTCCTGGTCCAGCGCGCCCGCGACATCGACTGGACGATGCTGGAGGGCGTCACCAGCGTCGGCATCACCGCCGCGGCCTCCGCGCCCGAAGTACTGGTGGAAGAGGTGATCGACGCCTTCGCCGACCGCTACCACATCGAGGTGGAGACCGTCTCGGGGCCGCAGGAGGACGTGTTCTTTCCTCTGCCGCGCGAAATTCGCGACGACGCGGCCGAGTGAGCGCGCGATGGCGGTCTATACCGACGTCGGCGAGGAGGAGCTCGGCGCGTTTCTCTCCGGCTACGATCTCGGCAAGCTGATGTCGTTCAAGGGCATCGCCGAGGGCGTCGAGAACACCAACTTTCTCCTGTACACCAGCGCCGGCCATTTCATCCTGACGCTCTACGAGAAGCGGGTGGCGCGCGCGGATCTCCCCTTCTTCCTCGGCTTGATGGAGCATCTCGCAAAAAAAGGCATCACCTGCCCGCAGCCGGTGAAGAGCCGCAAGGGCCAGGCGCTGGGCGAGCTCGCGGGCAGGCCCGCCGCTATCGTCACTTTCCTCGACGGCGTGTGGGTGCGCCGCCCCAGCATCTCCCATTGCGCCGCGGTCGGACGGGCGCTCGCCGAACTCCACCGCGCCGGCGCCGGCTTCGAGCTACATCGGGCGAATGCACTGGCGCTTGCCGGCTGGAAGAGTCTCGCGCGCGCCTGCATCGGGCGCGCCGACAAGGTCGCGCCCGATCTCGGCTCGATCATCGCCGAGGAGCTCGTCCAGCTCGAGCGTTCCTGGCCGCGCGATCTGCCGCGCGGCGTGATCCATGCCGACCTCTTCCCCGACAACGTATTCTTCCTCGGCGACAAGCTTTCGGGACTGATCGACTTCTATTTCGCCTGCGACGATCTTTTCGCCTATGACGTGGCGATCTGCATCAATGCGTGGTGCTTCGAGGCGGACGGCTCCTACAACGTGACCAAGGGCCGTGCGCTGCTCACGGGCTATGCCGCGGTGCGCGCGCTCACGCCGGCGGAAGTGACGGTGCTTCCCTTGCTCGCGCGCGGCGCGGCCTTGCGCTTTTTGCTGACTCGCCTGGTCGACTGGCTCGACGTGCCGGCGGGCGCGCTGGTGCGGCCCAAGGATCCGCTCGAATACCTGAAGAAGCTCCGCTTCCACCGCCTGATCGACCACGCCCGCGACTATGGGCTCGCCGCATGAAAGGCCGCATCGCCATCCATACCGACGGCGCCTGCTCCGGCAATCCGGGCCCGGGCGGCTGGGGCGCGCTCATCCAATACGGTGCGGAGATGCGGGAGCTGAAGGGCGGCGAGACGCGCACCACCAACAACCGCATGGAACTGATGGCGGCGATCTCCGCGCTGGAGACGATCGCTCATGGCGCGATGGTCGATCTCTATACCGACTCGCAATATCTGCAGAGCGGCATCACCGAATGGATGAAAAAGTGGAAGCAGAACGGCTGGCGCACGGCCGACAAGAAGCCGGTGAAGAACGTCGACCTCTGGCAGCGCCTCGATGCGGCCTCGAGCCGCCACGAGGTGCGATGGCATTGGCTGCGCGGCCACGAGGGCCACGAGAAGAACGAACGCGCCGACGAGCTCGCGCGCGAGGGCATGCAGCCGTTTCTGCGCTGACGAATTCGGTCAGCCGGCCTTGCGCGCGCGTTTCCTCGCGTACATCGCCTGATCGGCGCGGGCGAGCGCGGTCTCCACGGTATCGTCGGTGCTGAGAATCGCGACCCCGGCCGAAAGCCCGAGGCTCATCCGCTTTCCCTTGTGCTCGAAGGATTCGCCCGCGATCAGCGCTTCGAGTGCCAGTGCCTTTTCCCGCGCCTGGGCCTCGCTCACGTTCCACAACAACACCACCAGTTCGTCGCCGCCGACGCGGGCGACGACATCGGAGGCGCGCACGTTGCCGCCGACGAGGCGCGCGATCCGGCCGAGCACCCAGTCGCCGGTGGCATGGCCGTGCCGGTCATTGATCGGCTTGAATTGGTCGAGATCGAGATAGAGGAGCGCCGCAGTGGCGCCATAGCGGCGCACGAAGGCGAGCGCCCGCTCGAGCGCCCGCGCGAAACCGCGGCGGTTCAGGAGCCCGGTGAGCGGGTCCTCGTCGACGCGGGTCTCCAGCTCGGCGACGCGGGCCCGCGCGCGGGCGAGATCCTGCCGGAGCGCGTCGATTTCGGCGGCGAGCCGCATGACCGCGGAGCGCGCCTTCGGCGCCGGCGATTTCGTCCCGACGAGCGCGGGCGAGCGCGCGCCTTCGAGCGCCCGGCGGCGCGGGGCCTTAGCCCCCGCCGTTCTCTTGCGCGAAGTGCCGGAGGTCTTCCCGGCCATAGGCTCGCCCCCCACGGCTATCGCCGCTTGCCACCCTCCCCCTCACTCCTATAATCCGCCGCTTTCTCGCGCCAGAGGGATCGAAAAACTCATGTCCGCGGTAAAGCGCCCAGTCGCCATCATCATGGGTTCGAAATCCGACTGGGACACCATGCAGCATGCGGCTGCGACCCTCGACCGGCTGAAGATCGGCTATGAGGCGCTGGTCGTCTCCGCCCACCGCACGCCCGACCGGCTCTATCGATTCGCCAAACGCGCGCGCGCCGCGGGCTTCAAGGTCATTATCGCGGGCGCCGGCGGCGCCGCCCATCTTCCCGGAATGACCGCTTCGCTCACCCCCATTCCCGTATTCGGCGTTCCGGTGAAGTCGAAATCGCTCAAGGGCGTCGACAGCCTGTTGTCGATCATGCAGATGCCGGCCGGCATCCCCGTCGGCACGCTCGCGATCGGCGAGGCCGGCGCGGTCAACGCGGCGCTCCTCGCCGCCGCCGTGCTCGCCCTCAACAACCGGGCGGTCGCCAAGCGTCTCTACGCCTACCGCGCGCGTTTGACCGCTTCCGTCGTGAAACGTCCCAAACGCTGAGACCAAACGCCCGATGAGCGCCAAATTTCCCGTGCTCAAGCCGGGCGCGACCATCGGCATTCTGGGCGGCGGCCAGCTCGGACGCATGCTGGCGCAGGCGGCGGGGAAGCTCGGCCTCAGGTGCCATGTCTATTCACCGGAGGCCGACTCGTGCGCCTTCGACGTGGTGGGCGAGAAGACCTGCGCGCCCTATGGGGACGAAGCGGCGCTCGCGCGCTTCGCCGCAGCGGTCGATGTCGTCACCTACGAATTCGAGAATGTGCCGGGAGAGACCGCGAGCTTCCTGGCGCGGCTGAAGCCCGTGCTGCCCGACCCCAAGGTGCTCGCGACCACCCAGGACCGGCTCGCCGAAAAGAATTTCGTCGCGGAACTCGGCATCGCCACCGCGCCCTTCGCGCCGGTTGGATCGGCGGCCGAGTTGGCGGCCGCGGCCGAGAAGATCGGCGCCCCCGCCGTCATCAAGACCCGTCGGCTCGGCTATGACGGCAAGGGCCAGGCGACGATCCAGAAGGTCGGAGATGCGGCGGCGGCATGGAACGCGATCGGCCGGGCTCCCGCGATCCTCGAACGATTCGTGCCCTTCGAGCGCGAGGTCTCGGCGCTGGCCGCGCGCGGGCGCGCCGGCGAGGTCGTCGCCTATGAGCTGATCGAGAACGTGCACCGCGATCATATTCTTCACCGCTCGCGCGTGCCCGCCGAGGTGCCCGCGGCGCTGGCGGGACAGGCGATCGTGATCGCCACCAAGATCGCCGCGGCGCTTTCCTATATCGGCGTGCTCGCGGTCGAGTTGTTCGTGGTGGCGGAGGCGGGCAAGCGCCGCCTCTTGGTGAACGAGATCGCGCCGCGCGTGCACAATTCCGGGCACTGGACGCTCGACGGCGCCACCGTGAGCCAGTTCGAGCAGCACATCCGCGCGGTGGCGGGCTGGGCGCTGGCGCGGCCGCAACGTCTCGGCCGGGTCGAGATGGTCAATCTCATCGGCCACGAAGTCGAGGATTGGGCGAAGCTCCTCGCCGAGCCCGGGGCCTCGGTCCATCTCTACGGCAAGCGCGAACCGCGCCCGGGGCGCAAGATGGGGCATGTGACAAAGGTCTTTCCGGAAAGTTGAACCCGTCATCCTGAGGTGCGAGGCGCGGAACGCGCCGAGCCTCGAAGGATGACGGAGAGAGCCGCATAGGTCGTCATCCTTCGAGGGCCTCGCTTCGCTCGGCCGCCTCAGGATGACGGCGACGGTCGGCGCGGCGCCGCTTCCAGTAGCGGTTTCATCACCGCATAGAGATCGCCCTTCGCCTCGAAGCCGACGCCGGGGAGATCGGGCATCTTCACGCGGCTGTCCTTGACCGGCGTGCGGTCGGCAAAGCCGCCGAAGGGCGCGAACACCTGCGGATAGGATTCGTTGCCGCCGAGCCCGAGCCCCACCGCGATATTGAGCGCGAACTGGTGGCCGCCGTGCGGCACGCAGCGCCGCCACGACCAGCCGTGCGCGGAGAGCATGTCGAGCGTGCGCAGATATTCGACCAGGCCATAGGAGAGCGCCGGATCGAACTGCAAGATGTCGCGGTCCGGGCGCAGGCCGGCGTGGCGGATGAGATTGCGCGCATCCTGCATGGAAAAGAGATTCTCGCCGGTCGCGAGCGGCGGCTGGTATTCGGCCGCGAGCGCGGCGTGGGGGAGATAATCGAGCGGATCGAGCGGCTCTTCGTACCAGCGCAAACGATAGGGCGCGATCGCCTTGCCATAGGCGAGCGCGGTCGCAAGATCGAAGCGCCCGTTGACGTCGACGCACAGCCTCTCGCCCTTGCCGCCGAGCAGTTTCAGCGCCGCCTCGATGCGCTTCAAGTCGTCCGCGAGCTCCGCGCCGCCGATCTTCATCTTCACGGTCGAATAGCCGAGGTCGAGATAGCGGCGCATCTCGTCGGTGAGGCTTTTGACGTCCTCGCCCGGATAATAATAGCCGCCGGCGGCATAGACCCAGGCCGTCTCGTCGGCCTTGCCCTTGTTGTGGCGATCGGCGAGGAGCTTCCACAGCGGCATACCCTCGGCCTTGGCGAGCGCGTCCCACAGCGCCATGTCGAGGACGCCGACCGCGACCGAACGCTCGCCGTGGCCGCCCGGCTTCTCGTTCTTCATCATCGCCGCCCACGCCTTGGCGGGATCGATCAGGCCGCGCCCGTCCTGCAGCTCTTCGGCCTTCGCGCTTCTCAGCCGCGGGATGAAGCGTTCGCGCAGGAGCGCCTGCTGGGCATAGCGGCCGTTGGAATTGAAGCCGAAGCCGACCACCGGCCGCTTCTCCCTCACCACATCGGTGAAGACCGCGACCACGCTCGCCGTCATGGCGGAGAAGTCGATATAGGCATTGCGGATCGACGAGCCGATCGGGACGACGATGTCGGTGATGCCGGTGATGCGCATGGGA
>JAHFPO010000173.1 GCA_023266695.1 Hyphomicrobiales bacterium | reverse complement strand
CATGAAGCCGTCGCGCAGCCGCTCGCCGCGATTCGCATCGGCGAGTGCAGTCTTGATCTCGGCTGCGAGCGCGCGGGCGACCGTCATCGCCGGCGTCAGCAGATCCTCCGGCACATCGTCCTCGTCGACGAAATCGATCGTCGCCTCGAGCGCGGCGAGCGTCTCGATCAAACGTCCGCGCCAGGTTTCGACCTGAGCGGAGAGGGCGCCGCGAAAAAGAGCAAGCGCCTGCCGGCGCTGCGCTTCGGTATCTGCGGCAATGAGATCGCCGAGGCCTTCGACCGCGGCGAGATCGAGCTTGCCGTGATAGAGCGCGCGGCGGGTGAATTCGCCCGCTTCCGCCGGCCTGAATTCTTCTATCCTACCAAGGACTCGGAACACGGCCGCGAGAATCGCTCGGCCGCCGTGAAGATGGATTTCGGCGACGTCCTCTCCGGTCTCGCTCGCCGGCGCGGGAAACCAGAGCGCCAGCGCATCGTCGATCACTTCTCCGCTTGCGGGATCGCGCACCGTCGCGCGCGTCGCGCGGCGCGGCTCCGGCAATTTTCCGATCAGCGTTTCGATTCCGATCCGAGCCTTGGGTCCTGAGATACGAACGACCGCGATCGCGGCCGGAGGACGGCCGCTCGACAGCGCATAGATCGTGTCTTCGCTCGGCACCCTTACTTCCTCAATCACCGTTGTAGTCGTGCTAGTTTGGCAGAGCAGGATATCGACATGCCCGAGAATCGTCTCGCGCGCGAGACCAGCCCCTATCTCATCCAGCACAAGGACAACCCGGTCGACTGGTGGCCGTGGGGGCCCGAGGCCCTCGCCGAGGCAGCCCGCACCGGCAAGCCAATCTTGTTGTCGGTCGGCTATGCCGCCTGCCACTGGTGCCACGTGATGGCGCACGAGAGCTTCGAGGACGCGGACACGGCAGCGGTGATGAACGAGCTCTACGTCAATATCAAAGTGGATCGGGAGGAGCGCCCCGAGGTCGACGAGATCTACATGACCGCGCTCCATCATTTGGGTGAACAGGGCGGCTGGCCGCTGACGATGTTCCTCACGCCCAAGGGCGAGCCGATCTGGGGCGGCACTTATTTCCCGAAAGAGTCGCGCTACGGACGTCCCGCTTTCACCGACGTCCTGCGCGAGATCGCCCGCGTCTTCTGCGAGGAGCCACAAAAGATCGAAGCGAGCCGTGCGGCGCTGCGCGAGCGCCTGGAGGCGCGGGCGCGGCCCCAAGGCAGGTTGGTGCTCGGCCGGAGCGAACTCGATGAGATCGCCCAACGCTTCGGCGGCCTCATCGACCCGGTGCACGGGGGCCTGCGCGGCGCGCCCAAATTTCCCCAGTGCGGGATGCTCGAACTCTTGTGGCACGCCGGCGAGCGCACCGGCGAGGGCCGCTATTTCGCGCTCGTCGAGCTCTCCCTCGAGCGCATGAGCGAAGGCGGCATCTACGATCATCTCGGCGGCGGATTTTCGCGCTATTCGGTCGACGAGCGCTGGCTCACGCCGCATTTCGAGAAAATGCTCTACGACAACGCGCAGCTATTGGAGTTGCTCGCGCTCGCTTATGCCTGGAGCGGCAATCAGTTATTTCAGGCGCGCGCGCAGGAAACGGTCGGTTGGCTCGCGCGCGAGATGACCACCGCGGGCGGCGCCTTTGCTTCGAGTCTCGACGCCGATTCGGAGGGCGAGGAGGGCAAGTTCTACCTCTGGTCCACCGACGAGATCGAAGCCGTGCTGGGAAAAGACAACGCCGCATTTTTCGCTGCGCACTACGACGTGAGCCGCGAAGGCAATTTCGAAGGCCGCAACATCCTGAATCGACTGAAGCGCTTACCGCACAGCATGGAGGACGAGGCGCGGCTCGCCACGATGCGCGCAAAGCTCCTCGCCGCGCGTGGCGCGCGCGCGCGTCCCGGTCTCGACGACAAGGTGCTCGCCGACTGGAACGGGCTGATGATCGCCACGCTCGCCCATGCCGGCATGCTTATCAACGAGCCTGATTGGATCGCGCGGGCAACACGCGCATTCCGTTTCGTCGCCGAATCGATGACGCGCGGCGAACGGTTGGGACATAGCTGGCGCGAGGGACGGCTGGTCTTTCCGGGGCTGTCTTCAGATTTTGCGGCCATGGTCCGCGCGGCCATTGCGCTCCATCAGGCGACCGGCGAGCGCGAGTTTCTCGACCGCGCGATCACCTGGACCGCGGCGCTGGAGCGCCACCACGCCGATCCCGAGACCGGCGGCTATTTTTTCACCGCCGACGACGCCGAGGGCCTGATCGTGCGGCCGGCCCAGACCCGCGACGACGCGCTCCCCAATCCGAACGCGTTGACGGCGCAGAATCTCATCCGCCTCGCCGTGCTCGCCGGCAACGATCAATACCGCGCCCGCGCCGACCGGTTGTTCGACAGCCTCTTATCGCTCGCCGCCGACAATCTGTTCGGCCATGCGGCGCTCCTGAACGCGTTCGACGTGCGGCTGCGGCACAGAGAGATCGTCTGCGTCGGAACGCGCGCCGAGGAGTTCGCCACGGCGGCGTTCCGGCTTCCGTTCCTCGACCGTACGATCGTGCGTGCGAAGAACGCGGACGCGCTCCCCGAACGGCATCCGGCGCGGGCAATGATTGCCGCCGCGCCCAGGGAGGGCGCCGCCTTCGTCTGTCAGGGAGAACGTTGCTCGCGGCCCGTGACCGAACCGGCCCGGCTCGCCGAGGCCATAGCCACGCTGGGCGCGTCCTGAGCCTATTGAATCAGAATCCTCGGTGAGGGGAGGGCGCGCCGGGATCAGGTATTCATCGACTCGAAGAACTCGGCATTGCTCTTGGTCTGGCGCAGCTTGTCCAGCAAGAAGTCGATGGCATCCATCGTACCCATCGGATTGAGGATCCGGCGCAGCACATACATCTTCTTGAGCACATCGGGTGCGACCAAGAGCTCTTCCTTGCGGGTGCCCGAGCGGGTGATGTCCATGGCCGGGAAGGTGCGCTTGTCAGCGACCTTGCGGTCGAGGATAAGCTCCGAATTGCCGGTGCCCTTGAACTCTTCGAAGATCACCTCATCCATGCGGCTGCCGGTGTCGATCAAGGCGGTGGCGATGATAGTGAGCGAGCCGCCCTCCTCGATATTGCGGGCGGCACCAAAGAAGCGTTTCGGCCGCTGCAGCGCGTTGGCGTCGACGCCGCCGGTCAAGACCTTGCCGGAGGATGGCACCACTGTGTTGTAGGCGCGGCCGAGGCGCGTGATCGAATCCAAGAGGATCACCACGTCGCGGCCGTGCTCGACCAGGCGTTTCGCCTTCTCGATCACCATCTCGGCGACCTGGACGTGGCGCGAGGCCGGCTCGTCGAAGGTCGAGGAAATGACCTCGCCCTTCACCGAGCGCTGCATGTCGGTAACCTCCTCCGGCCGTTCGTCGATGAGAAGGACGATCAAATAGCATTCGGGGTGATTGGCCGTGATCGAATGAGCGATGTTCTGCAGGAGCACCGTCTTGCCGGTGCGCGGAGGCGAAACGATCAAGGCACGCTGGCCCTTGCCCAGCGGCGCCACGATGTCGATGACCCGGGCCGAGAGGTCCTTCTTGGTTGGGTCATCGATTTCCATCTTGAACCGCTCGTCGGGATAGAGCGGGGTCAGATTGTCGAAATGGATCTTGTGGCGGGTCTTCTCCGGGTCCTCGAAATTGATCGTGTTGACCTTGAGCAGCGCGAAGTAGCGCTCGCCGTCCTTGGGGCTGCGAATATGGCCCTCGACGGTATCGCCGGAGCGCAGCGAGAAGCGGCGGATCTGCGAGGGCGAGACATAGATGTCGTCGGGCCCGGCGAGGTAATTGGCGTCGGGTGACCGCAGAAATGCGAAGCCGTCCGACAGCACCTCGACCACACCTTCACCGACGATATCGACCTCCTTGGAGGCCATCTGCTTCAGGATCGCGAACATCAGCTCCTGCTTGCGCATGGTGCTGGCATTCTCGACCTGATGCTCCTCGGCAAGCGTGAGCAATTCGGTCGGCGTCTTGGACTTCAAGTCTTGTAATTTCATTTCCCGCATGGGG
>JAHFPO010000063.1 GCA_023266695.1 Hyphomicrobiales bacterium | reverse complement strand
TCCCCGGCACCTCGATGAAATATCCGAGCACGTTGTTGTGGCGGATCTTGAGGGAGCGGACCGCCGTTTCCTCGACATAGCGCGTCTGCAGCGCGGCGAGGATCTGGCGCGCCTCGTCGCGCAGCCGGCGCGCCGCGTCGAGATCGGGATCGTAGCCCGTGCGCACGAATCCGCCGTCATGCTTGAGGAGCGGCAGTTCGTCGGCGAGCGCGTCGGCAAGCGCCCCATGCAATTTCGGATCGGGTGCAGTGAGCGCCTTGGCGACGGCCGCGAGCTCGCGCGGCAAGTTCTTTTTGCCGAGCTCGCCGGCAAGCTTCTTCGCCGCCGCCAGGCTGTCGCGCAAGGCCGCGAGATCGCGCGGACCGCCACGGCCGAGCGAAAGCCGGGCGAGCGCGCGGGAAAGATCGGGCGCGGCGGTGAGCGTGCCACGCAATTCCGCCCGGCGCGGGGCGTCTGCGTGGAGAAACGTCACGGCATCGAGGCGGTGGGCGATCGCGTCGGGATCGGTGAGCGGGCTCGCAAGCCGCGAGGCGAGGAGCCGGGCACCCGCCGCCGTCACCGTGCGGTCGATCACCGAGATGAGGCTGCCGCGAGCCTCGCCCGCAAGCGTGCGCACGAGCTCGAGATTGGCGCGGGTGGCGGCGTCGATTGCGAGCACGGCCCCGGCGGGCTCGCGCGCCGGCGGCGACGAGGCCGGCCGGCGGCCGATCTGCGTGCGCTCGACATAACTGATCGCCGCCGCCGCCGCGGTGAGCTCAATCCGGCTGAAAGCGCCGAAAGCCTCAGTCGTGGCGACGCCGAAGAATCCCGCAAGCCTGCGCTCGGCGGTCGCCCCGTCGAACAGATCCTTGGTGACCGGGCTCACCGCGGCGAGCGAACGCCACAGCGCCTTGAGATCCGGATCGTCATGGACCTGATCCGTCACGATGACTTCGCCGGGCTCCAAACGGGCGATCTCGGCGGCGAGCCGGGTGGGGTCGGTCTCGGCGACATGGAATTCTCCGGTCGAGATGTCGAGCCAGCCGAGACCAAAGACGGCCTCGGCGTCGCTCGCAGGGCGCGCGCGGGCGACGGCGAGGAGCCAGTTGTTGCGCTTGGCTTCGAGCAGCGTGTCCTCGGTGAGGGTGCCCGGCGTCACCAGCCGGATCACGTCGCGGCGCACGACCGCTTTGGAGCCGCGCTTCTTCGCCTCGGCCGGGTCCTCGAGCTGCTCACAGACGGCGACGCGATGGCCGTGGGCGATCAGGCGATGGAGATATTCCTCCGCCCGCTCGATCGGCACGCCGCACATCGGGATGTCGCGGCCGAGATGCTTGCCGCGCTTGGTGAGCACGATCCCGAGGGCGCGGGAGGCGACCTCGGCATCCTCGAAGAACAGCTCGTAGAAATCGCCCATCCGGTAGAACAGCAGGCAGTCCGGATTGGCGGTCTTGATCTCGATATATTGCTCCATCATCGGGGTGACGCGGCTGGCGCCATCGCCTGCTTCCGCAGCCGCCGCGTCCGTCCCGATGCCCTTTTGCTCGCCGTGCATGGCATCTCACGCTAGCAGATGCGGGACGGGCTTACATCGCGGGCCGGAGACCGAGGTGCCTGTTCAGTCCGAGGCCGCTCGGCTAACGTCTGGGTGAGGCCGTGAGCGCGGCCCTGAAGGACCCCGAGATGGACGCCGAAACCAAGAAACGCCGCAAATCCGAGGCGAAGAAGCCCCCCGAGCGGCCGCACTTCACCGATCAGGAAGCGCTCCTGTTTCACAGCCAGGGCCGCCCGGGCAAGCTCGAGATCGTCGCGACCAAGCCGATGGCGACCCAGCGCGACCTTTCGCTCGCCTATTCGCCGGGCGTCGCCGTGCCGGTGCTGGCGATCGCCGAGGATCCCGGCCGCGCTTACGACTACACGGTCAAGGGCAATCTGGTCGCCGTCATCACCAATGGCACCGCCATCCTCGGCCTCGGCAATCTCGGCGCGCTCGCCGCCAAGCCGGTGATGGAGGGAAAGGCGGTCCTGTTCAAACGCTTCGCCGATATCGATGCCTTCGATCTCGAAATCAACACCGAGAATCCCGATGAGTTCATCAACTGCGTACGTTATCTCGGACTTACCTTCGGCGGCATCAATCTCGAGGACATCAAGGCGCCCGAGTGCTTCATCATCGAACAGCGTCTGCGCGAGCTACTCGACATCCCGGTCTTTCACGACGACCAGCATGGCACCGCCATCATCGCGGCGGCGGGTCTCATCAACGCGCTCGACCTGACCGGCCGCGATCTCAAGACCACGAAACTCGTGTGCAACGGCGCCGGCTCCGCCGGCATCGCCTGTCTCGAGTTGCTCAAAGCACTGGGGCTTGGCGTGAAGAATGTCCTCCTGTGCGACACCAAGGGCGTGATCTACAAGGGCCGCAGCGACGGCATGAACCAATGGAAGTCCGCCCATGCGGTCGAGACCAAAGCACGCACGCTTGCCCAGGCAATCGAGGGCGCCGACGTGGTGTTCGGACTCTCGGCCAAGGGCGCGTTCACGCCCGAGATGATCAAATCGATGGCCGCCAAGCCGATCATCTTCGCCATGGCCAATCCCGACCCCGAGATCACGGCGGAAGAAGTCGCCGCGGTTCGCGACGACGCCATCATGGCGACCGGGCGCTCGGATTATCCCAACCAGATCAACAACGTGCTCGGCTTCCCCTACATCTTCCGCGGCGCGCTCGACGTGCGCGCGACCACCATCAATATGGAGATGAAGATCGCGGCGGCGCATGCGCTCGCGGAGCTGGCGCGCGAAGACGTGCCGGATGACGTCGCCGCCGCCTATGGCACGCGGCCGAAATATGGGCCCGACTACATCATCCCGGTGCCGTTCGATCCGCGGCTGATCTCGGCGATTCCGCCGGCGGTCGCCAAGGCGGCCATGGACAGCGGCGTCGCGCGCCGGCCGATCGTCGACATGGATGCCTATAAACAGCAGTTGCGCACGCGGCGCGATCCGGTCGCGGGCGTGCTGCAGCGCGTGTTCGAGCGGCTGCGCCGGCAACCGAAACGCGTCGTCTTCGCCGAGGGCGAGGAGGAGCAGGTGATCCGCGCGGCTGCGAGCTTCGTGCATCAGGGATTGGGCACGGCGGTTCTGGTCGGCCGCGAGGACCGGGTGAGAACGGCGGCGGCGAACGCGGGGATCGACCTTCACGAGGCGATCGAGATTCACAACGCGGCGCTCTCGAAGCGCAATGTCGATTACGCGAACTATCTCTACGAGCGACTGCAACGCCGGGGCTATCTCTTCCGCGATTGTCAGCGGCTCGTGAACACGGATCGCAACCACTTCGCGGCCTGCATGGTGGCGCTCGGCGACGCCGACGCCATGGTTACGGGGGCCACGCGCAATTTCTCGGTCGCGCTCCAGGACGTGCGGCGGGTGATCGACCGCAAGCCTGGCCACCGGGTCATGGGAATCTCGCTTGTGATCGCGCGCGGGCGCACGGTACTGGTCGCCGACACCGCCGTGACCGAAATGCCGGAAGCCGAAGACCTGGTCGAGATTGCAATCGAGGCGGCGGGCGTCGCGCGCCGGCTCGGCTACGAGCCGCGCGTCGCCATGCTCGCGTTTTCGACCTTCGGCCATCCGCCGGGCGAGCGCACGGCGCGGGTGCAGCAGGCGGTGAAGACCCTGCACGAGCGGCGGGTCGACTTTGAGATCGACGGCGAGATGGGCGCCGACATCGCGCTCAATCGCGATCTCGCCGCCGCCTATCCGTTCAACCGCCTGTCGGGAACCGCCAATGTCTTGATCATGCCGGCGTTCCATTCGGCTTCGATCTCGACCAAGATGCTGCAGGAGCTCGGCGGCGCCACCGTGATCGGGCCGTTGCTCGTCGGCCTGGATAAACCGGTGCAGATCGTTCAGCTCTCCGCCAAGGATTCCGATCTCGTCAATATGGCGGCGATCGCGGCGTTCAATATTTCCGGCTGAGACCGATCACACCGGAAGTCCGTTCTCGCGCGCGAGATCGGTTAGGTGTCGTTCCGGCCGGGCGCCGAGATGGGAGATGACCTCGGCCGCCGCCAGCGCGCCGAACCGCGCCGAGGTCGCATGCGGCATCTTGCGGGCGAAGCCATAGAGAAATCCCGCCGCGAACAGATCGCCGGCGCCGGTCGCATCGACCACCCGCTCGACCGGAAACGCAGGGACCGCTTCGGTCTTCTCGCGGGTGACGATCACCGCGCCCTTCTCGCTGCGGGTCACGACCGCGAGGGAAGTTTCCCCGCGCAAATGGCGAAGCGCGGTGTCGAAATCCGCAGTCTCATACAGGCTGTGCAGCTCCGATTCGTTGGCGAACAGAAGATCGACCACGCCGTCGCGCACGAGACCGCGAAACTCGCCGCGCCAGCGATCGACGCAAAAGGAATCCGACAAGGTGAGTGCGACGCTCCGCCCCGCCTGATGCGCGATCTTCGCCGCCTTCAGAAAGGCGTCCTTGGCGTTCTTCGGATCCCACAGATAGCCTTCGAGATAAGTGATCGAGGCGGCCGCGATCTCGTCCTCGGAGACGTCGCCGGGAGAAAGATGCTGCGCGGCGCCAAGATAAGTGTTCATGGTGCGCTCGCCGTCGGGCGTCACCAGCACATAGCAGCGCGCGGTCGAGGGCCCCTGGCTCGCCGGCGGAGTCGTGAAGGCGACGCCGGCGGCCCTGATGTCGTGGGCGAAGGTCCGGCCGAGCGCGTCGTCCTTCACCTTGCCGATGAAGGCGGCACGTCCGCCGAAGGATGCGACGCCCGCGACGGTATTGGCGGCAGAGCCGCCGGAAATCTCGATCGCCGGACCCATCGCCGCATAGATCGCCTCGGCGCGCGTCTCATCGATCAGCGACATCGAGCCTTTCGGCATCTTATGGCGGACGAGAAAATCGTCCTCGGTGCGCGCGAGCACGTCGACGATGGCGTTGCCGATGCCGATCACGTCATAGCGGGGAGCGGGCATCTCGATCTCCGGATGGAGCGTGCCGCCCTACCAGACGAATACCGCCGCCGCAACGGCGGCATCGCCGCGCCTCCCGCCTCCCCTTGCCTCGCCCGCACGGCGCGTGGCATGAGGCGGCGCCGGATCGAGGGATTCTGATGGCGGCGTTCCAGCAGCGCGTATTTTCAGGGGTGCAGCCGACCGGCAATCTGCATCTCGGCAATTATCTCGGCGCGATCAAACGGTTCGTCGAGCTGCAGACCACCCATGACTGCATCTATTGCGTCGTCGACCTCCATGCCATCACGGTCTGGCAGGATCCCGAGGAGCTCACCCGCAGCATCCGCGAGGTGACGGCGGCCTTCATCGCCTGCGGCATCGATCCGAAGCGCCACATCGTGTTCAACCAGTCCCAGGTGCACGAGCACGCCGAGCTCGCCTGGATCTTCAATTGCGTCGCCCGCATGGGCTGGCTCAATCGCATGACCCAGTTCAAGGAGAAGGCGGGCAAGGACCGCGAGAACGTCTCGATCGGGCTCTATGCCTATCCCTGCCTGATGGCCGCCGACATCCTCGCTTATCGCGCGACCCATGTGCCGGTGGGCGAGGACCAGAAGCAGCATCTGGAGCTCGCCCGCGACATCGCGCAGAAATTCAACAACGACTATTCCGCGCGCATCCGCGCGCGCGGATTCGGCGAGGCGTTCTTTCCGCTGACCGAGCCCTTGATCTCCGGTCCGGCGACGCGGGTGATGTCGCTCCGTGACGGCACGAAAAAAATGTCGAAGTCGGACGCTTCCGACTATTCGCGCATCAATCTCACCGACGTCGCCGACGAGATCGCCCAGAAGATCCGCAAGGCCAAGACCGATCCCGAGCCGTTGCCGTCGGAGGAGAAGGGGCTCGAGAACAGGCCCGAGGCCGACAATCTGGTCGGGATTTACGCGGCGCTCGCCGGCAACTCCAGGGCCGACGTGCTCAAGGATTTCGGCAATGCGCAGTTTTCGCGCTTCAAGGAGGCGCTCACCGAACTCGCGGTCGAGAAACTCGGTCCGATCGGGTCCGAAATGAAACGGCTGGTGCAGGACCCGAAATCCATCGATGGCGTACTTGCCGACGGCGCCGCCCGTGCGCGCGTGATCGCCGCCGCCACCATGAAATCGGTCAAGGACATCGTCGGCTTCGTGCAGGCGTGATACACGCGCTTGTCCGCGCGCGCTTGCGCGTGGCAGCATCGCCCGCGATCGGGACCACCGCATGAGCCGGACGCGCAAGAGCTACGAGCCCGGGCACCAGCGCACGCTTCTCGTCGTGATCGACGAGACGCCGGAGTGCGACCGCGCCGTCTATTACGCGAGCAGGCGCGTCATGCGCACCGGCGGCCGGCTGGTCATGCTCGCGGTCATATCGGTCGGCGAAGTCAACCAGCAATGGCTCGGCGTCGGCGACCTCATGCTCGAGGAAGCGCGCGAGGAAGCGGAAAGCCGGCTCGATCAATATGCCGCCCGGGCCCGCAATCTCGCCGGTATCGACCCCGAGCGGGAACTGCGCCAGGGCGTCAAGGCCGACGAAATTTTGAAACTCATCGATGAGGATGAGGATATCGCATTGCTCGTGCTCGCGGCCGGGACCGGCGTCGAAGGGCCGGGACCCCTGGTTTCTTCCATCGTTGGAGCAAATTCGGGTACTTTTCCGATCCCGATCACCATCGTTCCCGGCCATCTTTCGGATCAGGACCTCGACGCGCTCGCCTAAACACCCTTCCGAAACCGGCCCGGAAGCCCTACATTCAACCACAACCGGATTCATTGGGATCGCGCGCCGAGGCGCCTGCGATCGGGAGAAGCTCCCATGTTCATTCAGACCGAGACGACGCCCAACCCGGCAACGCTCAAGTTCATGCCGGGACGTACCGTGCTCAAGGAAGGCACGCTCGACCTGCGCGATGCAGGCGCGGCCGCGCGCTCGCCGCTCGCCGAAAGACTGTTCGCCATTCGAGGGGTCGGCGGTGTCTTTTTCGGGCAGGATTTCATCACTGTCACCAAGGCCGCCGGCGAATGGGTCCATCTCAAGCCCGTCATCCTCGGCGCGATCATGGAACATTTTCTCTCCGGCGAGCCGATCGTCCGCCCCGATGCCGTGGGCACGACCCGCAACGACCAGGCCGACGAATTCTTCGAGGAAAAAGACGCCGGAACCGTCGCCACCATCAAGGAACTGATCGAGACGCGCGTCCGTCCGGCGGTCGCCAATGACGGCGGCGACATCACCTTCCGCGGCTATCGCGATGGCATCGTCTATCTCGACATGAAGGGCTCGTGCGCGGGCTGCCCGTCCTCGACCGCCACGCTCAAGAACGGCATCGAGAACCTGTTGCGCCATTTCGTTCCCGACGTCGTCGAGGTGCGACCGGTCTGAGCTCCGGCAAGGTCCGGCGAACGTGAGCTCACGCGGGGATCTACGTCGTCTTGCGATCTTCTTCCTGACGCCTCTGCGCCGGTAATTCTTCCCGGGAGCCTTTTCGGCCCATGCGAATCCTCGCCATCGACACCGCACTCGGTGCCTGCTCGGCGGTCTTGTTCGACACGGTCACCAACCAGCCGCTGGCGATCCAATCGGTCGATATGAACCGGGGCCATGCCGAGGCGCTCATACCGCTGGTCGAGCGCGTGATGAAGGCCGCCGACGTCAAATTCGACGCCATCGACCGAATCGCCACCACCATCGGCCCCGGCAGCTTCACCGGCTTGCGTGTCGGGATCGCCGCCGCCCGCGGCTTTGCGCTCGCCTGCCAAAAACCGGCGGTCGGCATCAGCACGCTCGACGCCCTCAGCGCTCCTTATGCCAGCGAAAATGAAACCGTTCCGGTCGTCTCCGCCATCGATGCGCGGCACGGCAATATCTATCTTCACATGGTCGGCGCGGGCGGGCGCATGCTGGTCGCGCCGCGGATCGCGGGCTTGCAAGAGGCGATCCGTGCGGTCGCCCTCGGTCTTGTTCGCATCGTCGGTTCCGGCGCCACGATTCTTGCAAACCATTGGCCGTTTCAAGAAGTACCGGCTCCCCTTCTGGTCGATCCGCGCCCGGCGCCGGATGTCATCTGGGTCGCCCGCCTCGGCGCCGCCGCCGACCCGGAACGGGCGACGCCTCGCCCGCTCTATTTGCGTCCGCCCGATGCCCGGCCGCAGGACGCGCATCGTCTGCCGCGGCGATGATCGGCTTGATTTCCCGGCTGTTCCGACGCTCGGAGCCGGCGATCCTCGACGCCACGCCTCGTGATGCCGTGGCACTCGCGGCGATCCATGCACTTTCCTTCCCGCACGGCTGGAGCGAATCCGAGTTCGAGCGTTTGCTTTCCGACCGGACCGTCATCGGCCATGTGGCGCGCGCTTCCGGCGGGGCCGGTCCCGCCGTCGGCTTCGTGCTCTCCCGTCTGGTGGAGGATGAAGCCGAGATCTTGGTGGTTGCGGTCGCCCCCGCCGAACGCGGCCACGGACTTGCCGGCCGGCTCACCCATCGGCATCTCGGCAGGCTTGCGGCGTTCGGCATCACCCGCGTTTTTCTTGAAGTCGATGAAGGCAATCGGCCAGCCCGCCGACTCTATGACCGGGCGGGCTTTCGGGCGGTCGGCCGGCGGGCGGGCTATTATCAGCGGCCCGCGGGCGACGTGGCCGCACTCACCTTGCGCCGCGACCTCGCCTAGGGTCCAGACTCATAAATGGTCGCCTCACGGGATCCGACTAGGCTGACTGCCCAGAACAGTGCCAGCGGATCACCCATCGGCGCAGAATATTCGGACAACTCAAGCGGCACAACGTCACTGCTGGCGCGAAGTCTACCTAAAAAGGCGCTCGAAGCGCCGCTCAATGTGCCGGCTTTCGGCTCCCAGCATCCGCAATTGCGGAAGGCAAGCTGACGGATCGCAAAATCAGGCGCTAGCCGTTGGAGCGGACGCGGCGACGCCAAACCGAGGGCGGCACCCCCACCATCTTCTTGAAAGCGCGGCTGAAAGCCGCCTCGGATTCGTAGCCGATTTCGCTGGCAACGGTTGCCACATTGGCGCTGCCGCCACTCAGAAGCCCCGATGCGATCTGCATCCGCCATTTGGCGAGATACTGCATCGGCGGAATGCCGACGAGGTCGGTAAAGCGCTCGGCGAGGACCGAGCGCGACAGGCCAACCTGCTTCGCCAGTTCCTCGATCGTCCAGTTATGCGCTGGGCTCCCATGCATCAGTGACAATGCCTTTCCGACGAAGGGATCGCGCAGACCCGCCAACCACCCGGCCTGTTCCGGCGGCAGGGCCTCCAGATACCGACGAACCACTTCGATGAACATCAACTCGCTAAGTTTGGCGAGGACGCTTTCGCCGCCGGCGCGCTTGTCCGCCGATTCCATCATCGCAAAACGGATGAACTGGCCGAGCCAGCCTGTATCAGTGTCTTGTGGGTCTCCGGTCTTGATCACCGGCGGCAGGTTCTCGAGAAGCGGATTGAACGGCCGTGCATCGCAGGCGAGGAAGCCGCAGACGAGCTTGGCCGCTGGCCCGTCGCCGCCATAGTTGACGAAGAACGGCAATTGGCTGGCGGTGGCAGCGTCGATCTTGCCCTGGGCGAACGACTCGGCGCGCATGCCCGGGCTGCTCGACATGACATGCGGATCGCCTTTGGTGAAGACGATGACTTCGCGGGCTTCGACCGCGATCGGCTCCCCGCCGACGATATTGGCAAAGCACCGGCCCTCGGTGACCACATGATAAGCGATCAGATGCTCGGCGCCCGGCAGGATCTTCGGCAGGATCATCTCCGGCGGCGGCTGCTCGGCGACCCACGGTGCCTTGGCCGCTACGTCAAAGAACGCCGCGCCGGTGAGCCGTACCGTTCTCAGCACATCGGAAAGCGCGTCGGCACTCATCGGTCTCGCTCGCCGGACGTTTGATCATTCCGCCCAGACGCTCCGTCAGATGCCTCCTCAATCCCGGACGCAGTGTCAAGCATTGCGGACGCCAGATCATTCGTAACCGCAACCGATTGGCCTAAGAACACGCCACTTCGCAATGACGCGAAGCCGAAACAAAGGATGGCACGACGAATGCAGTCACGCATTTCCACGGGACCGTCGTGCGGGTGCTGACACCGCTTGACGCTCCCCCCTGCAAAACCCTCGCCATCCGCCAACCCAAACACGGAAGGACCTAAACGATGAACGTTCATACAGCCACCCCTGCCACCATTGATCTCGCCACGATCAAGAGCCGCCAGCAGGTCGCCTGGGGCTCCGGCGACTACGCCATGATAGGCACCACGTTGCAGATCGTTGGCGAAATGCTCTGCGAGGCCGTCGATCTCCGCAGCAACCAGCGCGTCCTCGATGTCGCCGCCGGCAACGGCAATGCGACGCTCGCCGCAGCCCGCCGCTTCGCCGACGTCGTGTCGACAGACTACGTCGGCGCGCTTCTCGAGCGCGGGCGCGAACGTGCCGAAGCCGACCGCCTGCCGGTCACGTTCCAGGAAGCCGATGCGGAGGCTCTTCCCTTCGTGGATGCCAGCTTCGATGTCGTCCTTTCAACCTTCGGCGTCATGTTCACGCCAAATCAGGAGCAGGCCGCAAACGAACTGATGCGCGTCTGCCGCCCGGGCGGAAAGATCGGAATGGCCAACTGGACGCCGGAGAGCTTCATCGGCAAGCTGTTCAAAACCATCGGCAAATACGTTCCGCCGGCACCCGGCATGAAGTCGCCGGCGCTATGGGGCAACAAGGCGCATCTCGACACCCTGTTCGGTTCGAAGGCGCCCGTCGCGGTGGAGAGCAAGAACTTTGTCTTCCGCTACAAGTCGCCCAAGCATTGGGTCGAGATTTTCCGCAGTTACTACGGCCCGATTGTAAAGGCGTTCGCGGCGATTGATCCGAAGGCACGCGAGGCGCTTGGGGCTGATCTCTATGCTCTACTCGACAAATTCAACGTCGCCGAGGACGGCACGCTGGTCGTCCCCAGCGAATATCTCGAAGTGGTCATCACCAAAAGGAGCTGATCCCGGATGTATCGGGCGCGACGGGGACGCCGCCGCGCCCGCTCGGGGGCCGACCCATAAAGGGGATTCCGTTGGCAGCGGTTTCATGATTCACGGTCTCCGAAAGCAGATCACGGATGAATCGCGGTCGTTTCTGGCTGACAGAGGAACAGTTCACCCGGCTCAAGACATTGTTGCCGATCGATACACGCGGCAAGCCAGGGGTTGATTACCGCCGGGTTATCAGCGCCATCGTCAGCTACTGGTGATGAGTCCGGACCCTACGGGATGCGGTGGACGGGGCCGGCGCTCAGCCCTAAAATCGAGGGTCCCTGACAGCGCAGGATCAGAACAGTGGGCGCAGAAAAGCCGACCGCGATCGAAGAGGCGTGCATCGCCAAGGGCATGCGCATGACCGAGCAGCGGCGGATCATCGCGCGCGTGCTCGGCCAGGCCCAGGATCATCCCGACGTCGAGGAACTCTACCGGCGCGCGGTCAAGATCGACGACAAGATTTCGATCTCGACCGTCTACCGCACGGTCCGCCTGTTCGATGATGCCGGCATCATCGAACGCCATGATTTCGGCAAGGGCCGCGCGCGCTACGAGCAGGTGCCCGAGGAGCACCATGATCACCTGATCAATCTGCGCACGGGCGAGGTGACCGAATTCCGCTCCGAGGAGATCGAGCAGAAGCAGCAGGAGATCGCGCGCAAGCTCGGCTACAAGCTCGTCGGTCACCGGCTCGAGCTTTATGCGGTGCCG
>JAHFPO010000172.1 GCA_023266695.1 Hyphomicrobiales bacterium | reverse complement strand
GGTCGGCGCGCAATTAGCCGCCAGCTCCAGGCCGGACGGCTACACGCTGTTGTCGCACAACAACGGAATTTCCGGTTACGCCGAGGTGGACAAGCTGTTTGGTCGGCCGCCGAAGACCACTCGCGCCGATTTCATCCCGCTGGCGCGATTGATTGCCGACCCGATCCTGCTGGTCGTGAACGACCAGCAGCCCTACAAGACACTGAAAGACTTCATCGACGACGCCAAGGCGCGCCCGAATACGATCGTCTACAGTTCGGGCGGCCTCTACGGTGCAACCCATTTGCCGGTGGCGCTGTTCGAGCAGGCGACCGGTGTGCCGAAGCTTCGCCACCTGCCGACGGCGGGCGGCGGACCGGCGATTACCGCGCTCCTTGGCAATAACGCGCAAGCGAGTACGCAGGCGATCACGGCTACGCTCCAGCACATCAAGGCCGGAAAATTGCGCGCGCTGGCGTCGTTTGGTGCCACGCGCTCGAAGCTTTTGCCCGATGTGCCGACGCTGAAGGAACTCGGCTACAACCTCGAATATTATTTGTGGGTCGGGATCTTCGCTCCGAAAGGTACGCCGCCTCAAATCGTGTCCACGTTGAGCTCGGCCATCGACAAAGCCGCCAACACCGATCAGTTCAAGAGCGCCCTCACCAATCTCGGCCTGGAAGTCGGCTATCTCAACGCGCAGGACTTCGCCAAGTTCTGGGATGCCGATGCCAAGCGCGCCGACGAAGCCGTGGCGGCGATCGGCCGCGTGCAGGGATAGAATGGAAATCCGTTCCGATCACGTGGCGGGGTAGCATTTCTTTTTCCGCCGCCTTTCGGCAACAAGGCCGATGAGGTGCATCGCCACCGTGGCGCCGGCGAGCGCGGTGACGTCGGCGTGGTCGTAGGGCGGCGACACTTCCATCACGTCCATGCCGGCGAGATCGAGCGCGCCGAGGCCTCGCAATATCATCAGCGCCTCGCGCGTGCTGATGCCGCCCGCCACCGGCGTGCCGGTGCCAGGCGCAAACGCCGGATCGAGGGCGTCGATGTCGAACGTCAAATACACGCGCCCCTGCCCTGCCCGCTTGAGGATGCGCTCGGTGACGCCCGCAACGCCGAGGGTCTCGATCTCATGGCCCCAGACGATCTCGAGGCCGTGGTCGGCGGGGGCGTGGCTGCGGATGGCGATTTGGATCGAGCGCTTCACGTCGATCAGCCCTTCGATCGCGGCGCGGGCGACGAAGGAGCCGTGGTCGATGCGGCCGGCTTCCGGATTCCAGGTATCCTGATGGGCGTCGAACTGGACGAGAGCGAGCGGCCCGTATTTCCTGGCGTGCGCCTGCAACAGCGGATAGGTGACGAAATGATCGCCGCCGAGCGTCAGGAGCAGCGGTCCGGCGGCGATGATTTGCGCGGCCTGGGAACAGATCGCTTTCGCCGTGTCCTCAGGGCGGCCGTAATCGAGGCCGCAATCGCCCCAATCGATCACCGCCAACTTTTCGAACGGATCGAACTGAAAGGGATATTGCGGATCGCCTTCGAGCATGGCCGAGGCGCGGCGGATCGCCTGGGGGCCGAAGCGCGCGCCCGGCCGGTTCGAGGTGGCGGCGTCGAACGGCACGCCCCACACCACCATGTCGGCGCCCTTGAGCTCGCGCGTGTAGCGCCGGCGCATAAATGAAAGTGCGCCGCCATAGGTGGGCTCGCTCGCCCCACCGAGGACACTTTTCCCGGTGAAGGCATGGTCGGTCGGGCGCGGAGGCTCAGCCATGGTGTCCTCGCGTGAAGTGAGCCCGAAGCGGGGCTCGCGCGCAAGACGGGCGGGATTGAGTTCGGCGCCGAAACCGGCGAAAGCTGCGCGCGCGGCGCGGGAGGGGCGCGTGACGGAACAGGTCTTCAGGCATCCGATCGGGAGGCTCGAACAGCGGCTGCGCCGGTTCTATTGCGAGGTGATGCCGAGGCTCGGCTTCCGGCAATTCATCGTCGGCGCCCAGGGCGCGCGTTTTCTCATCGGCAATGTCGATCTGATCGACCGCCACATCGGCTGGGACGCGATGTGGGAGCCCGCCCAGCTCGAACGGCTCGCCGCACTCGCGCGCGCACGCCCGTTCGATCTCTTTCTCGACATTGGCGCCAATACCGGCTTCTACAGCGTGATGATAACGATGAAAAAGCTCACGCCGGAGGCGATCGCGTTCGAGCCCGACCCCGGCAATTACGCGCGGCTGAATGCCAATATCGATCTCAACGGGCTGCGCCCGCGGGTGCGCCTCCTCCCCTATGCGCTCGGCGACCGCCGGGGCGAAACGCGGCTCACCCAGGCGGCGCCGGATAACCGCGGCGAATCCTGGCTCGACCATGCCGACCAGCCGGCGGGCGAAGTCACGATTGCGGTCGAGGAGCGCCGCTTCGACGACGAGTTTTCGTTCAAGGGAAAACAATTGCTGATCAAGATGGACGTCGAAGGCTACGAGTTCCGCGTGCTCGCCGGCATGGCGCGCACCCTCAAGGAGAATGCGTGCTACCTGCAGGTCGAGCTTTATTCGCCGCACATCGAGAAGCTGAAGAGCGTATTCGCCGGCCTCGGCTACCGCTATCTCGGCAGCCACGAGATCGATCATTATTTCACCAATATCGCGGGGATCGAGTAGCGCACTCGTCGTCCCGGCCGAGGGCCACCGATCTCGGGTTTACCCGAGATCGGCACTCAAAGCGCGCAAGTCGGCTAAAGCCGACTTGAGTGGCCCGAGAGCCGGGACCGCGTGCCGCCGCTTACGATCCCGGATCGCGCCTTCGGCGCGTCCGGGATGACGTGTTTGGTTTATGGCATGATCGCCGCTTGTTGATTCGAGGCCAGCCATCGATGTCCCGCCGTTCCGCCGCCAAGAGCGCGAAGAAATCCGTGAAGAAGTCGAAGCCCGTGCGCGCGGCCAAGGCGGAGGCGAAGGCGCGCAAGCGCTCGGACTACGGCGCCCACCACATCGAGGTGCTGGAGGGTCTGGAGCCGGTGCGGCGCCGGCCCGGCATGTATATCGGCGGCACCGACGAGAAGGGCCTGCATCATCTGTTCGCCGAGGTGATCGACAACGCCATGGACGAGGCGGTGGCGGGCCACGCGAGCGTGATCGAGGTCGCGATGGAGGCCGACGGCTTCGTCACCGTCACCGACAACGGCCGCGGCATTCCGGTCGAGGAGCACCCGAAGTTCAAGAAGAAGTCCGCGCTCGAAGTGATCATGACCACGCTGCACGCGGGCGGAAAGTTCGGCCACGAGGTCTATGAGACCGCGGGCGGCCTGCACGGCGTCGGCGTCTCGGTGGCGAACGCGCTGTCGGAGACGCTCGAGGTCGAGGTCGCGCGCGGCGGCGCGCTCTGGCGCCAGAGCTACAGGCGCGGGGTGCCGACCGGGCCCGTCAAGCTCGTCCAAAAAGGCGTCAAGCGCCGCGGCACCAAGGTGCGCTTCCGGCCCGATCCGGAAATCTTCGGCAAGGGCGTCGCCTTCCGGGCGAGCCGCGTGTTCGGCATGACGCGCGCCAAGGCCTATCTGTTCGGCGGCATCGAAATCCGCTGGCATTGCGCCAAGGCGCTATTGAAGCGCGGCGAGGATGTGCCCGAGAAGGAGAGCTTCCATTTCGAGAACGGCCTGCGCGACTATCTCGCCCAGGAAATCGAGGGCAAGACGCTGGTGCATCCCGATTTCTTCGCCGGCCGGTCGGAGAAAAAAGGCCAGGGCGCGGTCGAATGGGCGGTCGCCTGGATCGCCGACGACGACGGCTTCCTCAATTCCTATTGCAACACCATTCCGACCGCCGACGGCGGCACCCACGAGACGGGTCTGCGCACCGCGCTCATGCGCGGCCTCAAGGATCACGCCGAGCGCATGGGGAACAAGCGCGCCGCGATCGTCACCGCCGAGGACGCGATGGCGGGGGCGGCCGCCATGCTCTCGGTGTTCATCCGCGAGCCGGAATTCCAGGGCCAGACCAAGGACCGGCTCGCCAATGCGGAAGCGGCGCGGCTGGTGGAGGCGACCGTGCGCGACGCCTTCGACCACTGGCTCGCCGGCAATCCGTTGCAGGCGAACAA
>JAHFPO010000171.1:3041-4072 GCA_023266695.1 Hyphomicrobiales bacterium | reverse complement strand
TATGAACCACCCGCCGCTCCAATGCCGTCGTAAATCCGTATGATAAGTCGGTACGAAAAATCGCTCGATCACGTCGGCCTTGAAACCAACTCCCCGGATATTTCCCATTTGGTGGCAATCGGTACGAACCGGGTAGACCCCTGACAAGATAGACCGGGAACATCCCTGACAGGTCAAGCTCGTGTCTCTGAGGGGGAGATTCGGGCGATGCCGTTCAAGGAGACCTGTCCGGTGGAAGAGCGTATCGCGATGTTGAGGGATTACGACACGGGGGCGTTCACGGTGGCGGAGCTTGCGGCCCGGCACGGCGTTTCCCGGGAGACGTTCTACGTCTGGAAGCGACGACGCGAGAGCGGGGAGGAGCGCTGGTTCGAGGCGCTGTCGCGGGCTCCTGAGAGTTGCCCGCACGCGACGCCCGCGAGGCAGGTGTCGGCGATCGTTGCGATGCGGCAGCGGTTTCCGCGCTTCGGGCCAAAGAAGATCCGGGCCAAGCTCGAGGCCGAGCGTGTGCAGATCATCTGGCCTGCGGCTTCGACCATCGGCGACATCCTGAAGCGGGAAGGACTGATTGTCGCGAAGCACCGGCGGCGGAGGCCGATGGCACAGGGCGAGATCATCTCCGGCGCGGAGGAGGCCAACGGCGAGTGGTCGATCGACTTCAAGGGCTGGTTCCGCACGCGCGACGGCGAGCGCTGCGATCCGCTGACGGTGGAAGACACGGCGAGCCGGTATCTGATCGAGACGCGGATCGCCGAGCCGACGTGGGCCGGCGTGCGCAGCGCTCTGGAGCGGGTTTTCTCCGAGGTCGGGCTTCCCGACGCGATCCGCTCGGACAACGGCGCGCCATTCGGCTCGACGGGTGCGGGCGGGCTGTCGAGCCTGTCGGTGTGGTGGCTCAAGCTCGGCATCGAGCCGCGCTACATTCCGCCGTCCTCGCCCCAGGACAACGGCCGTCACGAGCGCATGCATCGCACATTGAAGGCCGAGACGGCGCGTCCTCCGGCGGCGACTGCGGCCGAGCAGCAGGCCCG
>JAHFPO010000171.1:0-3031 GCA_023266695.1 Hyphomicrobiales bacterium | reverse complement strand
AACGAGGAGCGGCCACACGAAGCGCTTGGTCAGACGGTTCCGGCGCGACATTGGCAACCCTCGGCCCGGCCGTTTCCGCACCGCCTCGATGAGCCGTGGTACGACGCCGATCATGTGGTGCGCAGTGTCCGCCCGGCAGGCTGGATCAAATGGCGATGCGAGATGATCTTCATCGGCGAGGCGCTGGCGGGTGAGCTCGTCGGTATCGCCGAGCTCGAGAACGGCAGCCACATCGTGCGCTTCTGCGCCCGCGACCTCGGCGTCATCGATCGCAGCTTCCGTTTCCACCGCTTCGCTCCGCCGCGTGCGCGGCTCCGCGTCGCGATGGAAACGGAACGGGAATAGTGTCAGGGATGCTGCCGGTCTAAAATGTCAGGTATGTTCCCGGTTGTTCAAATGGGTTGAGACATATGCTGACCGGTATGAATCCCGGCGGGAGCTAGCCCGATCTATGCATCAGGCGTGAGAAAGGGAAAGACGGGCATGGCGTAGGTTGTTGGGATGGCGTAGCAAATTGGTATCGAATCACTTTGCTGCCAGGCCCGACGGAGCGCCACACCCGCCATGACCACTGATACCCCGCTTCCCTTCGATCTTCCAGCCGTGCGTCGCAAGAAGCTCACAGTTGCGTTCGATGGCGGCAACCAGTCCTCGGACGGCGGCTTGCTGCTTCTTCGCGAGGCCGAGCGTCGCCTCGGGATCGCTGACCGGCTCGCGCGCTGCTTCCCCGACCGGCGTGACCCCGCTCGCATCCGGCACGAGATGGCGGAGCTCATCAAGACGCGCGCGTTCGCCATCTGCTGCGGTTACGAGGATGGCAACGACCTCGACCGGCTTCGCCACGATCCGCTCTTGAAGCTCGCCGTCGGGCGAGCACCGGAGAGCGGGGCGCCGCTCTGCTCGCAATCCACCATGAGCCGGCTCGAGAACAGCCCGTCGAGGATCGAGGCGGCTCGCCTGACCGTGGCCCTCGCCGATCAGTTCTGCGCCAGCTTCGAGAGCCCGCCCGCCGAGATCACACTCGACATCGACGATACGGTCGACGAGGTGCATGGAGGCCAGCAGCTGTCGTTCTTCAATGCGCATCACGACTGCCGCTGCTTCCTGCCCATGCACGTGTATCATGTCGAGAGCGGCAAGCCCGTGGTTGTGATCCTGCGCGAGGGCAAGACGCCCAAGGGGCAAGAGGTGCGCACCGTCATCAAGCACCTGACGAAGCGCATCCGCCGCCATTGGCCGGCGACCAGGATCAATTACCGCGGCGACAGCCACTACGGCCGCGCCGAGGCCATGGAATGGGCCGAAAACAACGGCGTCGGCTTCATCTTCGGCTTTCAGGGCAACAGCGTGCTCGACAAGCTCGTCGCGAACGCCGCCGATATCCTGCGCCTCTCTCATGCAGCGAGCGGCGAGGCGAAGATGCGCGCCTACACGAGCTTCGACTACCAGGCCAAGAGCTGGTCGAAGCCCAGGCGCATCGTGGCCCGTCTCGAGGTGTCGACGCAAAAAGACGGCGAGCATTACGCCCAAGAGATGGACGTCCGCTACATCGTGACCTCGATCGACGGCGACGTGCAGCATCTCTACGACGATGTCTACTGCGCGCGCGGACAGGCCGAGAACCTGATCAAGCTGCACAAGGCCCAGCTCGCCTCGGACCGCACGTCCTGTCACAGCGCCAACGCCAATCAGGTGCGTCTCGTCCTGCACACGGCCGCCTACTGGCTCATGCACGCGTTGCGCGAGACGATCCCGGAAGCGAGTGCGTTGGCGAAAGCCGAGTTCGCCACGATCCGCCTGCGGCTGATCAAGATCGGCGCCCGCGTCGTCGAGCACTTGGCGCGCATCCGCGTCTTCCTGCCGGCGAGTTGCCCCGAGCAGGCGCTGTTCCGCGCCCTCGCCGAGGGCCTCATGCCAGCGGCACCGTAGCCGCTGGGGCCGAGCGCCCAGAGACACCGCCCGATCGAGGGCCGATCAACCCCCAACGCGCTACAGGCCGAGTTCCCAAACGCCGTCCTCGCCACGGAGCGCCCCGCCGCGCCCGGCAATCGCGCTGGAAAATCGCTCAACCAGATGCATAGATCAGGCTAGGCCCCGGCCATGTAGCGGGGAAGCCAGGCCTCGTGAATCTCTCTCAGCTTCGCGAGCGCCAGCGCCGCCTCGCCCTTGAGCGCGATCGCATCGCCCCCCGTGCGGCCGACGATGCGCGCCGGAATGGCCAGCAGCCGCGAGCGCTCGATCGTCTCCTCGGCTTGGCCGGGCGCGACCGAGAGCACATAGCGGCCCTGGTCCTCGCCGAACCAGATCGAATGCGCCGGCAGCTTGCCCTCGTAGGGGAAGAGCTCGGCTCCCATATCGCCCGCAAGCGCCATCTCGGCGATGGCCACCAGTAGCCCGCCGTCCGCGATGTCGTGCACCGCCGAGACCTTGCCCTCGCGGATCAGCGCGCGCACGAGACGGCCGGCCTTGATCTCGTCCGCGAGATCGACCGGGGGTGGCGCGCCCTCGAGCTTGTCCGCGATGATCTCTTGATAGAGCGACTGGCCGAGCCAGCCCTGCTCGCGGCCGATCGCGATCAGGAGATCACCCGCGCGCTTCAAGCCCACATCGGCGATCTTGGAGATATCCGGCACGAGGCCGACGCCGCCGATCGCCGGCGTCGGCGGGATGGCTTGGCCGTTGGTCTCGTTGTAGAGCGAGACGTTGCCCGAAACGACGGGGTACTCGAGCACGCGGCACGCCTCGCCCATGCCCTTGATCGCGCCGACCAACTGCCCCATCACGTCGGGGCGCTCGGGGTTGCCGAAATTCAGGTTGTCGGTGATGGCGACGGGGTCGGCGCCGACGGCCGTCAAATTGCGCCAGGTTTCGACCACCGCCTGCTTGGTGCCCATCACGGGGTCGGCGGCGACGTAGCGCGGGGTGACGTCGCAGGTGAGGGCGAGACCCTTTTTCGTGCCGTGGATGCGCACGACGGCGGCGTCGCCGCCGGGGCGGCCGATCGTATCGCCCATCACCATGTGGTCATACT
>JAHFPO010000170.1 GCA_023266695.1 Hyphomicrobiales bacterium | reverse complement strand
CTCCATGTCGCCGAAATAGGTGAGCACCAAAGTGCGCGGAATGGGCGTCGCGGTCATCACCAGGAGATCGACCGCCTCGCCTTTTTGCGCGAGCGCGAGGCGCTGGTGCACGCCGAAGCGATGCTGTTCGTCGACCACCGCGAGCGCGAGGTCGTGGAATTCGACGCCTTCCTGAAACAGCGCATGGGTGCCGATGAGAAGATCGATTTCGCCGGCGGCGAGTTTTTCCAAAAGCGCGTCGCGCTCGCGTCCGCGCTCGCGGCCGGTGAGGATGGCGAGGCGGATATGGGCGGCTTCCGCGAGCGGCGCGATGCGGTCGAAATGCTGGCGGGCGAGGATTTCGGTGGGCGCCATGATCGCGGCCTGACGGCCCGCTTCGATCACGGCTGCCGCCGCCATCAGCGCCACCACGGTCTTGCCCGCGCCGACGTCGCCCTGCAACAGCCGCAACATGCGCGTCTCGGAGCCGAGATCGGTCGAAATTTCCTCGATCGCCTTGCGCTGTGAATTGGTGAGCGAGAACGGCAGGGCTTTTTCGATTGCGCTACGCAGGCGCCCGTCGCCTTTGCTCGCGCGGCCGGGCTCGCGGCGCATTTCGATACGAACGAGCGCGAGCGCAAGCTGATGCGCGAGCAATTCATCATAGGCGAGCCGCGCGCGGAATTTCGATTCCGGTGCCACGTCCGCGGGCTCGTGCGGCGCGTGCAGGCGGCGGAGCGCGCTCGCGAACGAGACGAACTCGCGGCTCTTGCGGAATTCCTGATCCAGCCATTCCGGCAGCTCGGCGAGCTTGGTGAGCGCGGCGGCAGCCGCGCGCCGCACCACCGAGGCGGCGAGGCCCTCTGTCAGCCCATGCACCGGCTCGACCGACGGCAGTTCGGCGAGGCCCTTCTCGTCCACCACCCGGTCGGGATGCACCATCTGCAAGCGGCCGTCATAGAGTCCGACCCGGCCGGAGACGTAACGCGTCTCGTCCAACGGAAACATTTTCTCGATCCGCTCGCGCGGCAGGTTGAAATAGACGATCTCGAGCGTGCCGCTGTCGTCGGAGGCGAAGATGCGGTGCGGCGCGCGCCCGTGGCCGAACTTGATCTTGTCGATCGTCACTTCGAGGGTCGCGATCGTGTCCGCCACCACGTCCTTGAGCTTGGGCCGGGCGCGCCGGTCGATCGCCGCGTAGGGCAGGTGGAACAGGAGATCGATCACGCGGGGCGGTTCGCGCCCGAGCAAATGCCCGAACGGTTTCATCAGCTTCGGCCCGATGCGCGGGAGCGAAGCGAGCGAGGCGAACAGCGGATCGAGGAGGGTAGGGCGCATTCTGCCGAAGCGTGGCGGAACGAAAAGCGAGTCGCAACCGCAACCCGTCATCCTGAGGTGCGAGCGAAGCGAGCCTCGAAGGATGCGGCGGGGCACCTCACCATGACGGGCGCGCCTCGAAGGGTGATCGGCCGTCATCCTTCGAGGCTCGCGGGCTTCGCCCGCTCGCACCTCGGGATGACGCTATAATTGGCTGACATTGACGTAGCGCCCAGCTATAGAAACACCACCCGGCCCGTCCGGGTTTTTGGCGTTGGCGAGGCGATGAACGAGACCGACCAAAACAGCCGGGAAGTGGAGCTGCGCCGCCGCAGGCTCAAGTTCCGCGCCTGGCACCGCGGCACCCGCGAAATGGACTTCATCCTCGGCCGTTTCGCCGACGCCGCCTTGGCCGACCTCGATGAGCCTGCGATCGCCGCGCTGGAGGCGCTGATGGAGGTGCCGGACCCGGACCTCTTCGCCTGGGTCACGGGGCAGTCGCCCGCGCCCGCGCATTACGACACGCCGGTGTTCCGGCGCCTGTGCGATTTCCACCGCCACGGCCGGGGCGTGAGCGCGCGATGAAAGCGGACGCGATCAGCCCGGCCGCGCGCCTCTCCCCCGGCCGCGCCCTCACCATCGCCGGCGTTCCCGACGGCTTTGAGGGCCTCATCGTCGCCGATCTCGCCAAAAGCATCGCCAGCATCGCTGCCCGCGTGAAGAGCGAGCACCCGAGCCTCCTCGTCCTCTGCCGCGATGCCGAGCGCATGGCGGCCTTGGAGCGCGCGCTCCAGTTCTTCGCGCCCGAGCTCACCCGGCTGATTTTCCCGGCCTGGGACTGCCTGCCCTATGACCGGGTCTCGCCCAATCCGGCGATCTCGGCGCAGCGCATGGCGACGCTCTCGCGCTTGGCGCGCGCCGAGGGCAAATCGAACGCCATCGTGCTTTCGACCATCAATGCCTGCCTCCAGCGCGTGCCCGCGCGCGCCGCGGTCGGCGCGCAAATGCTCGCGCTCGCGCCGGGCCATGCGGTCGGCATGAGCGAGGTCATGCGCTGGCTCGAGGTGAACGGCTTCGCGCGCTCCTCCACCGTGCGCGACGTCGGCGAATATGCCGTGCGCGGCGGCATTCTCGATCTCTATGCGCCGGGTGCACCCCTGCCGGTGCGGCTCGATTTCTTCGGCGATACGCTGGAATCGATCCGTAGCTTCGATGCCGAGACCCAGCGCACCACCGGCCCGATGCGCGCGCTCGACCTCGTGCCCACCAGCGAAGTGCAGCTCAGCGAGGAGGCCCGGCGCCGCTTCCGCCTCGCCTATGCGGAAGCCTTCGGGGGCGCGACCAAGGGCGATCCGCTCTACCAGGCGGTGAGCGAAGGCCGCCGCCACGGCGGCCTCGAACATTGGCTGCCGCTGTTCGCGGAAACGCTCGACACGCTGTTCGATTATCTCCCCGCAATGCCGCTCGTGCTGGAGCCGCTGGTGGAGGAGGCGGCGCGCGAGCGCTTTGCTCAGATCGCCGACTATTACGGGGCGCGCAAGCAAGCGCTGGAGGCGAACCAGACCCCGATCTACCGGCCGCTCCCGCCCGAGCGGCTCTATCTCGGCGAGAGCGAATGGCGAAAGCGCCTCGATGGCGTGGCGCTCGCGCGACTCACGCCCTTCGGCGTGCCGGACGAAAAAAATCTGCTCGCGGCCGGCGGCAAGCCCGGCCGCAATTTCGCGAGCGAGCGCGCCGACGAGAACAAGAATCTATTCGATGCCGCGGTCGCCCATGTGCGCGCGCTGCAGGGGGAGGGGAAACGCGTGGTGCTCGCGGCCTGGAGCGAAGGCTCGCGCGAGCGCCTCGGCCATGTGCTTTCCGACCGCGGATTGAACGATCTCCGCCCGGTCGACTCCTGGAACGCGGCGCTCGCTTTGCCGAAGGGCGCGGTCGGCCTCGCCGTGCTCGGGCTGGAGGCGGGCTTCGAAAGCGCCGATGCGGCGATCATTTCCGAGCAGGACGTGCTCGGCGACCGCCTCGCCCGGCCGCAGCGCCGCCACCGCCGCGCCCAGGATTTCATCGCCGAGCTCACCAGCCTTTCGGCCGGTGATCTCGTCATCCATGTCGACCACGGCATCGGCCGCTTCGTCGGCCTGAAGGCCATCGAGGCGCTCGGTGCCGCCCACGACTGCCTCGAACTCCATTACGCCGAAGGCTCCCGGCTGTTTCTGCCGGTCGAGAATTTGGAACTTCTTTCCCGCTACGGCTCCGACGAGGCGGGCGCCGAGCTCGACCGGCTCGGCGGCGCCGGCTGGCAGAGCCGCAAGGCACGCATGAAAAAGCGCGTGCTGGAGATGGCGGAGGCGCTTCTGCGCGTCGCCGCCCAGCGGAAATTGCGCGAAGCGCCCAAGCTCACCGCGCCCGCGGCGCTGTTCGAGGAATTCTGCACCCGCTTTCCCTATGAGGAGACCGACGACCAGAAGGTCGCGATCGAGGCGGTGATCGACGATCTCGCCGCCGGCCGGCCGATGGACCGGCTCATCTGCGGCGACGTCGGCTTCGGCAAGACCGAGGTGGCGTTGCGCGCCGCCTTCGTCACCGCCATGAACGGCAAACAAGTCGCCGTGGTGGTGCCGACGACGCTTCTCGCCCGCCAGCACTTTCGCACCTTCTCCGACCGCTTCCGCGGCTTCCCGGTCAATCTCGCCCAGGCCTCGCGCCTGGTTTCCTCCGCCGAACTCGGCACGGCCAAGGCCGGCATCCGCGATGGCTCGGTCGGCATCGTCGTCGGCACCCACGCGCTGCTCGGGAAATCCGT
>JAHFPO010000062.1 GCA_023266695.1 Hyphomicrobiales bacterium | reverse complement strand
CGCTCGCGGACGCGCGCGCCCGCAGCCTCAAGGTGGTGCCGCAATGCCCGTTCGTGGCCGCCTACATCCGCCGGCACCGCGAGTTTCAGGATTTCTGGCGTAGTGGATTGGCGGCCGGTCAGTACAATCGGCTGGTCAGACCGAGCCGCGCATGAAACTCCCTTCCTGCGCGAACAGCTCCGCGTTCGGGCAGAAGGAAGGCGCCTCCTGCGAGGGCGGCGCCTGCAACAGCCAGTCGCGGCACCGATCGACGTGCGGGCAAGCTCGACAGGCATGGATGGCGGAGGCGAGCACCTGCCCTTGATTCTGCCAGGAAAGGTCGACCGGATCGACCCCGAGGCGCCTCATCATCGTGCTCATGTTGGTGAGCCGGCGATCGATTCTGTCGACGAGCGACATGGAACCTCCCCGTATTTCTATGCGATCAATTCTAGAATCATTATCGGAAGCATCCGGCAGGGCATCCTTGATCTGGATCAATACCAACCTTGTCGATGGCCTCGCCGCTCTTGCTGCCCGGCTCGCTTCAGAGACACACCCGATTGATCTGAATCAATGTGTTTCAACGCTCTGTGCTCCATTTTATTTCGCAAGACGCTGGTCAGTGCGCGAAGGCGAAGAACAGCGGTTCTTGTACGCAACGGAATGAGAGGAGACCCGTCTCATGTTGATAAAACCCATCAAGGTTCCGGTAGCCGCTACAATGCTTGGGTTTGGCATCGCGCTAGCGACACTGGGGTCGGCGCTGGCCGAGAAACGCCACATCGTAGTCGCCGCGGTGGAAGCCAAGGGTGGTGTCACCGTGGACAAGGAGTCGTTCCCGACCGGGACTCTGCCGGCGGGCCCGGGCTACATTCTGAAGAAGCCCGACCAGAACGGCCGCTGGGAAGTATCGGCCTATGTATGGATGCCGAGTCAGATCATCGTCAACCAGGGCGATGACGTGACCCTCGAATTCGTCGGCATCAACGGAGCGGCCCATCCGGCCGCGATTGCCGGCTACAATCAGTCCTTCACCGTCATGCGCGGAGAAGTGACAAAGGTCAGTTTCAAGGCCGACAAGGCGGGCGTGTTCGCCATCGATTGTCCGGCGCACAAACCTTCGATGAGGGGAGAGCTGATCGTCCTCCCGCGCAGGTGAAGGGGCCGATCTAACAAACGGCGTTCGAACGTCGCGGCGAGAAATCGCCGCGACGCGCGGTTTTATTGTGACAGCTCTTTCCAGCCAATCTCCGAAGTCGCCCCCCGCAATCATGGTGGCAGCACCGCGAGTTTCAGGATTTGCTCGCCTGACGCGCGGCAAGGAGGCTCAAGGTCTTCGCTGCGCCTGCGTGCGCCGCTTAATCCGGCTTCTGCCCGGCATCCTTGTGCTTGTGCAGAAAGCGGGCGATCTGTCCCTTCAGCTGCAAGGTATGACGCGGGTCGCCCATGGAGGTCGCGGATTTGAACAGCGCCCGTTGGATTTCCGTCGGCAGATCGTTCCATTGCATGATCACCGCCGCGCCCAGAGAGCGCAACACGCGCTCCTCCTCCTCGGCGAGCGCGGCGCGCTGCTCGCGACCCTTCTCCCGCGCCGGCTTGGGCGCACCCTCGCCCTCCCAACGGGCAATGGCCTTGGCCATCTGCTTCTTCGCTTTCGCGCGCTTCGGTGCCTTGCCGGTCATGCATCCATCTCGTCGATCGCGTTCGTAACGTTCGCGGCAGCACCGCTCACGCCGGCCCGCCGCCTCGCGCCTTTTCTTCCGCGGCCCCTGGCAATCCCGCCTTGTCGTACCTAGCTATATGGTTCTTCTGCACAAGCTCGATATTGGAACACATTATGACAAATCATACTCCTTGTTATGTCAACGAACACCAATCCGAACTCCGCGGCATCAAGGACGGCTGGTACGCCATGCGCCCGGACGGCACCCTGTCGTTCGGTCCGTTCTCCAACCGCGAGACCTGCATGACGCGGATCTATCAGTTCGTGAACTGGTCGGCGTCGTCGGCGTTGCGGCGCCGCGCAACCTGACGCGCGCCGCGCCCCCATTCGCACTTGCGCACCATTCGCATCAATAAGACGGCGAATTGCGCTTTCCATTGGAGTCAATCGTGCACTATCGCCCGTATTCCGGCGCGCCAACTTATGTCCGACACGATTGCCCTGCATGATGTTTGCGTATCTTGAATGACTTCATTCAAGTTCCTTTCGAAAAATCCATATTTCAGGAGCAATAACATGACCAATGCACAGCCGAATACTGCGACTCCCGCAACCCCGCAGAAAATTCTCTCCAAGGATATCCACGCCAAGTGGGAGAAGATCTCCGACACCGAGGCTTCGGCCATGAAGGCCAAGAGCGATCTCGTGTCTCAGGTCCAGTCCAAGTACAGCCTGAGCCAGGAACAGGCCCAGAAGGACGTCAACATCTGGGCGAACGGCCGCGATTTCTGAACTGAAATCTGCGCCTGACGAAAATCGCCTCCGCTAGCGCGGGGGCGATTTTCTTTTTTAGCACACCAGCTCCCGCATCGATCGATCAAGCCCGCGTCAATTCCACATAGACCTGCAAGCCCATCTCGCAATCCTCGAGCGCGCGGTGGCTCTGGTCCGACGCCAAGCCGAGATGGCGGGCGACCGTCTTGAGCTTGTGGTTGGACAATTGCGGCAGCTTCGCCCGCGCCAGCGCCAGCGCGCAGATGGGCGCGTTCGGCACCTTGATCTGCTGCCGTCGCGCCTCGGCGCGCAGGAAGCCCATGTCGAAGGCGACGTTATAGGCGACCAGCGGCAGCTCGCCCACGAACGCGCAGAAGCGCGGCAGCGCCGCCGCGATCTCCTCACCCTCCATGAGCATCTCGTCGGTGATGCCGGTGAGTGCGGTGATGAACCACGGCACCGGCTCGTCGATCTTCACCAGCGCCTCGAACGAGCGGCTGACGCGGCCGCGCTCGCCCACGCGCAACGCCGCGATCTCGATGATGCGGCAGCCGCGCGGGCTCAAGCCCGTGGTCTCCAGATCGAAGAAGACGAACTCCGCCCCGTCGGCACGGGCGCGCACGGGCTTCCTCGATCGGCGCATCGGCATTTGATTCCCTTCGCCCCTTCCTCATAGCCGCCGGGGAATCTGCTGTCGCCCTTTCTCCTCGCCAGGGAATCCAAAGTGATTTGATTGTTCTTGTTTTGTTCTATATGCTCGGGGGCCTTTTTGAAAGCCCGTCCCATGCGTAGTTCCGGCGAGTTGCGCTACCTCATCCTCGACTTCAACGCCTATTTCGCCAGCGTCGAGCAGCAGGAGAACCCGCGCCTGCGCGGCCGGCCGGTGGCGGTGGTGCCCATGGCCGACACCGACTCCACCTGCGCCATCGCCGCGAGCTACGAGGCCAAAGCCTTCGGCGTGACGACCGGCACCCGCATCTGGGAGGCGCGTCGCCTCTGCCCCGGGCTCATCACGGTGCCGGCGCGCCATGATCTCTATGTCGACTATCACGGCCGCCTCATGGCGGAGGTTGCGAACCATCTGCCGATCCACAAGGAGCTGTCGATCGACGAGGCGGCCTGCCGCCTGATCGGCGCCGAGTGCGAGCCGGAGAACGCGAGGAAGATCGCGCGCGCGATCAAGGCCGGCATCCGCCGGAACGTCGGCGAATGCCTGAGCTGCTCGATCGGCATCGCGCCGAGCATGCTCTTGGCCAAGATCGCCTCCAACATGCAGAAGCCCGACGGGCTGGTGGTCATGGAGGCAAAAGACCTGCCCGGCCGCCTGCTCGATCTCAAGCTCACCGACCTTCCCGGCATCGCGCTCAATCGGGAAGCGCGCCTGGCACGGGCGGGCGTCACCGACGTCGCCGCGTTGTGGGCGCTCGCGCCCAAGGAGGCGCGCGCGGTCTGGGGCTCGGTCGGCGGCGAGCGTTACTGGTACGAGCTGCACGGCGTCGATCTGCCGGAGAGCGCGACCGGACGCCGCTCCATCGGCCACAGCCGCGTGTTGGCGCCGGCGATGCGCGCGCCCGCCGAGGCGCGCCTCGTCGCCCGCGCACTGTTGTTGAAAGCGGCGGTGCGGCTACGGCGCTACGGCTGTGCCGCCGGCGGTCTCGGGTTCTCGGCGCGCTCGGAGTGGCGATCGCGCCTTGTCGATGAAACGAACTTCGCGCCGACCCAGGACAGCTTCCTTCTGCTCGGCCGCCTCGAGGCGCTGTGGCGGCGGACCGAGCCGCGCGAGTCCTTGGTCATGGTCTCGATCTGGCTCACCCGCCTCGTGCCCATGGAGACGCGGGAGCACGATCTTTTCATCGCGCGCCGCGCCGACGGCCTCACTCGCGGCGAGGCTTTGTGGGCGGCACTCGACCGCCTCGGCGCCCGCTACGGCCGCGACGCCGTGGCGCCCGCCTCCCAGCGCGGCCTCGCCCTGCAATATCTCGGCGCCAAGATCGCCTTCACCCGGGTACCGGACCCCGTCGAGTTCGACGAATAATCGTGGTGCTGGCGATAGTTAGATATATCTTGCGTTATATCTAATTATGAGCTATCTAAAGATATATCTTTCATTAGGAGCTACCATGTTTGGAATGCAACATCACGAATCGCCCTTCGCGGGCAAATGGGCCGCCGGCGGCCGTCACCGGCGCGGCCGGTTCCGCGGCTTCGGCGGCGGCGGTCGCCGCGGCCGTCACGGTACGGACGGCGACGACATGATGCGCGCCGGCCGCATGCTGGCGCACGGCGACCTGCGGCTGATCGCGCTCGCGCTGATCGCCGAGCAGCCGCGCCACGGCTATGAGATCATCAAGCTGATCGAGGAGAAGACCGCCGGCTGGTACAGCCCGAGCCCCGGCATCATCTATCCCACCCTCACCTATCTCGAGGACGTCGACTACGTCACCGTGCAAGCGGAAGGAGTGAAGAAGCTCTACGCCATCACCGACGAAGGCCGCGCCTATCTCGAGGCGAACCGCGCTCTTGCCGACGCCGTGCTCGAGCGCCTGGACGCTTTCGGCGAGCGGGTTGCGCGCATGCGCCGCCACGAAAGCGACGACGCGGCGGAAAGCGGCGATGCTTCGATGCCCCGTTCGGTCCGCGGCGCGTTCACCGATCTGAGCGAAGCGGCGCGCGAGCTTCTCAGCCACGACCGCGACGCCAACGTGCGCGTCATCGCGGCGATCGAACGCGCCGCCGCCGAACTGCGCCGGAGGTGAGCGATGGCCCACGCAAGAAATTGTTCCGCCAAGGCCGTGCTCGCTCCGGCGCCGGCCGCCCGCGCGGTCGGCGGCGAGAATAGAGTCGTCTGGTACCGCCGCTGGTTCGCCGCCCTTCGCGCGATCTATATCCGCGACCGCGAGCGGCGTGAGCTGCTTTCCCTCGACGACCGCACGCTCGCCGACATCGGCCGCACCCGCTGCGACGCCCTCGCCGAGGCCGAGAAGCCGTTCTGGAAGAAATGATCCCCGCGCCTGTAGCCACCGATTGACGCGCTACGGACACGGGCGCAGAAAGGCCGCCGGAACTTTCACCCATGCTCCACCGCATTCTACCGTCCGGGGTCGCGCACGGCGTCTACGGCTTGCGCTCGCCCGCCGTATTCCTGCTGATCGCGTCGGCCGCGATGCAGCTCTCGTTCGCGGCCTGGTGGACGCTCCTCAATAATTTCGCGGTCGAGGTGGTGCACGCCAGCGGCCGCGAGATCGGCATCCAGCAGTCGATCCGCGAGATCCCCGGCCTGCTCGGCTTCACCGCCGTCTTCTGGCTGTTGTTCCTGCGCGAACAGACCTTCGCGCTCCTGGCGCTCGCGTTGCTCGGCGCCGGCATCGCCGTCACCGGCCACTTCACCAGCCTCACCGGCTTTTATCTCACCACGCTCGTGATGTCGTTCGGCTTCCATTATTACGAGAACATGAGCCAATCGCTGGCGCTGCAGTGGCTCGACAAGCGCGAGGCGCCGGTTTGGCTCGGGCGCATCGTGGCGGCGGGCGCGCTCGCCCAGCTCGCGACCTATGCGGTGGTGTTCATCGGCTTCCGCACCCTCGACATCGGCTATGAGGCGGCCTTCGCCGTCGCCGGCGGGCTCACGCTCGCGGCCACGCTCGCGCTCTGGCTGTTGTTCCCGCGCTTCAAGGAGGAAATCCCGCAGCGCAAGCACCTGGTGCTGAGATCCCGCTACTGGCTCTATTACGCGCTCACCTTCATGCAGGGCGCGCGCCGGCAGATCTTCGCGGTGTTCGCCGGCTTCATGATGGTGGTGCAATTCAAGTTCGCGGTCCACGAGGTGGCGCTTCTGTTCCTGGTCAATTGCATGTTCAACTTGCTGTTCGCGCCGAGACTCGGCGCGCTCATTGCCCGCTTCGGCGAACGCTGGTCGATGACCGGGGAGAACTTGCTGCTGATCGGGGTGTTCATCGGCTATGCGCTGGTGGAGAGCCCGTGGATCGCGGCCTGTCTCTATATCGTCGACGGCACCTCCTACACCCTCGGCATCGCCATCAAGACCTATTTCCAGAAGATCGGCGATCCCGCCGACATGGCGCCGACCGCCGGCGTCGGCGGCTCGATCAATCACATCGCCGCGGTGTTCATCCCCGCCGGCCTCGGCCTGGTATGGGTACTGCATCCCGACTGGGTGTTCTTGATCGGCGCCGGCTTCGCGGCTGTCTCCCTCGTCCTCGCCCGCCTGGTGCCGCTCGACCCCGCGCCCGGCCGCGAGACCGTGCTCACCCCGGCGCCGCAAGCGGCGGAGTGACGGGGCGCTTTCAGCTCACGCCCAGCTTCTTGTGCAGGCTGGTCGAGGTGGTGGTGTACTGAAAAATGAGCTTCTTGTCGGGATGGACGATCGCGTGCGCCGCCTGCGCCATCAGCGCCGCTTCGTGGAAGCCCGAGAGGATCAGCTTGAGCTTGCCCGGATAATAATTGATGTCGCCGACCGCGAAGATGCCGGGCTCGCTCGACTCGAACTTGGCGGTATCGACCGAGATGCGCTCCTCATGCAAATTGATGCCCCATTGGGCGACCGGCCCGAGCTTCATGGTGAGACCGAAGAACGGCATCAGCGCGTCGGCCTCGATCGTGAAGGTCGAGTTGTCGTCGCGCCGCGCGATCACGCGCGCGAGCTTGCCGCCCTCGCCCTCGAGCGCGGCCATCTGGCCGAGCATGAAATCGATTTTGCCGGCTTCGACCAGCTCCTTCATCTTGCGGACGGAATCGGGCGCCGCGCGAAAGGCGTCGCGCCGGTGCATGAGACTGACGCGGCTCGCCACCGGCGCGAGACTGAGCACCCAGTCGAGGGCGGAATCGCCGCCGCCGACGATCAGCACGCGCCGGCCGCGGAACTGGTCGACCTTGCGCACCGAATAGAACACCGACTTGCCCTCGTAGGCGTCAATGCCGGGAACGTGCGGCTTCTTCGGCTCGAACGAGCCGCCGCCCGCCGCGATGACGATGAGCTTGGCCTCGAGCGCGGTACCCTGATCGGTGGTGAGGCGGAAGCCGCCGCCGGTGAGCCGCTCGAGGCCGTCGACCCGCTCGCCGAAATGGAATTCGGGCGCGAACGGCTTGATCTGCTCCATCAGCTTGTCGACCAGCTCCTGGCCGTTGATCACCGTGATGCCGGGAATGTCGTAGATCGGCTTCTCCGGATAGAGCTCGGCGCATTGGCCGCCGGGCCGGTCGAGGATGTCGACCAGATGGGCCTTGACGTCGACGAGGCCGAGCTCGAACACGGCGAACAGCCCGACCGGGCCGGCGCCGATGATGACGGCGTCGGTCTTGATCGTCGGGGAAGGCGCAGGCTTGTTCATGATACTGGCTTTCTACCCATTGCTTAGACCGCGTCCGGCAAGGCGGGAAGAGGCCGGACGGCGATAAATTGTCTCTCTATTTGGCGTGATGATTTCAGCCCTGCTGCTCGGGCGTGCGCACGATCAAGCCGTCGAGCGCGTCCGTCACCTTGATCTGGCAGGACAGCCGCGAGGTCGGCTTCACGTCGAAAGCGAAGTCGAGCATATCCTCCTCCATCGGCGAGGGCGGGCCGACGATCGCGCCCCACGCCGCGTCGATATGGACGTGGCAGGTGGCGCAGGAACAGGCGCCGCCGCACTCGGCGACGATGCCGGGCACGTTGTTGCGGATCGCCGTTTCCATCACGGTCGAACCGATCTCGGCCTCGGCGGTGCGCGTGGTCCCGTCTTTGTCGATATAGGTGATCTTCGGCATCGGGGGCAGAACGTCGTTTGGGGACGCCCCCTATATAGGTGCGCCGCGCGAAAGGCGAGCCTGTGAGCAGGATTCAGCTTCGCGCGATGAGCGGGGCGAGCGCGAGCCTCGCCTCGGTGACCCGGGCCGACAGGCAGGCGAGCGCGGCGATGAGCGCGACCGGATCGTCGGCGACTGCCTCGATCTCCTCGGCCGCCCGCGCGAGCGCGAGGGCGCCGACGCCTCGCGCCGCGCCCTTGAGGGCGTGGGCGGCCTCGCCCCGTGCGCGCGGATCGGACGCGGCCGCGATCTTGTCGAGGAGCCGTTCGGCTTGACGGTCGAAGAGACCCAGCACCTCGCGGGTGAGCGCGCTGTCGCCGAAGGTCGCGCGCTCCAGATGAGCGAGGTCGAAAGGCCCGCGCGCGGACGCCTCGACCTCCGCTGTTGCCGCCGTCGCCTTCTTCGCCATCGCAACGCCTCCGGCGCGGGTGAACCGCACGGGCAGCATTGTCGCCCCTTCAGGTAAACGGAGACTCAAGCCCCGGAACGGCCACGATTGCGTGGCGGTTCCTTGCCCAGCGCCCGGTAGCCGGCCGCGGTCAGCCGGCACACCAGCCAGTCGGGTTTGATCGGGTTGCTGATCCAAGGTTCGGCCCAGCCATGGGCAACACAGGCCTCGATGGTGCGCCGGGGAATTTCGCGGCCATCCTCGTCGAACAGGGGGAGTTTTCCCCCGGATTCCTTGAGGCCACGGGCGAGATAGCGGTGCTGGGCGGGGGTAATCCCGACCGAGCCTTCCGGCGGGGGTGCCGAAGGCGCCACATTGCGACCCGATCCTGCTGCCACCTTGCCCCGCATGGTGAACAAGTCGTTAACGATGTTTCGAAAGCTTGAAGGTTCGGCGTTCCCCTCACCAGCTCGATCGGGATAGGATAGCCGAGCAGTGGACCGAAGTCCCGGCCCTCTGTCGCCCCGGGGCAGAAGCGGTCCGGAAGTGCGGTATTGGCCGGAATCCGGCGGGACCCCCTGATCCATTCAGGGGGTGGGTGACGGTCCGCAATCTACGGCCCGAGCGGTGTTCAGCCGATCATGGTACTATAGTACGGACCGAGGCGACGAGTAACATGGCGAAAAATCCCAAGCTGACCGAGGATCCGACGCAGGCGGCGCTGTCGGCGATCGAGGAAGCGCTCCACATCGGCGAGGAACGAGCGGCGGCGAAGTCGCAGTTGGCGGATCCCCGCTCGACGTCTGCGCCAGAGACGCGAAAAGGCGCCCGTCAGACATCCTCACCGTCTCCTGCGGACGAGGCTTCTTTGTCAGCGCCCGCGACGGCCGACGACGAGCTGTTCGCCGATCAGCCGCGACCGACCCGGCGGCTCCAGACTGCGGCGCAACGCGCGGCGGCCGCCAATGACGACCGCCAGTCGGTCGGCCAGATTCTCGCCGCCCTCCACCACAAGCCCTCGTTTACGCCGTTCTATGTCGCCACCGCTCTATCGGTGCTCTGGCTTATCATCGGAATCCTAGTCGGCTTCCACCGCGTCGGGGCCAACATCGCCGCGACGGCGGGGCTCGGCGACGTCATCGCTCTACCGAACTTCTGGTTCTTCTTCGCCGCCATCGTTCTGCCGGCGGCCGGCATGTTCCTGCTCGCCGCCATGATCCGTCGCACGCAGGAGATGCGTCACATCGCCCGCGCCATGACCGAAGTGACCGTGCGGCTGGCCGAGCCGGAAGGAGTTTCGACGGACGCCATCGTCAGTGTCGGCCAGGCGATCCGGCGCGAGGTCGCAGCGCTCGGCGACGGCATCGAGCGCGCCATTGCGCGCGCGACCGAATTGGAGACCATGGTGCGCAGCGAGATCTCGACGCTCGAGCACGCCTATGACGAGAACGAGCTCCGCGTGCGCAATCTCGTCGAGGAGCTGCAGAGCGCGCGCGATTCCGTCGTTTCCCACGGCACCCGCCTGCGCGAGGCGATCACGGACGCCCACGAAAACTTCACGCTCGACGTCGAAGGCATCAGCGGACGCATCAACGCCACCATCACCGAGGCGACCGAGCGGGTGACCAATCAGATCGTCTCGAAGTCCGAGATGGCGCGTTCGAACCTCATCTCCGCCGGCGACATCGTCGTTGAATCGTTCGAAGGCAAGAGCAACGAGGCGACCGAGAAACTGACCCGGGTGGGCGTCGAGGTTGCCAAGGCGGTGAGCGCTCGCAGCGCCAAGGTGACCGAGGCCCTGCACGAGTCGATGGAAACGATTTCCGCCGCGATCGCCGCCAAGGGCGACGCGGTGCGCGAGGTGCTGGCCGCGCGCCTCAAGAACTCGGAGGATGCGATCGCCCAGCGCGGCAACGAGATCGCCGACCGTGTCACGGCCGAAACCACCGCGCTTTCCCGCCGCATCACCGATGGCCTGCAAGGCTTCGACACCACCGTCAAGGTCTATGGCACCGGCTTGCTCGACCAGATCACCCAGACCGTGAATTACGTCAACGAAAACACCCGCATGAACCTCACCGGCTTCGACGAGAAAGTGACGGTGAAGATGCGGGAAACGACCGAATCGATCGACGCGCGCATCGCACGCATCGAGCAGACGCTCGACACCCGCACCCAGAGTCTCAACGAGACGCTCGCGAACCGCACGCTCGAATTCGCGCGCACCATTGCCGACGGCGCCAAGAGCGCGAACGAGGCGGTCGACAAGAGCGTCGCCGGCATGGGCGAATATTTCGCCGGTAAGGCACAGGAGATCGCGGTCACGATCTCCGACCGGGCCGAGGCGATCGACCAGACGCTCGGTAAACGGTCGCTGGAGATCACCGAGAACCTCGATAGCCGCGTCCGGCGCTTCGAGGAGCTGGTGGCGAACAAGCTCGAAGGCATCACCACCTCGATCGAGACCAAGGGCATCGCCGTCACCGACGCGCTCGGCGCCAAGGTCGAAGGCGTCACCCTGCTGTTGCGCAATGACGCCGCCCAGGTCGAGCGCACCCTCACCGGGCTCGCCGAGCAGGTCAGCAAGACCCTGGTCGGGCGGGCGGAAGAGGTCACCAACGCCCACCAGGCCGTGCTCAACGATGTCGCCGGGATGATCGAGCGGCTGGGCGAGGCGAACGTCCTCTTGAAGCAGGTGCTCGACGGGGTGACGTCCAACCTCGGCCCGATCGAGGGCACGGTCACCGAACGCGTGTTGGCGTTCCAGAACGCGCTCGAGACGACGGTCAAGGCGACGCGCGGGTCGATCGAACACATGGACGGCCAGGTGAGCGATCTGCGCGAGATCACGACCGGCGTGCTGCGCGACGTCTCCACGCTCACCCAACGCTTCGAGGACCAGGGCCGCTTCATCGCCGGCGCGGCCGAAACGCTGCAGGAGACGCACCGGCGCATCGACCAGACGCTCACCGATCGCCGCGAGGGGATCGAGAAATTCGCCGCGTTGCTGACCAACCGCTCCTCCGACCTCGAGGAGCGTCTCATCCGCTTCAACCGACTCCTGCAGGACTCGCTCGGCTCGGCCGTGGAGCGCGCGCAGGAGATCGCCAAGCTGGCGGCCGACACCACGGCCCAGTCGAGTCAGACGATCGTCCAGCATTACGACCAGTTGCGCAATTCCAGCGAGGAGGAACGCGAGCGCACCGCCCTCAGCCTGAAGGCGGCCTACGACCAGACCATGGACGAGGTGAACGCGCTGTTCCGCGACGCCAATCAGCGCTTCGCCGAAGCTTCCAACGAATTGCGCGAGGTTGCCGGCGAAGTGCAGCGCTCGCTCGAACAGACTCGTCAGGAGCTGAAGCGCGGCGTGCTCGAATTG
>JAHFPO010000061.1 GCA_023266695.1 Hyphomicrobiales bacterium | reverse complement strand
CCACCCGATCTATGTGAACGCGCGCCACCTCGACCGGCATTACCGCGCGATCGCCGTTGACATCGCGCGGCTGGTGTCTTCGCGCGATGCGCGCGTGCTCGACCTCGGCTGCGGCGAGGCGCTCCATGCCGGCAGGATCGCCGCCGCCTGTGCCGAACTCTATTTGTGCGAGGCGGCGCCGAAGGTGCGCGCGCACCTTGCCGAACGCTTCGCAAAAGTGCCGAACATCCGCGTGATCGCGCCCGCCGAGGTGGAAAAGCTGCCGGCGGCGAGCCTCGATCTGGTGGTGGCGAACTCGCTCGCGCAATATCTCGATCGCACCGAGCTCGAAGCTCTGCTCGCGGCCTGGCGGCGCGCGCTCAAGCCCGGAGGCGCGCTCGTCGTCGCCGACGTGATCGGTCCCGATCAGAGCGCGCTCGCCGACGCGCTTGCGCTTCTGCGTTTCGCCGCGGCGAACGGATTTCTATTCGCGGCCGTCGCCGGGCTCGCGCGCACGGCGTTCTCGGATTATCGCAGGCTGCGCGCCCGGCTCGGCCTCGCCCATTATTCCGAGGTCGAAATGCTCGCGCTGCTCGCCGCCGCCGGATTTTCCGCCCAACGGCTCCGCCCCAATCTCGGCCACAACCAGGCGCGCATGGCGTTCGTGGCGAACAGGCTTCTTTAGCGCGCTTGCATTGTGCCAATTACAGGTATATACATGTATCTATGGGCGATCCCGGTCCTTGCGCCTGCACGACGTTGCGCCGCGCCACCCGCGCGGTGACGGCGCTCTACGATGCGGCGCTGTCGCCGATGGGCCTCCGCATCACGCAATTCTCCGTGCTTCGCATTCTCGAGCGGCGCGGGCCGCTGACGATCACCGCGCTTGCTGCCGCGGCCGCGCTCGACCGCTCCACGATGGGGCGGAATCTCGAGCCGCTCAGCCGTCGCCGCCTGGTAAAACTTCTCAGCGGGGAGGATCAGCGCGAACGAGTCGTCCGCCTCACGCCGGAAGGCCGCGCCGCGATCCGGCGGGCACTGCCCCGGTGGGAAGGGATGCAAAGGCAGTTTCGATCGTTCGTCAAAATCGCCTCGATCAACCGGCTGGTCGATCGTTTTGAAAACCTGAAGGGGGTCTAGCCAATTTTTTTTCACTAACTACGGGTATATACATGCACTGGAGGAGAACATGCCGCTCGTTCGAATCGACCTCATACAAGGAAAGCCGGCCATCTACAGAAAGACCATCGGCGATGTCGTCTACGATGCCATGGTCAAGGTCATCAATGTTCCGCAGGACGACCGATTCCAGGTTATCAGCGAACATCCCGCGGAGGGATTCGTCTTCGATGCGAATTATCTCGGAATCCAGCGCTCGAAGGATTGCATCTTCGTGCAAGTCTTCCTCAACCAGGGCCGGACCATCGAGATGAAGAAGGTGTTCTACAAGTTCATCGCGGACGAGCTGAATGCGCGCCTGGGTCTGCGCAAAGAGGACGTGTTCATCACCCTGGTGGAAGTGCCGAAGGAGAACTGGTCGTTCGGCAACGGGATCGCGCAATACGCCGGCTGAACGGCGGAACGCCGCCGGGCCAGAGCGGCTGCGGCCGAACGGGCCCGCGCGGGCGGCAGGACTAGCCTTCCGCGCGACTAAAGCAGTGTCAAAGCGGGGGTTCCCGTGCGGCCGAATCTCGGCTAAGACCGCCTAGCCGCGGCGGGCTTCATGCCTCGTTACCGCGTGGGGGCGGGAAGGACGCGCGATCCGCGCGGCCTTTTTTTATGTGCCCGAGAACCCGATGCCGAAGCGCACCGACATCTCCACCATCCTGATCATCGGCGCGGGGCCGATCGTGATCGGCCAGGCGTGCGAATTCGACTATTCCGGCACCCAGGCCTGCAAGACCTTGAAGGCCGAGGGTTACCGCGTGGTGCTGGTCAATTCCAACCCGGCCACCATCATGACCGACCCGGAATTGGCCGACGCCACCTATATCGAGCCGATCACGCCGGAGATCGTCGCCAAGATCATCGAAAAGGAGCGGCGCGTGAAGCCGGGCGGCTTCGCGCTCCTGCCCACCATGGGCGGCCAGACCGCGCTCAATTGCGCGCTGTCGCTGCGCAAGCAGGGAACGCTGGAGCAGTTCGACGTCGAGCTCATCGGCGCCACCGCCGAGGCGATCGACATGGCCGAGGACCGGAAGCTCTTCCGCGAGGCGATGCAGCGGATCGGGCTGGAGACGCCGCGCTCGCACCAGGTGAAGACGCTCGCCGCCGCGCTCGAAGCGCTCGAGTCGATCGGGCTCCCGGCCATCATCCGCCCCTCCTTCACGTTAGGGGGCACCGGCGGCGGCGTCGCCTACAACAAGACCGAGTTCGTCGAGATCGTCGAGCGCGGCATCGACGCCTCGCCCACCAACGAGGTTCTGATCGAGGAGAGCGTGCTCGGCTGGAAGGAATTCGAGATGGAGGTGGTGCGCGACAAGAACGACAACTGCATCATCGTCTGCTCGATCGAGAACGTCGATCCGATGGGCGTGCATACCGGCGACTCGATCACGGTGGCGCCGGCGCTCACCCTCACCGACAAGGAATATCAGATCATGCGCGACGCCTCGATCGCGGTGCTGCGCGAGATCGGGGTCGAGACCGGCGGCTCCAACGTGCAGTTCGCGGTCCATCCCGAGACCGGCCGCCTGCTGGTGATCGAGATGAACCCGCGGGTGTCGCGCTCGTCCGCGCTCGCCTCCAAGGCGACCGGCTTCCCGATCGCCAAGGTCGCCTCGCGGCTCGCGGTCGGCTACACCTTGGACGAGATCGCCAACGACATCACCGGCGGCGCCACGCCCGCCTCGTTCGAGCCCACCATCGATTACGTCGTCACCAAGGTGCCGCGCTTCGCGTTCGAGAAATTTCCCGGCGCCGAGCCCACGCTCACCACCTCGATGAAATCGGTGGGCGAGGCGATGGCGATCGGCCGCACCTTCGCCGAAAGCCTGCAAAAGGCGCTGCGCTCGCTCGAGACCGGTTGCGGCGGCCTCGACGAGATCGAAATCGAAGGCCTCGGCCAGGGCGACGACCGCAACGCCATCCGCGCCGCGCTCGGCACGCCGACACCCGACCGGATTCTGAAGGTCGCCCAGGCAATGCGCCTCGGCTTCCCCGACAACCAGATCCAGGAAAGCTGCAACCTCGATCCGTGGTTCCTCGCCGAGATCCGCTCGCTGGTCGAGACCGAAGGCGAGGTCAGGGCGAAGGGCCTGCCGAAGAGCGCGGGTGCCTTCCGCCGCCTGAAGGCGAGGGGATTCTCCGACGCCCGGCTCGCCAAGCTCGTGGGCTCGAGCGAGGAGGAAGTCGCCAAGCGCCGGCGCGCGCTCGGCGTGCGCCCGATGTTCAAGCGCATCGACACCTGCGCCGCCGAGTTCGCTTCGCCCACGGCCTATATGTATTCGACCTACGAGCCGCTGTTCGCCGGCGCGCCCGCCTGCGAGGCGCGGCCGTCGGACAAGAACAAGATCGCCATCCTCGGCGGCGGTCCCAACCGCATCGGCCAGGGCATCGAGTTCGACTATTGCTGCTGCCATGCCGCCTTTGCGCTCTCCGAGGCGGGCTTCGAGACCATCATGATCAATTGCAATCCGGAGACGGTCTCGACCGACTACGACACTTCCGACCGGCTCTACTTCGAGCCGCTCACCGCCGAGGACGTGCTCGAGATTCTGGCGCGCGAGCAGGGGAACGGAAAGCTCCTCGGCGCCATCGTCCAGTTCGGCGGGCAGACGCCGCTGAAGCTCGCCGACGCGCTGGCGAAGGCGGCGATCCCGATCCTCGGCACCTCGCCCGACATGATCGACCTCGCCGAGGACCGCGACCGCTTCAAGTCGCTCCTCGACAAGCTCGAGCTACGCCAGGCCGAGAGCGGAATCGCGAAGAGCGTCGCGGAGGCGCGCCGCGTCGCCGAGAAGATCGGCTATCCGGTGGTGATCCGCCCTTCCTACGTGCTCGGCGGCCGCGCCATGGAAATCGTCCATGACGCGGCCTCGCTCGAGCGCTACATGAAGGAGGCGGTGGTGGTCTCCGGAAAGAGCCCCGTCCTCGTCGACCGCTATCTATCCGACGCGATCGAGGTCGATGTCGACGCGCTCTCAGACGGCAAGGACGTCTTTGTCGCCGGCATCATGGAGCACATCGAGGAAGCGGGCATCCATTCCGGCGACAGCGCCTGTTCGCTGCCGCCGCATTCGCTCAATCCCGACACCATCGCCGAACTCGAGCGCCAGACCCGCGCGCTCGCGCTCGCGCTCCATGTGGGCGGGCTGATGAACGCGCAATATGCGATCAAGAACGGCGACATCTACGTGCTGGAAGTGAACCCGCGCGCCTCGCGCACGGTGCCGTTCGTCGCCAAGACCATCGGCATTCCGGTCGCCAAGATCGCCGCCCGCATCATGGCGGGGGAGAAATTGGCGAGCTTCGGCCTCGGCCGTCCTAGCTTCCGGCACATCGCGGTCAAGGAGGCGGTGTTTCCGTTCGCCCGTTTCCCCGGCGTCGACACCGTGCTCGGCCCGGAAATGCGCTCGACCGGCGAGGTCATGGGCCTCGACCTCGACTATGCCGTCGCCTTCGCCAAGAGCCAGATCGGCTCCGGCACCATGATCCCGAAGGAGGGAACGGTGTTCGTCTCGGTCAAGGACGAGGACAAGTTGCGGATTCTCGAATCGATGCGCCTGCTCGCGGCGCTCGGTTTCCGGATCATCGCGACCTCCGGTACCCAGCGCTTCCTGAAGGAGCACGGGATCGAGGCCGACAAGGTCAACAAGGTGCTGGAGGGGCGCCCCCACATCGTCGACGCCATCAAGAACGGCGGGGTACAGCTCGTCTTCAATACCACCGAGGGGGCGCAGGCGCTGACCGACTCGCGATCGCTGCGCCGGGCCGCCCTCTTGCATAAAGTGCCGTATTACACCACCCTAGCGGGGGCCGTCGCAGCGGCGCAGGGCATCAAAGCCTATATTGGCGGTGATCTCGAGGTTCGTACGCTGCAAAGCTATTTTGGAGGCCGGGCCTGAATCTGGAGCCCGGCCGGGCAAGCGGCGGGTGTTCGTAATCCGTTCTAGGTCGCGGCGGGCCGGAGGGTTCCGGAGCGCGACGACGGATTTTATTGACTCGGCCGGGTCACGGGCCGGCCGGGTGCGGAGCGCAGACGATGGAAAAAATCCCGATGACGGCCGCCGGCTATGCCGCGCTCGAGGCCGAACTGCGCCACCGCCAGGCGGTGGAGCGGCCGCGCATTATTCAACAGATCACCGAGGCGCGCGGCCACGGCGACCTCGCCGAGAACGCGGAATACCACGCCGCCAAGGAAACCCAATCGCTGAACGAAGGCCGCGTCGCCGAGCTCGAGGACAAGATTTCGCGCGCCGAGGTGATCGACGTGTCCAAGCTCAAGGGCGACACGGTGACGTTCGGCGCCACCGTTACCCTCGTCGACGAGGACACCGACGAGAAGAAGGTCTGGCAGATCGTCGGCGAGACCGAGGCCGACGCCAAGGCCGGCCGCATCTCGATCACCTCGCCGCTCGGCAAGGCGCTGATCGGCAAGAAGAAGGGCGCCTCGGTCGAGGTGCTGACGCCGAAGGGCGCCAAGGGCTACAAGATCGTCAAGCTCGAGTGGCGCTGAGCATCGCCGTCGACCCATCGTTTGTAGCCGTCATCCAGAGGAGCGAGGCGCGGAATGCGCCGAGCCTCGAAGGATGGTGCATGTTTGGAGATTGCCGTCGGCCTTCCAGGCTCGCGCACGCAAGTCGGCTGTTGCCGACTTGCGCATTTAGATGTGCCGATCTCGGGTAAACCCGAGATCGGTGCGCTCGCACCTCAGGCTGACGGCAGTGAGCCCGCGGTCTTCTCCAATTCCAGCGGTACCATCGGTTCGTCCTTGGAACGCCTGAGCGTGAGCGCGGTCTTGACGTTCCGCACGTTGGGCGCCGCGGTGAGTTCGCTGACGAACGCCTGGAAGGTCGGAAGGTCGGGCGCCACGCACTTGAGGATGAAGTCGACCTCGCCCGACAGCATCCAGCATTCGCGCACCAGCGGCCAGGCGCGCACGTGCTCCTCGAAGGCGACGAGGTCGGCTTCCGCCTGGCTGACGAGATGCACCATGGCGAAGACGGTGACCTCGTAGCCAAGCTGCTTCTCGTCCAGGAGCGCGCGATAGCCGCGAATGATGCCGGCCTCCTCGAGCGCGCGCATGCGGCGCAGGCACGGCGGGGCGGAAATGCCGACCCGGCGCGACAGTTCGACATTGGTGATGCGCCCGTCGCGCTGCAGCTCGCGCAGGATATTCCAATCGATGGCGTCCAACCGGCCGCGCATGGGTGGAATCCCTCTCACCGGGCCCCCTCGAAGTGCGGGGACGCTAGTCGCGCAGCCCGGTCGGCGCAAGCACGGGGGTGGCGGAGCGAAAGACGGCGCGGGACAACACCTTGTGACCGATTTGCAGGAGCGCGTGAGACGCGCCATATCTAGCGATCCCGGCTCTCTTCCGGAACGAGGCGAACCCCATGGCGAGCGAGCATGTCCGTGTCGTGATCATCGGCTCGGGTCCGGCCGGCTATACCGCCGCGATCTACGCCGCGCGCGCGATGCTCGCGCCGGTGCTGATCGCGGGCTCGCAGCCGGGCGGCCAACTCACCATCACCACCGACGTCGAGAACTACCCGGGCTTCGCCAAGGTGATTCAGGGGCCGTGGCTGATGGAGGAAATGCGCGCCCAGGCCGAGCACGTGGGAACGCGCGTCGTCACCGATCACGTGACGAGCCTCGATCTCTCGCGCCGGCCGTTCCGGCTCGAATGCGAATCGGGCGCGGCGTTCCTCGCGGACAGCGTCATCCTCGCCACCGGCGCGCAGGCGAGATGGCTCGAGCTTCCCTCCGAGCAGAAGTTCCGCGGCTATGGCGTCTCGGCCTGCGCCACCTGCGACGGCTTCTTCTTCCGCGGCAAGGAGGTCGTGGTCGTCGGCGGCGGCAACACCGCGGTCGAAGAGTCGCTCTTTCTCACCAATTTCGCTTCCCATGTGACGCTGGTGCATCGGCGCGACCAACTGCGCGCGGAGAAGATTCTCCAGGACCGCCTGTTCAAGAATCCGAAGATCGAAGTGATCTGGGACACGGTGGTCGAGGACGTCATCGGCACCGCCGACCCGAAGGTGACCGGCGTGCGGCTGAAGAACCTCAAGACCGGCGCCATGAGCGAGAAGAAGATCGACGGCGTGTTCGTGGCGATCGGTCACAAGCCCGCGACCGAACTGATCGAGGGCCAGCTCAAGATGAAACCCAACGGCTATGTGTGGACTGCGCCCGATTCGACCGTGACCTCGGTAGCGGGCGTGTTCGCCGCCGGCGACATCACCGACGAGATTTTCCGCCAGGCGGTGACCGCGGCGGGGCTGGGCTGCATGGCCGCGCTCGAGGCCGAGCGCTGGCTCGCCCATGAAGCGGCGGGGCAGGGAAAAGCCGCGGCCGAATAATAATTTTCACCTCTCCCCACAGGGGAGAGGGAGCAGGTTTGAAAGATGGACTGGGAAAAGCTGAAAATCTTCCACGTGGTCGCCGACGCTGGCAGCTTCACCCATGCCGGCGAGACGCTCGGGCTGTCGCAATCGGCGGTGAGCCGGCAGATTTCGGCGCTCGAGCAGGAACTGAAGATTCCGCTGTTCCACCGCCACGCGCGCGGATTGATCCTGACCGAGCAGGGCGAGCTGCTGTTCCGCACCGCGCACGAAGTGTTCATGAAGCTGGAGGCGGCCCGCGCGATGCTCACCGACAGCCGCGACAGGCCCGACGGCGAGCTGAAAGTGACCACCGCGATCGGGCTCGGCAGCTTGTGGCTCACGCCCCGCCTCGGCGAGTTCTTCGATCTCTACCCCGATATCCGCATTCGGCTCATTCTCGCCGACGAGGAGCTCGATCTCGCCATGCGCGAGGCCGACGTCGCGATCCGCCTGTGGCAGCCGGTGCAGCCCGATCTGGTGCGGCGCAAGCTCTTCACCGTGCATTTCCACGCCTATGCCTCGGCCGACTATCTGAAGCGCCACGGCCATCCGCGCTCGCCCGAGGAGATCGACAAGCATCGCCTGGTTCTGATCGGGGGCAATATCCCGAGCTATTACGAGCGGATGAACTGGCTCCGGGACGCCGGCCGCAAGCCCGGCGATCCGCGCCCGGCGGCGCTCGTCGTCAGCAATGCGGTGGCGCTGAAGGGCGCGGCCGAACATGGCGTCGGCATCGCCACGCTGCCGGATTTCCTGGCCGAAGGCGCGGGGCTGGTGCAGTTGTTCTCGGACAGCGCCGCGCCGTCCCTCGACGCCTATTTCGTCTATCCGGAGGAGCTGCGCGCGGTCGCGCGGGTGCAGGTGTTCCGCGATTTCCTGGTGTCGAAGGCGCAAAGGTGGAGTTATTGAAATCCGGATTTGGCGTACACACATAGGTTGCCCTTTTACGCAGGCGATGTCTTGATGGAGTATGCTGGCGCTCGACCCACAGGCGCTTGAGAGACGATCGCTCGCTCGAAACGAGGTGCTTTTCAGGCAGGGCGATAAAGTCACTGCTATTTATTTCATCGAAGCGGGGCGGCTGCGGTTGGAACGGCGGACCTTCGACGGTCGGTTGTTGGTCCTGGGCACAACAGCGGCGGGCGAGTTCTTCGTCGAAGCGGCGCTTTTTTCCGACATCTACCATTGCGATGCGGTGGCAACGGAGCCCTCGCAGTTGCGCGTATATCCCAAGGCCGTGGTCCTGAATGCCCTTCGCGCGGACTCGACAAGCGCCATGTCCTTCCTGGCACTCATGGCGCATCAAGTCATGGGGCTGCGGCAGCGTCTTGAGCTGATGAAGGTTCGCTCCGCCAAAGAGCGGGTGATGCTCTACCTCGATCTCAATGCCGGACCCGACGGCCGCACGGTGAACCTGCGGAGTCAACTTCAGGATGTTGCGAGCGAATTGGGGCTGACCCGTGAAGTCCTCTATCGGACGCTCGCCGGCCTTGAGCGAGCAGGTGCGATCGAACGTGCAGGTGCCAGTATCCTGATCAAGAAATCGCTCGATGTATGAACGTAGTCATGTGCCTTCCCCGCAGGCGTCGCGTCGACGCGACGCCAGTTAGGAGCGGAGATACTTAATCAAGGCCGCAATTCCAAGAAGAAGGAGAATGATAATTAGGAGCCAAACGAGACCCGCTCCCCACATCATTCCGATCGGCAAGTCAGTCATTTGCATCATGTTCAAACGCCTCCTTTGATTCGCGCGCGCAGCAGTGCACCAAGAAAACGTGGCGAGCGCGCTTTCGTTCTCTTAGCCGCCACTATGTCGTTGACTGCCGTGCGGCGTCCGGTTGCCGCCGTACCCGCGCAGCATGTCGTAACGGGAAATCTGCTCGGGCGTCAGCAGCGAGTGCTGAGTCAAGTGAGTTTCCAGGTGAACGGCCCGAAGCTCGCCCTGAAGGATAGCGATCGCGTTGACTTGGGCCCGAAGGATAGCCGGGCCGATTGGGCCACCCGCGAAAGCCTGATCGAGGTTTCGCTCGATCTCAATGATTTGCTGGCCAATGGGTTGAGCCTTGTTACGCATGTCTGCGTACAGAGTTTCAGTTGCCGTTCGCTGCGCGTCGGACAGTCCGAGCTGATTGGCCAGTTGCAGCACGTGGAGCGGTCCCGGATAGGAGTTCAGCTCCGCGGCTTTGGCCAAACCCATACCGCGCCCTTCCAGCAGGTCTCTGATCTCTTCGTTCGAAAGCGCTTTGATGGTGCGCTGCTCCTGGCCGGTATAGGGCGACGTGGTTTGAGCCGTTGAAGTCGCCGTCGTCGCCACAATGACCACGAGCGACGCGAATAGTGCCATGCGAGTCATGATCGTCTCCCTCAGTTGGAGCCGCGATCATGCCCTCAGCACCGGCGCCTGCATATGATTGCAGTCATATGCCCACAAATTCGATGCGACGCCGCAGTGGCTGGATGCGTCGGCTCCGGCCCATGCGCGCGGCCACCACGGCAAGGGCAGCACAACAGCGACGACCGCACGAAGCGCCTTGGACGGTTATGCTTTATTCAGCGCGGTCGCAATTTTGTCGTAAGCATAGAAGAGGCACGCGAGCTACTTCGTCTCCCTGAAGATCGGCGTTGCTTGGTGGGAAACCATGAGCCAGCGACCGTCCCGCTCCTCGAACACGTTCGTCACGAAGGCATCGAAGCTGAGGGTATCGCCGTTCTTGCGCAGCAGCTGAACCTTCTCGACGCCGACGGTCCACGCGACCTTTCCATGGGTGCGAACGTGAGATTCCGCCAACGCAATGGTCACCCGGTCGAATTGACCGAAGCGCATCTCCCAAGCCTTCTTGACGCCGTCCCAGCCGACCACGACCGTGGTGCTGAGCGGGCCGATGAACGTTACATAGGACTCATGAGCCCACACTTTCTCCATTGCGCGAATGTCGCGTGCCACTATCGCCGCAACGAAGACTTGGCTCGCAGCGTTCACGCGCTCGACATCTGACGTCTGCCGAGCCGTTTGCTGGCCGACGGCTTTGCTCGCGGGCAGAGCACCCCCCAGAATCAACAGCGACACAGTGGTGACAGCGAGGATGCTGAGCCGATTCATTGGGTTCCTCCTGACAGTCGAGATTTGACGGTGCAGCCTATTGCCGAGCACCAGCGGGTCATATGACTTCGGTCATATGACATGTCTCTCGTGCAGGAGGATGTAAGGCCGATCAAAAACGTTATGACCGGGCAGGCAAGTCTACGCAGCCTGACTAAAATTGGCTGCGAGCCCGGCCATGACGTGGGAAAAAACGTTGCTGATGCGCTGTCACACGAACAGCTTCTCGCCCTCGAGTCCCTTGTAGAGATCGGCGACATAGGGGCCGTAGCCGTTGAAGATGACGGTCGGCCGGCGCTCGCGCGTGCCGATGTCCTCCTCGCTCGCCTGGCTCCAGCGCGGATGGTGGACCTCCGGATTGACGTTCGCCCAGAATCCGTATTCGCGGGCTTGCAGGACTTCCCAGGTGCCCTTCGGCCGCTTGTCGGTGAACTCGAAGCGCACGATCGACTTGATCGACTTGAAGCCGTATTTCCACGGCAAGACGACGCGGAGCGGCGCGCCGTTCTGCTTGTGCACCGGCTTGCCGTAAAGGCCGGTGACCATGAAGGCGAGCTCGTTGGTCGCCTCGGCCATGGTGAGCCCTTCGATGTAGGGCCACGGGAAGAACGGCTTGTTCTGCTCGGGCGCCATGGCCGGATCGAGGAAGGTTTCCATGCGTACATATTTGGCACCCGCAAGCGGCTTGGCATATTCGACCAGCTTCGCCATCGCAAAGCCCGACCACGGCACCGCCATCGACCACGCCTCGACGCAGCGGTGGCGATAGAGCCGCTCCTCGAGCGGCATGGCGCGGATGAGATCGTCGATCGCGACGGTCTTCTCCTTCTCCACCATGCCGTCGAACTTCACGGTCCATGGCCGGGTCCGGAGCGCCTGCGCGCGGCCGGCGACGTATTTGTCGGTGCCGTATTCGTAGAAATTATTGTAGTTGGTGCTGTTCTTTTCCGGCGTCAGGGTCCCGTCGAGGACGTATTTTTCGTTGCGCTTGGCGGGATAGAGGTCGGCGGTCGGATCGGGCAGGTCGGCGATGCGCTGGCTCAAGGCGCTCGCGGGCAGAGCCGAGGCGACGGCGAGCGAGGCGGCGCCGCCGATGAGCGTGCGGCGGGAAAAGAAGACGTGCTCCGGAGTCGCTTGCGACTCCGGGATTTCCCAGCCACGGCGGCGGATGATGAGCATGGATTCCTCCTGGTCGGGCGCTGGCGCCCGGTTACACCCACGGGTGGATCACAGGCAAGTCAAGTGCGTGTGTTCGCCCTGGTCGTTTCGGGCCGGCGCCGCTCTCTCTTCCTACTGTTCGACGGGCGAGGGCTTTTTATTACCCCGGTATGCGGATTATTCCGCCGCTCTTCTCGCCGCGATCACCTGGTCGGCGCCCTTGCCGGTCAATTCCTGCAGGTGGTCGAATTTGAAGGAGAGGCCGCCGACGCCGGCGGTGGCCGAGCGCACCTCGATGATGAGGTCGCCGATCTCGGACTCGGGCAGCATGGCCTTGACCACGTCCCAGCCTTCCCAGCCCTCGCGCGCG
>JAHFPO010000169.1 GCA_023266695.1 Hyphomicrobiales bacterium | reverse complement strand
GCCTCGACATTGGCTGGGAGATCCGCAAGCGCCGCTACCTCGAGCGGCCGAATTTCGTCTATTCGAAGGTCGGCGACCGCATCTGCGAGCTCGGCCGCTACGGGCAGAAGACCGGCAAGGGTTGGTACCGGTACGAGGGCGGCAGCCGCAAGCCGATTCCGGACCCTGAAGTCGAGAAAATCATTTCTCGGTACAGGAAGGAAAACAATCTGAAACCCCGCCAGATCTCCGACGAGGAGATCGTGGAGCGGCTGATCTACGCGCTGGTGAACGAGGCGGCGGTCATCCTCGAGGAGGGCATCGCGCTGCGCGCCTCCGACATCGACATGGTGTACCTCACCGGCTACGGCTTCCCGCCCTACCGCGGCGGGCCGATGTTCTACGCCGACACCGTCGGGCTGAAAAAGGTTTTGGATTCAATTCAAAAATTTCAAGCCGGATACCAGGGCTCGGTATGGAAGCCGGCGCCCCTACTCGTGAAACTGGCAAAGGAAGGAAGGAAATTCAATGACTGAAGCCGTGATTGTTTCAACTGCCAGGACGCCCCTCTGCAAGAGCTGGCGCGGTGCGCTCAATAATACCCACGGCGCCAAGCTCGGCGGCCACGTGGTCCAGGCCGCGCTGCAGAGAGCCAAGGTGGAGCCGCAGGAAGTCGAGGACGTGATCATGGGCTGCGCCATGCCCGAGGGGGCGACCGGCGGCAACATCGCGCGCCAGATCGCGATCCGCGCCGGCTGCCCGGTGACTGTGGCGGGTGTCACTGTGAATCGCTTCTGCTCCTCGGGCCTGCAGAGCATCGCCATGGCGAGCCAGCGCGTGCTCGCGGGCGAGGCCGGCATCTTCGCCGCCGGCGGCGTCGAGTCGATCTCGCTGGTGCAGAACGAGTCGAACAAGCACCACGCCCAGGACGAGTGGCTGCACCGCCACAAGCCGGAAGTCTACTGGCCGATGCTGCAGACCGCCGAGTACGTGGCGAAAAAGTACCACATCCCGCGCGAGAAGCAGGACCGCTACGGCGCCGAGAGCCAGCAGAAGGCCGCCAAGGGGCGCGCCGAGGGCAAATTCAAGGACGAGATCGTGCCGATCACGACCAAGATGAAGGTGATCGACAAGAACACCAACGCCGAGTCGATGAAGGAAGTCACCGCCGAGCACGACGAGGGCATCCGCCCGGACACCACCTACGAGGGCGTGTCGCAGATCAAGCCGGCGATCGAGGGCGGCGTGATCGCCGCGGGCAACGCGAGCCAGTTCTCCGACGGCGCCTCGGCCGCGATCGTGATGAGCGACAAGGAAGCGGCCAGGCGGGGACTCAAGCCGCTCGGCGTCTTCCGCGGCTTCGCGGTCGCCGGCTGCGAGCCGGGCGAGATGGGCATCGGGCCCGTGTTCGCGGTGCCCAAGCTCCTCGAGCGCGCCGGCAAAAAGGTGGCCGACATCGACCTGTGGGAGCTGAACGAGGCCTTCGCGGTGCAGGTGCTCTACTGCCGCGACCGGCTCGGCATTCCGGCCGAGCGGCTGAATGTCGACGGCGGCGCGATCGCGGTAGGGCATCCCTACGGCATGAGCGGCGCGCGCCTCACCGGCCACGCGCTGATCGAGGGCAAGCGCCGCGGAGCGAAGTTCGTCGTGGTGACGATGTGCATCGGCGGCGGCATGGGGGCGGCGGGCCTGTTCGAAGTCGCATGAAGATCGCGGTCGTCGGCGCCGGCGCGATGGGCTCGGTGTATGCCGGGCTGCTGGCCTCCGCCGGGCACGAGGTCTGGGCGATCGATACCTGGCGCGAGCATGTCGACGCGATCCGCGCGAAAGGCCTTCGTGTAGAGGGCGCTTCCGGCGACCGGACGGTCAGGCTCAATGCTTCAACGAAGGCAGATCAAGCCGGACCGTGCGATCTGGTCATCATCGCCACGAAGGCGATGCACGTCACCCAGGCAGCCGAGTCCGCCAAGGTGCTGCTCGGGAAGGAAACCCCGGTCCTCTCGATCCAGAACGGCCTGGGCGGACCCGACAGCGCGGCAAGCGTGCTGGGGCGGGAGCGCGTGATGGTCGGCGTGGTCGGCGGCTTCGGCGCCTCGATGAAGGGACCCGGGCACGCGCACCATAACGGCATGGAGCTGGTGCGCCTGGGCGAATTCGGCGGCCCGATTACCCCTCGCCTGAAGGAAATCGAGGCGCTCTGGAGCGGCGCCGGGTTCCGAGTGAAGGTGTTCGACGACATCGACCAGCTGGTGTGGGAGAAGCTGATCTGCAACTGCGCCTATTCCGGCCCCTGCGCGCTCGCCGAGTGCACCACGGGCGAAGTGATGGCCGACCCGGACCTGTCGCGCGTTTCGGCTGCTTGCGCGCAAGAGGGTTTTGAAGTTGCTTTGAAAAAACGGATAAAACTGAGCTTCCACGATCCCGTCGCTTACGTGCGCGATTTCGGCTCCAAGATCCCGAAAGCGCGTCCGTCGGTCCTGCTCGATCTGCTTGCCAAGCGAAAATCGGAAATCAGCGTCATCAACGGCTCCATCCCGCGCGTGGCGAAGACGCTCGGCCTCGCCGCGCCGGTGAACGAGACCGTCACCGCGCTGGTGCAGGCAAAAGAGCGCCGCCTCGGGTGCCGCTGACATGCCCCTCATCCCCCGGATCGAGAACCTGAAGGACGAATTGACCGGCTGGCGGCGCGACATCCACGCGCACCCTGAACTCGGCTTTCAGGAACAGCGCACATCCGATGTCGTAGCGAAGAAACTCGCTGAATTCGGCGTCGAGGTACACCGCGGAGTCGGCAAGACCGGCGCCGACGGCGTGCGGCGCGACCCGGCGCTGATCATGGCGTCGGAAGACTTCTCCTTCATGCTGAACGAGGTGCCGGGCTGCTACATCAACATCGGCAACGGCGACGGTGAGGGGGCATGCGAGGTGCACAACCCCTCCTACGACTTCAACGACCAGGCCCTGCCCTACGGCGCCAGCTTTTTCGCGCGCCTGGTCGAAAAGCGCCTGTCGAAGTAGCCGCTACTCGATCACCCGGCTGGCGCGCGCGAGCAGGGTCGGCGGAATCCTGTGGCCGATTGCCTTCGCGGTCTTCACGTTGACGACCAGCTCGTACTTGCCCGGCAGCTCGACTGGAAGCTCGGCAGGTTTCGCTCCATTGAGGATTCGGATCACGTAATTGAAGCTGCGTTCGACGATTTCCTTGAGATCCGGCCCATAGTAGAGGAGCCCGCCCGCGTCGGTGAACTGCGGGATGTTGCCAATCGAGGGCAGCTTGCGCCTGACTGCGAACTCCGCGATCTCCCGTACCGCGGTGATCAGCACCGATTCGAACGCGACATACAGCGCCTGGGGCCGGTACGCGGCGATGCGTTCCAGCGCCGGGGCGATCTCCGCCGGCCGCGAGGCGCTGAAACCCTGGACTTTCATGCCGAGCGCCGCGGCCGCGCGCTCGGTCGCCGTGCCGTAGTCCTTCATCCCGGCTACCGCGGGGTTCCCGAGGATCGCCACGCGCGCCGCGCGCGGCGAAGCGTCCTTGAGAACCTCGAGGATCTTGCCGGCCGTCTCGGGTGCGCTCCACGCGGTCCCCGTGACGTTGCCGCCGGGGCGGGCAAGGCTCTCGACGAATCCCAGCTCGACCGGGGAGAGCGCGCTCAACATCACGATGGGAATCGAGCGGGTCGCGCGCTTGGCCGCGGCGGTCGAATCGTTGAACGTCGAAACGACGACATCGACGTTCAGCCGTACCAGCTCCTCCGCCAGCGCCGGCAGGCGCGCGCGGTCGCCTTCGGCATAGCGCCACTCGACCTCGAGATTGCGGCCCTCCTCGAACCCGGCGCGCCGCATCTGCTCCAGAAACATCAGGCGCCCGAGGTGCGCCTGCTCCGACGAGGACACCGTGAGCGAGAGCCAGCCGACGCGCCGCAATTTCTTTGGCGCTTGCGCGAGGCTCGCCAGCGGCCGCGCAATCGCGACACCCGTCGCGGCCACGAGAAGCGAGCGACGGCTGGTCATGCGAACTTTCCTAGAAGACGACGACGCCGCGGGCGTTTTTGCCGGACTCGAGGTCGGCGAAGGCCTGCGGGGCTTCGTCGATCCTGTAGCGGCGCGTGATCAGCTCGTCGAGTTTCAGTTTACCCGCCATGTAGAGCTGCAGCATGCGGGGGAAGTCCACGCGCGGCACGCAGGAGCCGAAGTAGCTGCCCTGGATCGTCTTTTCCTCGAACACCATGCCCATCGGCTTGAAGGAGGTGGCG
>JAHFPO010000168.1 GCA_023266695.1 Hyphomicrobiales bacterium | reverse complement strand
TAGCCGCGCTCCACCAGCCATTGGGTCGCCTCCTCGGAGAGCTCGATGGTGGCGGCGCGGTCGGCGAGCTGCGCCTCGAGCTGGAGCACGAACTTCTCCACCACCTTCTTGATGATCTCCGGCGTCAAATGCGCGAAGGTGATGGTGGCGTCGAGCCGGTTGCGGAACTCGGGCGTGAACATGCGGTTGATCGCCTCGATGTCGTCGCCCTCGCGCTTGGTGCGGGTGAAGCCATAGGCGTTCTTGGCGAGCTCGGAGGCGCCGGCATTGGTCGTCATCACCAGGATGACGTTGCGGAAGTCGATCTGCTTGCCGTTGTGATCGGTGAGCTTGCCGTGGTCCATCACCTGCAAGAGGATGTTGAAGAGATCGGGATGCGCCTTCTCGATCTCGTCGAGCAGGAGCACGCAATAGGGATGCTGGTCGACGCTGTCGGTCAAGAGCCCGCCCTGGTCGAAGCCGACATAGCCCGGCGGCGCGCCGATCAGGCGCGAGACCGTGTGGCGCTCCATATATTCCGACATGTCGAAGCGGTGGAGCGGCACGCCTAAACCGATCGCGAGCTGGCGCGCCACCTCGGTCTTGCCGACGCCGGTGGGGCCGGAAAAGAGATAAGCCCCGATCGGCTTCTCGGGCTCGCGCAGGCCCGCGCGCGCGAGCTTGATCGCGGCGGCGAGCGCTTCGATCGCCTTGTCCTGGCCGTAGACCACCTGCTTCAGCGCGGCTTCCAGATTCACCAGCACCTCGGCGTCGTCCTTGGAGACGGTCTTCGGCGGCACCCGCGCTATGGTGGCGACCGTCGCCTCGATCTCCTTCACGCCGATGGTCTTCTTGCGCCTGGCCTCGGGCAGGAGCATCTGCGCCGCGCCCGACTCGTCGATCACGTCGATCGCCTTGTCGGGGAGCTTGCGGTCGTGGATGTAGCGCACCGACAGATCGACCGCCGCCTTGATCGCCTCGTTGGTGTAGCGCAGGTGGTGATAGTTCTCGAAATAGGGCTTCAAGCCCTTGAGGATCTCGATGGCGTCGGGCACCGACGGCTCGTTGACGTCGATCTTCTGGAACCGGCGCACCAGCGCGCGGTCTTTTTCGAAATACTGGCGGTATTCCTTGTAGGTGGTCGAGCCGATGCAGCGGATGGTGCCGGCGGCGAGCGCTGGCTTCAACAGGTTCGAGGCATCCATCGCGCCCCCCGAGGTGGCGCCGGCGCCGATCACGGTATGGATCTCGTCGATGAAGACGATGGAGTTGGGATAGGCCTCGATCTCCTTGATGACCTGTTTCAAGCGCTCCTCGAAGTCGCCGCGATAGCGGGTGCCGGCGAGTAGCGAGCCCATGTCGAGGGCGAACACGGTCGAGCTTTTCAACACGTCCGGCACGTCGCCCATGACGATGCGCCGCGCCAGCCCCTCGGCGATGGCGGTCTTGCCCACCCCCGGCTCGCCCACGAACAGCGGGTTGTTCTTCTGGCGCCGGCACAGCACCTGAATCGTGCGCGAAATCTCGTTCTCGCGCCCGATCAGGGGGTCGATCTTGCCCTCGCGCGCCTTCTTGTTGAGGTTGACGCAATAGGCCTCGAGCGCATCGGCCTTCTTCTTTCCGTCCTCGCCCGGCTTGGTGTCGGTTTCCTCCTCGACGCCGCGCACCGGCCTCGACTCCGATATGCCGGAGCGCTTGGCGATGCCGTGGCTGATGTAGTTGACGGCGTCGTAGCGGGTCATGTCCTGTTCTTGCAGGAAATAGGCGGCATGGCTCTCGCGCTCGGCGAACATCGCGACCAGCACGTTCGCCCCGGTCACCTCCTCGCGGCCCGAGGACTGCACGTGGATGACGGCGCGCTGGATCACGCGCTGGAAGCCGGCGGTGGGCTTGGAGTCGTCGGCGGCGTCCATCACCAGATTGTCGAGCTCGCCGTCGATATAGTCGACGAGGTTGCGCTTGAGGCGCTCGACGTCGACGTTGCAGGCGCGCATGACCGCGGCGGCGTCCTGGTCGTCGACCAGCGCCAACAACAGGTGCTCGAGCGTCGCATATTCGTGGCGGCGCTCGTTGGCGAGCGCCAAGGCGCGGTGGAGCGACTGCTCGAGGCTGCGCGAAAAGGTCGGCATCAGTTCCTCATCCCGATCGATGGGATCATTTCTTCTCCATCACGCATTGTAAAGGATGCTGGTGCTTGCGGGCGAAGTCCATGACCTGCGTCACTTTGGTCTCGGCCACCTCGTACGTGAAAACGCCACATTCGCCCACGCCGTGATGGTGGACATGGAGCATGATTCGAGTGGCGTCCTCGCGCGACTTGTTGAAGAAGCGCTCGAGCACATGCACCACGAACTCCATCGGCGTGTAGTCGTCGTTGAGGAGCAGGACCCGGTAGAGATTGGGCCGCTTGGCCTGCGGCTTGGTGCGGCTGAGGACGGCGGTGCCCGGCCCCTCCTCCCCCCTGCGGCGGACGCGGTCGTCGTCTCCCATCCGGTGCTTGGCGAGCCGGGGCGGGGGTAGAGGCATGGGTTCGAATCTGAGCCGGTCCATGGATCTGAGTCGCCAGTTCGCCGTCGATAGGGCGGAACCTCCCCGGGCGGGCTGCACGCTGCGGCGCAGCGAACCAGGCCAATAATAGGTTACAGCGGCCGTCCGACGCCAGCCGCCGCCGGCCCCGATCGTTCAAATTGTACCGATCCGGGAACTTACGGTTAACCCCCCGCTCCGATCGGGCTAATTGCCGGAAAAAGTCGAGGATCGCAGCAACAATCGGTCAAGGAAGTGCGGGCATGGTGCGGCCGTCAATGGGAGCCTGTCATGCATAGCTTCTGGTCCGACAAACGGGGCAATGTCGCGATTCTGTTCGCGCTCGCCATGATTCCGATCATGGGAGCGATGGGGGCCGCGCTCGATTACAGCTTCGCCAACGCCCACCGCACCAACATGCAGAAATCGCTCGATTCCGCCGGGCTTGCGCTCTCGAAGATGATGCCCTTGACCCAGGACCAAATGAATACCTTGGGCAATCAGTTCTTCCTGGCCAACTTCGGGACCCCGCCGTCCAATCTGACCCTTGCCTCGCCGGCGGTCACGGTCACGCCGTCCACCGGCAAGCTCGATCTTGCGGTCGTCGGCACCTACCAGCCCGAAATCGCCGGCATCATGGGCGTGCAGAGCTTTCCGGTCGGCACCACGACGCAAGTGGTCTGGGGTCTCGGCAAGGTCGAGGTCGCGCTCGCGCTCGACAACACCGGTTCGATGTCTTCCAACAACAAGCTCGTCGAGCTCAAGAAGGCCGCGCACAATCTCATCGAGATTCTGAAGAATGCAGCCGCGCAACCGGGCGACGCCAAGGTCTCGATCGTGCCGTTCGGCTTTCAGGTCAAGGTCGACCCGAGTTTTCTGAACGCGACTTGGCTGCGGTGGGATTTGTGGGAGGAGACCAACGGCACCTGCAGCAATAACAATTATAATACGAAAAGTAGCTGCACCTCGAACGGCAAGACCTGGACGCCCAAGAACCACAATACCTGGAACGGCTGCATCGAGGATCGCGATAAGGACACCAACGTCAATTATAACGTCAAGGATACGTCGCCGACCTCGGTCGCGACCAATTTCCCCGCCGACGACAATTGCGGCTCGCTCGCGACCAGCATGGCGCTCAATTACAACTGGGGTACGAATTCGAACAGCAACAACGACCAGACCACGCTGCACGGCAAGATCAACGCGATGCAGGCGGTCGGCACTACCAACGTGACCATCGGGCTCGCCTGGGGCTGGAATACTCTTTCGCCCGCCGCCAGCAATCTTCCGCTCTCCGGCGGCATCGCCTACGGCACGGAGAACTACTCGAAGTACCTCATCATCCTGACCGACGGCCAGAACACCCAGGACCGCTGGTCCAACAGCCAGTCGACCATCGATACCCGCACCGCGGCCGCCTGCGTCAACATCAAGGCCAAGGGCATCAAGATTTATTCCATTCGCGTGATCGATGGCAACGTAACCCTGCTCAAGAATTGCGCCAGCGATCCGAGCATGTATTACGACGTGCAGAACGCCGATCAGCTCACCATCGTGTTCAACGCGATCGGCTCGCAGATCGCCAATCTGCACCTGTCGAAATGATCGGCGAACCGGTCCAGCCGCACCATCGGCCGGCCGGCGAGCGCCACTGGTAAAACCCAAAAGCCCGGCCGAATAAGCCCGGCTTTGTTGGTTTTTGTACCCGGCACTGTCCGGCCGGATCGGATCCGGCTGATTC
>JAHFPO010000060.1 GCA_023266695.1 Hyphomicrobiales bacterium | reverse complement strand
GGCGACCTATCATTTGCTCTCGGCGCGCCGGCTGAAGTTGCTGAAGCCCGAGGCCTATATCGTCAATACGGCGCGCGGCGAGGTGATCGACGAGAATGCGCTCGCGCGCATGATCGAGGCAGGCGAGATCGCCGGCGCCGGACTCGACGTGTTCGAGCACGAGCCGGCGGTCAACCCGAGGCTGGTCAAGCTCGCCCGCGCCGGCAAGGTCGTGCTGTTGCCGCACATGAGCTCGGCGACGATCGAGGGCCGCGTCGACATGGGCGAGAAGGTGATCGTCAACATCAAGACCTTCATGGACGGGCATCGGCCGCCGGATCGCGTGCTGCCTGCACAGCTATAATGTTTCGTCCGGAGGCCGATCTTTTTTTGTCTGGACGCCCCGCGCTAGCGCGGGGCTATGGGCCGCCCGATCGCGTGCTGCCGGCGCAGCTCTAGCGCATCCGCTCATCGCCCATGGGACGACAAATCGCGCAGCGTGGGATTCTTTCCCGACAGCGGATTGTTCGGGTCCCATTGATAGGCAAGCGTCTCGAAGCGCATCGAGCGGGCGTCGATCATCAGGAGCTTGCCGGTGAGACCCTCGCCGAAGCCCACGATCAAACGGATCGCCTCGAGCGCGGCGAGAGAGCCGGCAACGCCCGCGAGCGCGCCGAGGATGCCCGCTTCCGCGCAGGCCGGCACGGCGCCGGGCGGCGGCGGCTCGGGGAACAGGCAGCGATAGGTCGGGTAGGGCTTTCCGTCCGGGCTTTTTTCATGGGCCCACAGGGTCGTGAGCGTCGCATCGAAGGTGCCGAGCGCGGCGGTCACCAGCGGACGTTTGGCGAAGAAACAGGCGTCGGAAACGAGATAACGCGTCGCGAAATTGTCCGAGCCGTCGAGCACGACGTCATGGGTGGCGACAAGGGCCGTCGCATTCCCGGCATCGAGCCGCACCGCATGGGCCTCGACCGCGACATGGGGATTGAGCCGGGCGATCGCTAGCGATGCGCTCTCCGTCTTGGGCCGGCCGACATCGGCGGTGGCGTGGATCACCTGGCGGTGCAGGTTCGAGAGCGCGACCTTGTCGTCGTCGACGATCGCGAGCGTACCGACGCCGGCGGCGGCGAGATAGAGAAGCGCCGGCGAGCCGATGCCGCCCGCGCCGATAATCAGCACGCGCGCGGCCTTGAGCCTAGCCTGGCCGGGGCCGCCCACCTCGCGCAGCACGATATGGCGGGCATAACGTTCGAGCTCGTCGGCGGAGAGCGCCATGTTGCTGTTCTAGAGCGGAGGCAGGCGCGCGTCACGCGCTAGTGAATCGGACGCTGAATAGCTCTAGGCTGGGACCGCTTAGGGAGAGATTGCATGGCTGATCCGATCAAGGCGCTGCATAACCTCCTGTTGGCGGCCGCAACCATCTGCCTGCCCCTGCTAGGGCCGGCACAGGCTGAGCCCCGTCCCTCCGACGAACGCTGCCCGCGACTGGTGGCCGATGCCGCTCCGCGCATCCTGCCCGCCGCCTTCAAGCTCGCGGCGCTCGGCCCGGACGAGGTCCGTCTCACCTTCATCGGCCATTCCACGTTCCTGATCGAGAGCCCGGAGGGCGTCACCATCGCGACCGACTACAACGACTATGTGCGCCCGCCGATCGTGCCCGACATCGCGACCATGAACCGCGCCCATTCCACGCATTATACCGATCATCCCGATCCCGGAATCAAGCACGTGCTGCGCGGCTGGGGACGCGAAGGCGAGCCGGCGAGTTACGATTTCTCCTACGAGGACGTGTGGGTGCGCAACGTGGTGACCAATATCCGCGACTGGGGCGGCGGCACTTCGCTCCACGGCAATTCGATCTTCGTGTTCGAGACCGCCGGGCTGTGCATCGCCCATCTCGGCCATCTGCACCACACGCTCACCCGGGAGCACATCGACCAGTTAGGGCGGATCGACGTGGTGCTGGTGCCGGTCGACGGTACCTACACCTTGAACGTCGACGGCATGGTCGAGGTGCTGCAGCAGATCAAGGCGCCGCTCGCGGTCCCGATGCATATCTTCGGACCGAGTACGCTCGAGCGGTTCCTCGAGCGGATGGGTGAGATCTACGAGATCGAGCGGAGCGAGACGCCCGTGACCGTGCTTGCGCGCGCGGGCCTGCCGAAAAAACCCAAGATGCTGGTGCTGCCGGGAAGGTGAAGCGCTACGAAATGCTCAAACATCCAAATTCGCCACCGCCAGCGCGTTCTGCTGGATGAACACGCGCCGCGGCTCGACATCATCGCCCATCAAGTCACCGAACAATGTATTGGCCTCATCGACTTCCTTGACTTTCACCTGCAAGAGCGAGCGCGCGTTGATGTCGAGCGTCGTCTCCCACAGTTGCTCGGGGTTCATCTCGCCGAGGCCCTTGTAGCGCTGCAGCGTGACGCCCTTGCGGCCGGCGGCGGTCACGGCCTCGAAAAGTCCCGCCGGTCCGTGCACGATCGTCTCCTCGCCCTTGCGCAAGAGCTTCGCCGGCTTCGCATAGATCTCCTGCAGATGCGGCGCCAGCGCATCGAGCTTCCTCGCGTCGGCCGAACCGAGGAAGGCCTGGTCGATCACGGCGCTCTCGCGCACGCCGCGTACGGTGCGCGCGAAGTGAAAGCCCTCACCGTCGCAAGTGCCTTCCCAACCCCTTTCGGTCTCTTCGGACAATGCATCGAGGCGCCTGGCCACATAGGCCGCCGCCGTCTTGGCCTTTTCGGAATCGCCGAGGATCGCCGGCGACATCGCGCCCGCGATCGCGATCTGTTCGATCACGTTACGGTCGTAGCGCGAATGCATCGACCTCAGCACTGCGCGTATGTTGCGGGCCTCTTTCACGACCGAAGCGAGATCGTTGCCGGCGCGCTCCTGACCGCTCGCGAGCTTGAGCACCGCCTCCTCGAGTCCGCCGACGGTGAGATAATCGTCGAGCGCGCGTTCGTCTTTCAGATATTGCTCGGATTTTCCGCGCGTCACCTTGTAGAGCGGCGGCTGGGCGATAAAGACATGGCCGCGCTCGATCAGATCCTGCATCTGCCGATAGAAAAAAGTGAGCAACAGCGTGCGGATATGGGAGCCGTCGACGTCGGCGTCGGTCATGATGATGACCTTGTGATAGCGGAGCTTGTTGGCGTCGAATTCGTCGCGCCCGATGCCGGTGCCGAGCGCCGTGATGAGGGTGCCGATCTCCTGCGAGGACAGCATCTTGTCGAAGCGCGCGCGCTCGACATTGAGGATTTTCCCGCGCAAGGGCAGCACCGCCTGGAAGGCGCGGTCGCGCGCCTGCTTGGCGCTGCCGCCGGCCGAATCACCCTCGACGATGAAGAGCTCGGCTTTCGCCGGGTCGCGCTCCTGGCAATCGGCGAGCTTGCCGGGCAGCGAGGAGATGTCGAGCGCGCCCTTGCGGCGGGTGAGCTCGCGCGCCTTGCGCGCCGCCTCGCGCGCGGCCGCCGCTTCCACCACCTTGGAGACGAGGCTTTTCGCTTCCGAGGGATGCTCCTCGAGCCAGCGCGCGAGCGCGTTGCCGAGGACGGTTTCGACCACCGGCCGCACCTCGGAGGAGACGAGTTTCTCTTTGGTCTGGCTCGAGAACTTGGGATCGGGAAGCTTGATCGAGAGCACCGCGGTCAATCCTTCGCGGCAATCTTCACCGGAAAGTTCAACCTTCTCCTTCTTGCCGATGCCTGAACTCTCGGCGTAGCGGATCAGCTCACGCGTGAGCGCGGCGGCAAAGCCGGTGAAATGGGTGCCGCGATCGCGCTGCGGGATGTTGTTGGTGAAACAGAGCACGGTCTCGTGATAGCTGTCGTTCCAGAAGAGCGCTGCCTCGACAATGATCTTCTCGCGCTCGCCGTGAATCATGATCGGGTTCGGGATCAGTGACTGCTTGTTGCGATCGAGGTAGCGGACGAATTCCTCGACCCCGCCGTCGTATCGCATCTGCTCGTAATAGGGTTCCGGTCCACGCCGATCCGCGAGAACGATCGTGACGCCGGAATTGAGGAACGCCAGCTCGCGCAGCCGGTGTTCGAGGGTGGCAAAATCGAATTCCGTCTTCGTAAAAACTTCCTTGCTCGGCAAGAACGCGACCTGGGTGCCGCGTTTTCCTTGCGAGCTGCCAACCATCTTGAGCGATTTTTCCGGATCGCCGTCATTGAAGCGCATGAAATATTCTTTACCGTCGCGCCAGATGGTGAGCTCGAGCCATTCCGAAAGCGCGTTCACGACCGAGACGCCGACGCCGTGCAGACCGCCCGCGACCTTATAGGCGTTGTGGTCGAATTTTCCGCCGGCATGGAGCCGGGTCATGATGACCTCGGCGGCCGAGACCTTTTCCTCCTTGTGGATATCGGTCGGAATTCCGCGGCCGTTGTCGATGACGGTGCAGGAGCCGTCGGCATTGAGCGCCACGCCGATGTCGGTGGCGTGCCCCGCGAGCGCCTCGTCGATGGCGTTGTCGACCACCTCGTAGACCATGTGATGGAGGCCGGAGCCGTCGTCGGTGTCGCCGATATACATGCCCGGCCGCTTGCGCACGGCATCGAGGCCCTTGAGGACCTGGATCGACTCGGCGTCGTAGTCGTCGCGCCCCTTGCGGGCTGCCGGTTTGCGTGCGGGCTTGGCCATCGGAATCCGTATCGAATCGTCGAGGAAACCGGCTGTTGTTCTAGTCCATTCGCGCGGTCATTTGGTGGCAAAGTCGCGGGTATTTGCGATGCCCGATGCCGCCGCTGCGGACCCAAATTCCGAAAGCTACGTTACGGCAGCGAAACAACAGCGTTCCGCCGTTCGGCAAGGCAGGCGGCGGGCACCGCCCAAAGGGCTCGAAGAGGGAACGGAACTTCTCTCCTGTGCGCCCGCGGGGAAGCCCCGTCAAGCCGCCGATTCGATCCGGCCCGGCGTCACCTGCAAACGCTCGCAACGTTCGCTCAAGGGAGCGAAGGCCGAGGCGTCGACGCCGGTCATCCAGACCTGGGCGCCGAGGCGGGAGAGCGCCCGAAGGAGCGCCGTGCGCCGCTCTTCGTCGAGGAAAGTCGCCACATCGTCGAAGAGCACCACCGGCGCGCAAGCGTGCATGGCGGCGACGAGACGCACATGGGAGAGCACCAGGCCGACAAGAAGCGCCTTCCTTTCCCCGGTCGAAGAGCGCGCGGCCGGAAGCCCTTTGGCGGCATGATGGACGGTGAGATCGGAAAGATGCGGCCCTTCAAGCGTGCGTCCGGCGGCGCGGTCGCGCACGCGGCCCCCGCGCAAGGCGGCGCGATAGCGGTCCTCGATCTCGATCGCGGGCGTGGTCTCGAGTTCCGCCTCCATCCAGCCTTCAAGCCCGATTTCGGCCGAGGGGAAGGGCGAGGACGGATCACGGGAAGCGTCGATCTCACCTTTGAGCCTTCGCACCGTCTCGGCGCGAGCGGCGGCGACGGCGATGCCGAGCTCGGCGACTTCGTGCTCGATCGCGTCCAACCAGCGCGGATCGGGCGAGATGTCCTCGAGCAGGCGATTGCGCGAACGCAGCGCGCGTTCGAGCGCGCCCACACGGCTGCCATGTTCGGCGTCGATTGCGAGTACGAGGCGGTCGAGGAAGCGCCGGCGCTCGGAGGCGGGCCCGAGAAAGAGGCCATCCATCTCGGGCACCAGCCACAAGACGCGCAGATGATCGGCGAAGGCGGTCGCCGACGAAACGCTTTCGCGCTCGATGCGGCAGCGGCGGGAGAGCACCCCATTTTCCGTCGGCGCATCAATTCCGGTACCGAGCGCGATCGGTCCGAGCGCGCCTTCGACCTCGGCCGCGACCGCCCAGGAGCCGTCACCTTCATACGACGCGACTTCTTCGAGCATCGCCCGGCGCAGCCCGCGGCCGGGCGCGAGAAAGGAAATCGCCTCGATGAGATTGGTCTTGCCGGCGCCGTTCGGTCCGGTGACGACCATCGGCCCCGCGCCGGTCGCGAGTTCGGTGCGCCGATAGGAGCGAAAATTCACGAGTTGCAGGCGCCGGACGCGGGCACAACGGGCCGCGGGTCGCGGATCGGCGGGAGGCAATGGGACCGGGCGGCTCACACCCGCATCGGCATCAGCACATAGAGCGCGTCAGCCGAGTCCCGATCGCGAAGCAGCGTGGGCGAGCCCGGATCGGCAAGCTTCAGCTCGGCCTTCTCACCCTCGATCTGCGCGGTGATGTCGAGGAGATAGCGGCTGTTGAAGCCGATATCGAGCGCTTCCGAGCCGTATTCGACTTCGAGTTCCTCGGTGGCGCTGCCTGAATCCGGATTGGTCACGGAAAGAGTGAGCTTGCCGTCGGCGAGCGAGAGCTTGACCGCCCGCCCGCGTTCGCTCGACACGGTCGATACGCGATCGACGGCGGCGGCGAATTCCGCCTTGTTGACGATGAGCGTCTTGTCGTTGGAAGCCGGGATCACACGTCCATAATCGGGGAAGGTGCCGTCGATGAGCTTCGAGGTCAGCACCACCGATCCGAACGAGAAGCGGATCTTGGCGGGCGAGAGTTCCACCCCCACCTCCTCGCCCGCGTCCTCGATCAGGCGCTGGGCTTCGACGACGGTCTTGCGCGGCACGATCACGCCCGGCATGCCGGAGGCGCCCTTGGGCGCCGGCATCTCGGCTTGCGCCAGGCGGTGGCCGTCGGTCGCAACCGCGCGCAGTTTGGTTCCCTTGTCATCGACGGTATGGAGATAAATGCCGTTCAGGTAATAACGCGTCTCCTCGGTCGAAATGGCGAACTGGGTCTTGTCGACGAGGCGCTTCAGATCGGCGGAGCTGAGCTTGAAACGGTGCGGCAGTTCGCCGGCGGCGAGATCGGGAAAATCGGTCTCCGGCAAGGCTTGTAGCGTGAAACGCGAGCGCCCGGCGCGAATCAGCAGCGAAGAGCGATCGCCACCCGCCTGCAGTTCGACCTGGGCGCCCTCCGGGAGTTTCCTCACGATGTCGTAGATCATATGCGCGGGTACGGTGGTGGCGCTCGCCTGCTTGACCTCGGCCGGCACAGTCTCGACAATTTCGAGATCAAGATCGGTCGCCTTGAATTCGAGCCCGCCCTTGCCGGCCCGGATCAGCACATTGGCGAGGATCGGAATCGTGTTGCGCCGCTCGACGACCCGATGCACGTGGGCGAGCGCCTTGACGAGTTCGGCTCGCTCGAGGGTGACTTTCATAACCTCGTGATCCGGATTACTTGGCCATCGAACCGCGGCAGGGCGAACGCCTCGCCGCCGGATCGATGACTTTGGCGTTTTGGCCCGAATTCCGCAAGGCTTTCTACGTCCCGGCCCCGGCCGGCTCTCGTGTGCGCGTTACTCCTGCAACATGCGCTTCAGCACCTCGATCTCCTCGGCGAGCACCTTGTCGCCCTGAACGAGCCCTTCGATCTTGCGCACGGCATGCAAGACCGTGGTGTGGTCGCGACCGCCGAAGCGGCGGCCGATCTCCGGCAGCGAGCGAAGGGTGAGGGTCTTGGCGAGATACATCGCGATCTGACGGGGGCGGACCACATTGGCGGTACGGCGGGAGGAGAGCAAGTCCGCCCGCGACACGCCGTAGTGTTTGGCGACGATGCGGAGGATATCCTCGACCCGGATGCGCCGCGGATCGGCGGGCCGGATGAGGTCGCGAACGACCTCGTCGGCCATCTCGACCGTCACCGGCCGCCCGCTCAACTGGTTATGGGCGAGCAGCCGATTGACCGCGCCATCGAGATCGCGGCCGTTCTGGGTCACTTGCCGGGCCACGTGATTGATGACGGCATCGGGCACATCGAAACCCGGATGCTGCGCTTTCAGCGCGGCGATGCGTCCCTTCAGGATGCGCAGGCGCAAATCCTCCTCGAGCGGAGTGATGTCCACCACGAGTCCGCCGGCCAGCCGGGAACGTACGCGCTCTTCGAGGCTTTCGAGTTCGATCGGAATCCGATCGGCCGCGACCACCACCTGGCGGCCCGCATCGATGAGCGCATTGAGCGTATGACAAAACTCCTGCTGCACCGTGCGGCCTTGCAAGAATTGCAGATCATCGATGACCAAGGCGTCGATGCCGCGCAAGGCTTCCTTGAAGGCGATCGCGGATTGGTTCTTGAGCGCGGCGACGAAGCCATACATGAATTTCTCGGCCGTCAGATAGCGGAAGCGCCGCCCGCTCATCTCGCCTGCCCAGGCGATCGCCTGCAACAGATGAGTCTTGCCGAGCCCGACCGCGGCATGGACATAGAGCGGATTGAAGCGTGCGCTGACGCCGGTTTCGGCTTCCGCGACCTGGCGCGCGGCCGCGTGGGCGAGCGCGTTCGAGCGGCCGACGAGAAAGGTCGCAAAGGTGAGCCTGGGGTCGAGCGGAGAGCCGCCGGGACCTTCGGCGCGGGTTGCGGCAAACATGCCTGCGGCCGTTGTCGGGCGTGCGCCGCCAGCAGATTTACCGCTGGTGGAAGCCGCACCGGCGGCAGGATCCGCTTTCGGCGGCAGCCCGATTGCACGACCCGCCGCCGTGCGCACCACCAAGTCGATCCGGCGCACCTCCGGGTGCTCGCCGCGCCAGAGCATGAGCAGGCGTTCGGCGTAGTGGGATTGAATCCAGTTGCGCAGGAACCGCGTAGGCACCGACAGACGCACGCAATCGGCCCTGCAATTCTCCAGCGAAACACTGGTAAACCAGCTCGAATAGACGTCCTCGCCGACCTCTACACGCAGGCGACGGCAGACCCGGTCCCAGCGCAAGGCGTCGTTGTCGAGCAATGCTTGCTTCGGCTCCTGCTGCGGGACGGCCATTGCAGACTCCGAATGCGCGAGGGCGGCCAGGATCAATTCCGATACGATCCCATCCGGCACATTCCGCGCCGTATTCGTTTGACTTGAAGCGTGGATAGGAGAGGAAGATTTAGCGTAGCGCGGACAAATCCGACCGTCGTGGCGGTCCGGCGGCCAAGCCAGATCTTCGCAAGGCCGCGTTGCGTCGTTTTGCCGGTTGGCCGAGGGTAACGCGCGCAATCCGCTGCGCGAACCCTTGTATAAGGTCCGACATCGCTGTGAACGACTCGGACTTGTCCAGTCCACTGTGAAGCATGTCCGCCCCGCTCGCCGCCCGGCTCAGCCGAGTGGCGTTGATGTTTCTCTGACCGTCATCCAGTAAACCGCGTCCCGATCATCCGGTAAGTATCGCCCTGATCCGGCAGTCCGAGACGAACGCGAGATACCTGGCTCCAGTAACCGTACGCAACGAACCGACGCTCGATTGATATCTAGTCATGATACGCCCCACCTCATCGACGATGAGTTACAGACCTTAGATCATCTGCTGAACGTCCGAGGAACGTCCCGGAAGCAAGAACGACGATACACAGCACCCCCAGGGGGCGCAACCGGATTCGTTTCACAAACGGCTGCGTGGATTCATGTCCGCCACGTTCCCGACATCGAGCTGCGTCTGCTTCGAGTCGGCAAATCTCTGACGACGCTCGGAGAATCTTCCGCGCGGCCGGTTCCCTCCATGACGGTCGCGTGACGGCTCCGCTCTTATTTGTTTCTGCGTCCGGACGGTCAGGCGTAGGCGAAATTTGAAGTCCACCCGTTCGCTTGGGTTCCAAGTTTCTGGACGCGCTTGGATTTTTTTGAGCGGTCGAGGCACGTAACCCCTCACAACTTTTTTGGCGGTGCATGCAAGACGTCGCGTTGGGAGCGCGAGGTCGGCGCCGCGTTGCCATTTTTTAAATCGGGGCGACGTTGCGGCAGAAAGACGCCGCTCGAACGACAAAACCCGGCATGAATCCGGGTCGGTACGCCAAAGAGCGGTAAAAATCGTCAGGAGCCGAGCTTGCGCACGCGTTTTACGAGCCGGGATACCTTGCGCGAGGCGGCGCTCTGGTGGATCACGCCCTTCTGCGCCGCCCTCATGATCTCGGGCTCGGCCGTGGCGAGTGCCGCTTGCGCCTTCTTGGCATCGCCGGCGGCGATCGCTTCCTCGACCGAGCGCACGATGCCGCGCATGCGCGAGCGCCGCTCCTTGTTGATCTCGGTGCGATGGGTAATTTTACGTGCGGCTTTCTTCGCCGATGAGGTATTGGCCATCTCGTTCGATCTGATCCGCGAGCAGCGGTTGTTTCCCGCCGCTGCCGATTGTTGATTTCGACAATTCGACGCGGCGACCATGAGGCCGCCGCGACGAGCGGGACCATAGTCGGGCGCTTCCGGCCCGTCAACGGATGAGAAATGGTCTCATGGGCCACGGAGAAATTCTCCTCCTCCAGGTGGCCGGAGCGGGCTTGGCTTCCGCGATCGCGGCTCAGCGTTGGCAGGCAGGACAATAGAAAGTCGAACGGCCGGTCTGGACGATGCGACGGATCACGCCGCGGCAGCCGCGCCGCGGGCAGCGCCCGCCTTCCCGGTCATAGACGCGGAAATCGTGCTGGAAGTCGCCAAGCTCACCATCGGTGCGACGATGATCGCGCAGCGAAGAGCCGCCTGCCTTGATCGCCTCCCGCAGTACCCCTTTGATGGCGTCGACGAGCTCCTCCGCCTGTGGTGTCGGCGTACCGCGTCTGCTCGCCAGCGTCGATGCTCTGCGTTTCGGCGACAGCCCGGCCCGGTGCAGCGCTTCGCAGACATAAATATTGCCGAGCCCGGCCACGACCTTCTGATCCGACAGCGCCGCCTTGAGGCTCGTTTTCTTGCCTGCGCAGGCCTGCGCGAGCATGGCCGCAGCGAACGCATTGCCGAGCGGTTCCGGTCCCGTCTCCTTGATCAGCGGGTGATCGGAGAGCTCGGAGCGGGGCATGAGCAACATCAGTCCGAACCGCCGCGGATCGTTGAAGGTGATGCGAGCACCGGACGACATGTGGAACACCACATGATCGTGCGCCTGTCCCTTCGATCGTTCATGATGGAAATCGCCGGGTGCGCTCTCGCCATCGTCCTTGGTGACGCGAAACGATCCGGACATGCCGAGATGCATGAGCAACACCTCGCCCGAGGAGAGATCGGCAAGGAGATATTTTGCCCGTCGTCCCAGTCCTTCGACGGTCCGGCCTTCGAGGCGCCGGGCGAAGTCCCTGGGCAATGGCCGGCGCAGGTCCGGCCGGCGGGCTTCGACCTTCAGGAAGCGCGCGCCCTCCATCACCGGCTGCAAGCCCAGGCGCACCGTTTCGACCTCGGGCAATTCGGGCACGTTCACCCTCTCCGCATCGGCAGGAGCGCCGGTGATAGCGCCGGAACGCCGCGCGCGCTATGGTCCGCGCCGATCGAGGAAACCATGCCAAGTGAGGAGACCCATTTTGGCTTCCGCCCCGTGCCGCTCGATGAGAAGCAGGCGCTGATCGACGACGTGTTCCACGCCGTCGCCCGCCGCTACGACCTGATGAACGATCTGATGTCGGCGGGGCTGCACCGGGCCTGGAAGGACGCGCTGGTCTCCAAGCTGAGGCCGCCCAAGAGTGCGCGGGCATTCGCACTCCTCGATTTGGCCGGCGGCACCGGCGATGTCGCAATCCGCGCGATCGAGGCGGGCGGGCGGGGCGTTCAAGCGACCATCGCCGACCCCAATGGCGAGATGCTGGCGGTCGGGCGCGAACGAGCGGCGGCTGCAGGTCTTTCCGGGCGGATCGAATGCGTCAAAGCCAGTGCCGAAGCACTACCCTTTCCGCCTAAGCGCTTCGATGCCGTCACCATCGCCTTCGGCATCCGCAACGTGCCACGGATCGAGGCGGCACTCGATGAAATCTACCGGGTGTTGAGGCCGGGCGGGCATTTCCTCTCCCTCGAATTCAGCGCGGTCGACGTCCCCGGTCTCGATACGCTCTATGACCTTTATTCCTTCCGTGTGATCCCCGAGATCGGCCGCCTGGTAGTGGGCGATTCCGAGCCCTATCGCTATCTGGTGGAATCGATCCGCCGCTTTCCCGATCGCGAGGCTTTCGCCGCCATGATGCGGAAGGCGGGCTTTGCGCGCGTCGAGGCGACGCCGCTCACCGGCGGCATGGTCGCGCTCCATGCCGGCTGGCGGCTCTGAGGCCATCTCCCGTGTTGTCGGCGGCGATTCATCTCCTGCGCCTGTCCCGCGCCGGTTTTGTGCTCGCGCGCGAGGGTGTGTTCGCACTCATCGACGCCCAGGCGCTGCCGCCGGGCCCTCGCCTGGCGTTGCGTCTTGCGCGCATGCTCGAGCGGAAGAATGCCGGTACCGGCGCCGCGCGATTGGCCTCGGCGCTCACCCGGCTCGGACCGTCCTATGTGAAGCTCGGTCAGTTCCTGGCGACCCGCCCCGACGTGGTCGGCCAGGTGATCTCTCGCGATCTCGAGACCTTGCAGGACCGCATGGCGCCGTTCGCGCAGGCGGAGGCGCAAGCCGCCGTCACCGAGGCGCTCGGCAAGCCGTTGTCCGAACTC
>JAHFPO010000059.1 GCA_023266695.1 Hyphomicrobiales bacterium | reverse complement strand
GACGGTGACGCTCGCGACCTTGCCGGCGTTCCGGCCGGTGGAGACGGGTGAGATGGTCGCCACCGTCAAGATCATTCCGTTCGCGGTGACGGGAGAAGTGCAGCGCGCGGCGATGGCAGCGGCGCGGCCGATGGTGTCGGTCGCGCCCTACCGGCTGAAGCGCGTGGGCCTGGTCTCGACCGAGCTTCCGGGTCTTGCCAAGAAGGTGATCGACAAGACCGTGCGGGTGACGGCCGACCGCCTTGCGCCCGCGGGCGCCGTGATTGCTTCCGATCAGAGGGTGCCGCACGAGGCCGCGGCGATTAGCACAGCGATAAGCGATGCGCTCGGTCGCGGTGCCGAGCTCATCATCGTGTTCGGCGCCTCCGCCATCGCCGACCGGCGCGATGTGATTCCTTCGGCGATCGTCGCGGCGGGCGGGCGGATCGAGCATTTCGGCATGCCGGTCGATCCCGGCAATCTCATGTTGTTGGGGGCGATCGGCGAGGTGCCGGTCATGGGCGCGCCGGGTTGCGCGCGCAGCCCCAAGGAGAACGGTTTCGACTGGCTGCTCGCGCGCCTGCTCGCGCGGCTGCCGGTCACCGGCGAGGACGTGACCGCGCTCGGCGTCGGCGGTCTCCTGATGGAGATCGTGACCAGGCCGCAGCCGCGCGAAGGTCCGGCGCCGGCCGAACGGGCGGCGCGCGTCGCCGCCCTGGTGCTCGCCGCCGGCCGCGGCACCCGCATGGGCGGGCCGAACAAGCTGCTCGCGGAGGTGAGGGGAAAGCCGATCGTGCGTCACGCGGTCGAGGCGGCGCTCGCCTCGCGCGCGCGGCCCGTCATCGTCGTCACCGGTCACGAGAGCGAGCGCGTCGCGGCGACGCTCAAGGGTCTCGAAGTCCTTCGGGTGCACAATCCGCGCTTCGCGGAGGGGCTTGCGTCCTCGCTCAAGGCCGGGCTTGCGGCGCTTCCTGCGGAGACCGATGCGGTCGCGGTGGTGCTCGGCGACATGCCCGAGGTCACTGGCGCGCTCATCGACAAATTGGCGGCGGCGATCGATCCCGCGCACGGCGCGCTCATCGCGGTGCCCACCCGCGGCGGGCGGCGCGGCAATCCGGTGGTGTGGTCGCGCCGCTTCTTCGAGGATCTCGGCCAGCTCGAGGGCGATGTGGGCGCGCGCCATCTGATCGCACAGCACGGCGAGGCGGTGGTCGAGGTGCCGGTCGAGGACGAGGCCGCTTTTCTCGACATCGACACACCGGCGGCGCTCGCGCGGGCGCAGGCAACGGGTTCGAAGCCGTGATCAGAACGGCGCGTAGAGCGAAAGCGTCAGATAATATCCAGCGCCCTTGTCCGAATTCGTGAGATACCCGCCCGAGAGCGCCAAGATGCGCCCCGCCAGGGTGGTGGAGGCGAGGAGGCCCACGCGCGGTTCGTGATAACGCGCGTCGCCGAGGAAGGCACCTTCGACGCCGAGGGCGAGCCAGGAGTTGATCTCACGGGCGAACGTCGCACGCGCGTTGTAGCCGCGGTGGACGGTGGAGGCAGAAGCATTCGCGGTCGCGATGGTATCGGGCCACGGGCGGGAAAAAATCTCGATCGTGCCCTTGATGCCCGCCGCGGTGCCGGAGACCGGATTGCCCGGATCGGGGACGCTCAGCTGATGGTTTTCCACCTGCGCGCCGAGATAGGCGGCCACGATGACGGGGTCGTATGCGCGCCGCCAACCGAGCATGATCTCGCCGGAACTGACGGTGCCCTCGTTCACGCCGCCCGCGACCGCGCTGCTGTGGTAGCGATAGCGGCCGAGACCGCCCATGAGACGAAGGCGCGGACCGTCCTCGTCGATTCGTCCCGAAGGCGCGGCGACGATACCGGTCCAGCCGAAATAGGAATCGCGGGCGACATCGAAGCCGCCGAACAGAAACAGACGGTTCTTGAGGGAATCCGTGAGGCTCGGCGTGGTGTCGGCGGCGAAGGCCGGTGAAAGCAGGCATGCGGCCAAAACGGCCGCTGCCACCGCGATTGCGCGGCGCGCACGAATGCCCATGCCCCCCGGCCTTGATGCGGCCGCCCCCGGCGTGACGGCCCAGGCCGCGCACGCAGGAATTTATCTTCATTGCGCGTGCAATCGATCGCTAGAAATTAGTGGTTGCAGTATACAACTGATAATTGATAATTTTATTTTCCTCACTTCGATCAATACCCTACCCGGTATCCTAGGCGCCCCTGTCCCCGCCGCATCGGTGCATAACCAATCAGCATGAGCCTAGGAACCGCATGGCCGCTATAGTCCCGCCGCCAAATGGGAGTTCGCTCGCAATGGACGACAAACGGCGCAATCTCGGCTTCATCAATGTCGCGCACTTCGTCGACCATTACGTGCTGCTGATCTTCCCGACGGTGGTGATCGGCCTGATCGCCGACTTGCAGCGCTCCTACGGCGAACTGATCGCGCTTTCGACCGCCTGTTTTGTCGCCTTCGGCGTGTTCTCGCTGCCGTGGGGCTGGCTCGGCGATCACTGGAGCCGGCGCAAGATGATGGCGATCTTCTTCTTCGGCTGCGCGCTGACGCTGGCGGCCGCGGCGGCCGCGCCGAACATGCTCTGGCTCGCGGTCGCGCTGTTCGCGCTCGGCGTCTTCGCCGCGATTTATCATCCGGTCGGAGTCACCATCCTGCTCGCCAATGCGAAGGACCGCGGGCGCACCCTCGCGACCAACGGCGTGTTCGGCAATCTCGGCGTCGCCTTTGCCCCCGGCATCACCGCCGCGATCGCGGCGACGCTCGGCTGGCGCACGGCCTTCGCTTTGCCGGCGCTCGTCTGCGCCATCATCGGGATCGCTTATCTCGCCCTGACCAACGAGAGCAAGGAAAAGGTGGCCGACCGCGGCCGCACCGCCGAAGTTCCGCTCACGGCCCAAGTGGCGGCGATGATCGTCGCATTCTTCGCACTGATCTCGCTCTCCGGCGGTCTCGTCTTCCATATCATCACCATCGCCTTGCCGAAGATCGTCGATGAGCGGCTCGCCCAGGACGTCCCGCTGGTGCTGATCGGCTCGATCGCGACCTTCGTGCTCTTGTTCGGCGGAGCCGCGCAGCTGATCGTGGGACGGCTGGTCTCGCGCTACGCGCCGCATCTCCTGTTCGCCGGCATCGGCCTGATGCAGGCGGCGGGCGTCGCCTGGGCGGCGGTCGCGACCGGGCCCACGCTTCTCGTCTCGCTCGCGCTCGCGATCGCGGCGATCTATGCGCAGGTGACGGTCGGCGACGTGGTGATCGCGCGCTATACCGCCGACGCCTGGCGCGGCCGCATCTACGCGGTCCGTTTCTTCCTCGCCTTCATCTCGAGCGGATTGGCGGTCTCGCTGATCGCGGCGCTGCACGGCCACGGCGGTTTCGGCCTGGTGCTGGCGGTGACGGCGGCGTGCGCGGCGATCTTCGCCGCCTCGACCATCGCCATCGCCATTCTCGCCGGCAGGGTCGAGGCCGGGGTGCGCGGCGTGCAGCCGGCGGAGTGAGCCTCTTCAAGAAGGCCGCGGTGCGGCCAGCTGTTCGCGCTCGGCGAGGGCGCGTTCGAGCTTGCCGATATTCTCGAACAGGCGCGCGCTGGTGAGGCGGAGAAAGAAGAAGCCGAATTTCGGATTCTGGAAATAAAGCTCTTCGATCTTGTCGTACGAAATCCGCAACACCAGGCCATCCTCGACGCATTCCAGCGTCTGCGTCCGCTTGCGATCGTGGGTGAGCAGACCCATTTCCCCGACGACGGCGCCCGGCAGCACGTCGATCCCGATCTGATGCAGACGCAGACGGCCGGAGACGACGAAAAACATCTCGTCGGCGTCGTGCCCCTTCTCGAACAGGATATCGCCGGCCTTGACGGGACGCTTGGTCATGAACGGCTTCAGCCAATCCATGGAGTGATCGCCGCCGGTCGCCTCCTTCACCTGCTTGATCAACTGCAACATCTCATAGAGGCGGCGGGCGTTGAGCGGCAGCAGGATCAAGTGCAGCACGAGCGTCGGATAGGCGCCGCCGAGAAAGCCGTAGGTGATCAACACCACGTTGCTGGTCATGCCGAAGATGCGCAGCGGCACCATCGTCTTCATCGAGTAGGTGCAGATCACGACGACGGCGCCGAGGTATCCGATGATTTCCGCAACGGTCATGGCAAAGCCCCCCTACGTCGGCAGATCACAAGGTTTGTGTTCTAAGCGTCGCTGTTTGCTTCTGTGCGGGCAAGGACAAATTGCGCGATCATGCCAAAGCACCCATCGCCCGCGTGAAACTTGCGCCGCGGGAGCGCTGGAAGCCGCGGAGCTTTTGGGGACTCGACATTTCCGCTCCGATGTAATAATGACTGACCAGTCAGTCATATAAAACCATGGCCGGACCCAGACCCCATAAGGCCCTCGCCGCCGCCCCTCCGGGCCGGCGCAAGTCCACACGCCGCAAGTCCGCCGGCCCGGGCGCGCGGGCGGAGAAGAGCGCCGCCCGGCGTGCGGCCATCCTCACCGCCGCGCTCGATGAGTTCTCGGCGCGGGGCTTCGCCGCCACCCGGCTCGACGACGTGGCGCGCCGCGCCGGCGTCGCCAAGGGCACGATCTATCTGCATTTCCGCGACAAGGAGGCGCTGTTCCAAGAGCTCGTCCGCTCGGCGATGGGGCCGCTCGTCGGCACGCTCGAAGTCGCCTTCCGGACCGAGCTCCCGGCGCGCGTGGTCGCCGATCGGATCGTCGAACTCTTCGTCCGCGAAGTCTACGGCACGCGCCGCAAGGACATCATCCGCCTCATCATCAGCGAGGGTCCGCGCTTCCCGAAGCTCGCCGAATTCTATTATCGCGAGGTGCTGTCGAAGGTGCTCGCCGCCGCCCGCGATTTGCTCAAGCGCGCGGTCGCGCGCGGCGAAGTCGCCGACGCTACGATCGCCCGATTCCCGCAACTCATCGCGGCGCCCGGCATCGTCGCCATCATCTGGAGCGGCCTGTTCGACCGCTTCGAACCGCTCGACGTGCGGGCTCTGATGCATGCTCAACTCGATCTCCTGTTCGGGAAGAGGAGGGCGGCATGAGCGGACGCCGTCGCGCCGGCCCCATCCTGCTCGCCGCCATGGCGCTCGCGCTCGCCGCCTGCGGCGATACCAACCAGCGGACGTTTCAGGGCTGGATCGAAGCCGATCTCGTCTTCGTCGGGCCCGACGAAGCCGGCCGGGTGGAGACGCTGTCCGTGCGCGAGGGCGACACGGTCGCCGCCGGAGCGCCGCTCTTCACGCTCGACGCCGATCTGCAGCAGGCCGATGTGGCGCAGACCAGGGCCACGCTCACCAATGCGCGGCAGACATTCGAGCGCGCGGAGCAACTGCTCAAATCCAGAACGGGCACGCAAAAGGCCTATGACGACGCCCAACAGTCGCTGCGCGAGGCCGAAGCGCGGCTCAATTCCGCCGAGACTCGGCTCGCGCGCCGCCGCGTCGCGAGCCCGGCGGCCGGGGTCGTCCAGCAGGTCTATTACCGGCCGGGCGAGATCGTGCCGGCCGGCCGCCCCGTGGTCGCGCTGCTGCCGCCGGGAAACATCAAGGTGCGCTTCTTCGTCCCCGAGGCGATGCTGCCGAAGATCGCGTTCGGCGACGCCGTCGAGGTGCATTGCGACGGCTGCGCCGGCGGGCTTGCGGCGCGCGTGAGCTTCATCGCGCGGGCGGCGGAATTCACCCCGCCGGTGATCTACAGCCTGGAGGAACGCTCCAAGCTGGTGTTCCTGATCGAGGCGCGGCCGGAGCGGCCCGAATCCTTGCGGGTCGGGCAGCCGGTGAGCGTCGTGCTTGCTCCCGCCAAGGCGCCCTAGATGCCCGCGCCCGCTTCCGTACCCGCGATCGCCATCGACGTGCACGGTCTCACCAAATCGTTCGACGGCCGCGTGGTGGTGCGCGATCTCTCGCTCAAGGTGAAACGCGGCACCATCTACGGCTTCCTCGGCCCCAACGGCTCGGGCAAGACCACCACCATCCGCATGCTGTGCGGCCTGCTCACGCCCGACCGGGGCGAGGGCCGCTGTCTCGGCTTCGATATCCGCCGCGAGGCCGAGGCGATCAAGCGGCACATCGGCTACATGACCCAGCGCTTCAGCCTCTATGAGGATCTCTCGGTGCGGGAGAATCTGGAGTTCGTCGCCCGCATCTACGGGCTTGCCGATCCCGCCGGCGCGGCGCGCGCCATGATCGATCGCCTCGGCCTCGGCGGCCGCGAGGAGCAGATCGCGGGCTCGCTCTCGGGCGGCTGGAAGCAGCGCTTGGCACTCGGCGCCTGCACGCTGCCAAGCCCGCAATTGCTGCTGCTCGACGAGCCGACCGCCGGCGTCGATCCGAAGGCGCGGCGCGAATTCTGGAACGAGATTCACGCGCTCGCCGCCGACGGCCTCACCGCGCTCGTCTCCACCCATTACATGGACGAGGCCGAGCACTGCCACGAGATCGCCTATATCGCCTACGGCGTCCTGCTCGCGCACGGCACCGTCGGCGAGGTGATCGAGGATTCCCACCTCGTCACCTACGCCGTGAGCGGGGAGGGGCTCACCGAGCTCGCGCACGAACTCGGCGGCCGACCGGGCGTCGACATGGTGGCGCCGTTCGGCGCCAGCCTGCACGTCTCCGGCCGCGACGCCAAAGCCCTCGAACAGGCGATTGCGCCCTATCGCAAGAAATCCAAGCTCGAATGGACGCGCTCGCAAGCCTCGCTCGAGGACGTGTTCATCGATCTCATGGGCAAGGCGCGGGACAATTATCCATGAAGGCGCTCGCGAGTTTTGCGACCGGAGGCTTGTGGCAACGGGCCGGCGCCATGCTGGTCAAGGAATTCCTGCAGCTGCGGCGCGACCGCATCACCTTCGCGACCATGATCATGATCCCGCTCATCCAGCTGGTGCTGTTCGGCTATGCCATCAACACCAACCCGCGCGACATGCCGACCGCGGTGCTGTTGCAGGAGTCGAGCGATGTCGGCCGTTCGATCCTGAAGGCGATCGAGAACACCCGCTATTTCAAGGTGACCCATCTCGTTCGCGACGAGGCCGAGCTCGACCGGCTGCTCGCCTCCGGGCGGGTGCTGTTCGCGATCGAGGTGCCGGCGGGCTTCGAGCGGGCGCTGCGGCGCGGCGACCGGCCGGCGTTGCTCATCGCCGCCGATGCGACCGATCCGGTCGCCACCGGCTCGGCGCTCGGCGCCCTCAGAGAGCTCGTGCAAACGGCGCTCCAGCACGAACACGCCATCCCCGACAGCCCGGTCGCGGCGTTCGAGGTTCGCCAGCACGCGCGCTACAATCCGGCCGGCGCTAGCCAGCTCAACATCGTGCCGGGGCTTCTCGGCACCATCCTCACTCTCACCATGCTGATTTTCACCGCGCTCTCGGTCACCCGCGAGATCGAGCGCGGCACGATGGAGCATCTCCTCGCCATGCCGATCTCGCCACTCGAGATCATGCTCGGCAAGATCGCGCCCTATATTCTGGTCGGCTTCCTGCAGGCGACGCTGATCCTGGTGGCGGGCGTGACGCTGTTCGCCGTTCCGGTGGTCGGCGATCTCAGCCTGCTGGCGGCGCTCACCACGCTCTTCATCGCCACCAATCTCTCGTTCGGCTACACCTTCTCGACGCTCGCGCAGAACCAATTGCAGGCGGTGCAGATGTCGATGATGTTCTTCCTGCCGAACATGCTGTTGTCGGGGTTCCTCTATCCGTTCGCCGGCATGCCGGTCTGGGCGCAATGGATCGGCGAATGCCTGCCGCTCACCCATTTCATCCGCATCGTGCGGGCGATCCTGCTCAAGGGCTCCAATCTCGCCGATCTCCACTATGACGCGCTGGTGCTCGCTCTCCTCATGCTCGTCGCCATGGCGATCGCGGTGACGCGCTTCCGCCGCACGCTCGATTGACGCGCTTCGTTCGATTCGATTGTCAAACAGCATTTTTCCCTCTCCCCACACCGAACTCGGGTGTTCCCGAGTTCGGCATTTCAAGTGGCCGAAGTCAGAAACATCCGACTTCGGCTGGGGAGAGGGTTTTCGAGTTCAACGCCTCATTCAAATTTCAAACAGCCAATCTCATTCTCGCGGGCGGTTTTCGCGCCCCGAGTCTTGTTTCGTTTCCCCTCACTGCACTCTTTTAGTGCGCAAGTCGGGTAAACCCGACTTGCGAGGGGGATGGAGCGCCGGTCGGCGCACCATTCATTTCGGTGGCGCCCCGGCGGGGGCGCCCGCGCCTACGCGGCGCTCCATCCGGCGGTTTTTCGCACCCCGGGGCCATACTTCCGGCGATCAGACGGAGCGCTCTTCACGCCCCCTAGCACCGCGCTTTCGCGCGGCTCGTCCCACCGCCGTGCAGCCATCGAAGGCAGTGCGTCTATCAATGCGCACGGACGGCTACCCGGGGCCTCCCGGTGCCGCGGTTGCTGCCGCGACAGCGGGCGCCGATCCCGCTCCACTCCGAGAACGCCTCTAGAAGCGCCCCTCATGAGCGGGACACGTCCAACATAAGTGCGCCCACAGGAGCGGGGATAAGTTTTTTTTCGGCAGGGATTTCAAGGAGGGTGATTGCCAATGCGGGGATTAAGTGCGGCGCAAATTCTCATTTCGTCATGGCCGGACTTGTTCTGGCCATCCACGACTTACTTGCTGAAAGGTCCAAGACGTGGATGCCCGGGTCAAGCCCGGGTATGACGAGTTAATGATTAAGCGAAAAGGCCCGGACTTTCGCCCGGGCCTTTCGATTTTCACAGGACGTTGGCGGCGTCAGTAATCCATCCCGCCCATGCCACCGGGCATCGCCGGGGCGGCGTCCTTCTTCTTCGGCAGCTCCGCCACCATCGCTTCGGTGGTGACGAGGAGGCCGGCGACCGAGGCCGCCCCCTGCAGCGCGATGCGGATCACCTTGGTGGGGTCGATGATGCCCATCGACACCAGGTTGCCGAACTCGCCGCTCTGGGCGTCGTAGCCGTAGCCGTAGGTGTCCTTCTCCAGGATCTTGCCGACCACGACCGAGCCGTCCTCGCCGGCATTGATGGCGATCTGACGCGCCGGCCAGCTGATCGCCTTGCGGACGATCTCGACGCCGGTCTTTTGGTCGTCGTTCGACGCCCGCATCTTTTCGAGCACCTTGGTGGCGCGCAGGAGCGCGACGCCGCCGCCCGGCAGGATGCCTTCCTCGACCGCGGCGCGGGTCGCATGCATGGCATCATCCACGCGATCCTTCCTCTCCTTCACTTCGATCTCGGTCGAGCCGCCGACGCGGATGACCGCGACTCCGCCCGCGAGCTTGGCGAGCCGCTCCTGCAGCTTCTCCTTGTCGTAGTCCGAGGTGGTCTCCTCGATCTGCGCCTTGATCTGGGCGATGCGGCCCTCGATCTCCTTCTTCTTGCCGCCGCCGTCGACGATGGTGGTGTTCTCCTTGTCGATCATCACCCGCTTGGCGCGGCCGAGCATGGCGAGCGTCACGTTCTCGAGCTTGATGCCGAGATCTTCGCTGATCGCCTGGCCGCCGGTGAGGACGGCGATGTCCTGCAACATCGCCTTGCGGCGGTCGCCGAAGCCCGGCGCCTTGACCGCCGCGACCTTGAGGCCGCCGCGCAGCTTGTTGACCACGAGGGTGGCGAGCGCTTCGCCCTCCACGTCCTCGGCGATGATGACGAGGGGCTTGGAGGCCTGCACCACCGCCTCCAGGAGCGGCAACAGTTCCTGCAGGCCGGAGAGCTTCTTCTCGTAGATCAGGATGTAGGGGTCTTCCATCTCGACCCGCATCTTGTCGGCGTTGGTGATGAAGTAGGGCGAGATGTAGCCGCGGTCGAACTGCATGCCCTCGACCACTTCGAGCTCGGTCTCCAGCGACTTCGCCTCCTCGACCGTGATCACGCCCTCGTTGCCGACCTTCTTCATGGCGTCGGCGAGGAAGCGGCCGATCTCGGCGTCGCCATTGGCCGAGATGGTGCCGACCTGGGCGATCTCTTCGTTGGAGGTGACTTTCTTGGAGTTCTTCTTCAAGTCCTCGACCACCGCCTCGACGGCGAGGTCGATGCCGCGCTTGAGGTCCATCGGGTTCATGCCGGCGGCGACGGCTTTGGCGCCTTCCTTGACGATCGCATGGGCGAGCACGGTCGCGGTGGTGGTGCCGTCACCGGCCTGATCGGAGGTCTTGGAAGCGACCTCGCGCACCATCTGCGCGCCCATGTTCTCGAACTTGTCCTCGAGCTCGATTTCCTTGGCGACCGTGACACCGTCCTTGGTGATGCGCGGCGCGCCGAACGACTTGTCGAGCACGACGTTGCGGCCCTTGGGGCCGAGCGTTACCCGCACCGCGTGGGCGAGGGTGTCGATGCCGCGCAGCATGCGGTCGCGCGCATCGACGGAGAATTTGACTTCCTTGGCAGCCATTGTTGTTCACTCCGTTTCTGTTTCGTCACCCTGAGGGGCGAGGCGCGGAACGCGCCGAGCCTCGAAGGGCGACATCGATTTCGCTTGCTGGCGTCATCCTTCGAGGGCCGGCCTGCAGCGGCCGCCCCGGGATGACGGAAAAATCAGGCGGCCTTCCTGGCCGAAGCGGTGCGCGCGAGCACACCGAGAATGTCGGACTCCTTCATGATCAGGAGCTCTTTCCCGTCGATCTTGACCTCGCTGCCGGACCATTTGGCGAACAGCACGTGGTCGCCGACCTTGAGGTCGATGGGAATGAGCTTGCCCGCCTCGTCGCGTCCGCCCGGGCCGATGGCGATCACTTCGCCTTCCTGCGGCTTCTCCTGGGCGGTGTCGGGAATGATGATGCCGCCGGCGGTCTTCTCGTCCGCGGTGACCCGGCGGACCACGACGCGGTCATGCAGTGGCCGGAATTTCATGGATACTCCTCCAAGCTTCGATGTGAGCGTGTTGGGAAGGCGCCCGGGGGTGTTCCCCGCTGCACCCAACCCGAGATAGGCGGGCCGTTGCCGCCCGCTAGGGGCTTCCGGAAATTTTTTTAGCACTCTATTGCCGAGAGTGCCAAGGATTGTTAGCAGACAAGGTGAAATGCTGCTAATGCCTTGATAAGTAACAATTTATTATGTTTTTGGGCTTGCAATGAAGCGCCTTGGCCAAGAAGCTGTTCAGGTCGAGAGGAAGATTCGCATGGTTTCGCAGGACTTCAGGCGGCAGCTCGAAGGCTACGGGCTTACCACGGCCGAGATCCTCTATCGCCTGCCCGACCACCCCGGGCTCCTGCAGACCTACGTCTGGCAGGACTACGACCTCGCGCCGGAATTCCCGGTGCTCGCGCGCTTCCTCGCCTTTTGGCGGCGCGAGCTCGCGGGCCCGCTCCATTCGGTCACCGTCGCCCATTCGCGCCTGATCAAGCCGTCGGAATTCCGCCCGGTCGACGGAGTGTTCCGGCTGCACTGAGCGTTCAGCCCAGTTTCGGATACCAATTGCCGCGCCCCTCCGGAGTGAAGTCGAGCAGGTTCCACAGCGGCCAGATCATGTCCACGTGGCGATTGTTCTGGCCGGGGTCCGCGGGCGCGAACAACATCTCCGTGTGATAGAAATGATGAATCTTGCCGTTGCGGCGCATGAACACATTCAATGACGGCCATTGCGAGCCGTCGGGGCCTTCGCCCTTGTAATCGCGGTTGTAATCATTGTTCGCCGAGGAGAGCAGCCGCAGCTTGTTCCAGCCGCGCTCGCGCGCGAACGCGCGAATGCGATCCGCGGGCGACTTCGCAATGACGGCGAGGCCCGCGCGTCCGCCGACGTGCCCGGCGGCGCCGTTGAGCGAGTCGAGCATGGCCGCGCACATCGGGCAGGCGTTCGCCATCGCCGGGCCGTACATGAAGCTGTAGGCCACGAGCGTGTCGTGATCGCCGAACAACTGCGAAAGTCTCACCCGCCGCCCGTTCGATACTTCCTCGAACTCGTAGTCGTGCGGAGTCACTCCGCCGACCGGCAATTTGCGGCGCGCGGCGGCGACGCGCTCGACCTGCCGGCGCAATTCGATCTCCGCCATCAACAACTCGTTGCGCGCGGCGCGATATTTTCCGTCCTCGTTCGGGAAGCGCATATCGTGCAGCGCACGCGCGGCGGATTTTCTCGCGGACGTTTTCCTGCGTGAGGCGGGCCTCTTTTTCGATGCCGTGGCCATGGGTTTCTCCTGCCGGATTTACGTTCGATATGAATCTTTCTGCTGCAAGCTACACACGCTTCCGCCTTTTCTTGGGAGGTAATTCGGCGAGGTAATTGCGCGCGAGCACGATCAATCCGCGCAAATCACGATCCGTGCACCGGCCCGGATCCACCCAGACGAAGCCGCCAAACCGGCGACCGTTGGATTTCATCGGGCTCGCGCCGGGGCGCGCGAGCGCCTCGGCTTCCCGCTCCTTGCCGACACGGAACATGAAACCGGGTTTGCCCAGCCCGCACAACATATGATCGCGCAGCAAG
>JAHFPO010000058.1:4037-12452 GCA_023266695.1 Hyphomicrobiales bacterium | reverse complement strand
TGGATTGCCACGACGGCACCATGCGCGCCGAGAGCCGATACTACACGACCGGGAAATGGTTCTATCAGGTCATCACCCTCTTCAAGAAGGACGACGGCAACGAGAAAGCCGCCCGCTACTTCCTTCAGTCGTTCAAGACGATTGCGAAATAACGCCGAGCTTGTCGGTAGACGTTTAGGGCGTGATCCCGAAAAAGCCTGCCCCGGACTTGATCCGGGGTGGGAACCGGTTTTCGGATAAGATCACGCCCAAAATCAAAATGTTAGCGGGGCAGGCTGATTCAATTCGAACCGATCAGACTCTAGCCGTCGCTGCCTGCGCCCGACGTCTATATTTGCAGCACCAGCACATGGCACAGCGGCTTCTTGCCCCAGATGGCATTGACCGCGCCGCGCACCGAGCGTTCGACCGCCTGGGTCACCGCGTCGGGGTCGCGGCGGCGCGACTTCGGGAGCGAGTCGAGCGCGTCATCGATCGCATCCTCGACCACCTCCGCCATGGCGCGGCCGGGCGCGGCGAACTCGGGGAGGCCGGCGAGCTTGATCAGCGGCTCGCCCTCGATCACGCCCTTGCCCGTCAGCGCGAGCGCGACCGAGACGATACCGGCGAAGCCCAGCCGCTTGCGGTCGGGAACGGTGCGCGCCGCCTCCTCCACCATCAGATTGCCGTCGCGGTAGAGCCGGCCGGCCGGGATCTCGTCGATCACCTCCGCCGGACCGGGGACGAGCCGCACCACGTCGCCGTTGCCGCAGATCACCACTTCGCCGATGCCGAGGGAGCGCGCGAGCGCGGCATTCTCGGCGAGATGGAGCGCCTCGCCGTGCACCGGCACCACCACTTCGGGCTTGAGCCACTCGTACATGCGGGCAAGCTCGCCGCGCCGCGGATGGCCGGAGACATGGACGAGCCGGTTGCGGTCGGTGAGCACCTCAACGCCGCGCTCGATCATGGCGTTGAGGATGCGGTTCACCGCCTTCTCGTTGCCCGGAATGGTGCGCGAGGAAAAGATCAGGGTATCGCCGCGGTCGAGAGCGATCTCCGGATGATCGTCGTCGGCGATGCGGGAGAGCGCCGCGCGCGGCTCGCCCTGGCTGCCGGTGAGGAGCACCACCACCCGGTCGCGCGGCAGCGATTGATAGGCGTCCATGCCGTGGAACGGCGGCACCCCGTCGAGCAGCCGCATTTCGCGCGCCACATTGACGATCCGCTCCATGGCGCGGCCGACCACCACCACCTCGCGCCCGGCCGCCGCCGCGGCGAGCGCCGCCGAGCGCAGGCGCGCCACATTGGAGGCGAATGTGGTGAGCGCCACCCTTCCCTTCGCTTCCCGCACGATCTCGGCGAGGCTTTTCGCCACCTCGGATTCCGACGGCGACTCGCCCTCGCGCACCGCATTGGTGGAGTCGGAAATCACCGCGCGCACGCCCTCGGCGCCGAGCGCGCGGAATTTCTTTTCGTCGGTGGTGGCGCCGATGACCGGCGTGGGGTCGAGCTTCCAGTCGCCGGTGTGGACGACCAAGCCCAAGGGCGTGCGGATCGCGAGCGCATGGCTTTCCGGGATCGAATGGGCGACCGGGATGAATTCGACGTCGAAGGGACCGATCGTCACCCGTCCGCCCGAGGGCACGATTTTGATCGGAATTTGCGGCGCGCCGGGCTCACCCGACCGTTTCGACTCGATCAGCGCGGCGGTGAAGGGCGTCGCATAGACCGGTGCCTTCAGCTTCGGCCACAGCGCGAACAGCGCGCCGACATGGTCCTCGTGGCCGTGGGTGAGCACGATGCCGGCGAGATTCTTCCGCTCCTCCTCGAGAAAGCGGATGTCGGGCATGATCAGATCGACGCCGGGGAGTTCGGCGTCGGCGAACGAGACGCCCATGTCGACGCACAGCCAGTCGCCCCCGCCCCCGGAGCCGAGGCCATAGAGCGCGAGATTCATGCCGATCTCGCCGACGCCGCCGAGCGGCGCGAACACGAGTTCGTTAGCTGCCTTGGCCAAGCCGACCTCACCCGGTGATGGGGAAGATGTCGCCGGCGGTGATCGTCTCGCGCTTGCCGTCGGCGCGCTGGAGCACCAGCCCGCCCGCGGCATCGATCGCCTCGAAGGTGCCGGCAAGCGTGCGGTCGGCGAGCCTCACCTCGATCGCGCCGCCAATGCCGGCGGCGCGCGCGAGCCAGGCTGCTCGGATCGCGGCGAAGCCCGCGCCGCGGTTCCATTCCGCGAGGCGGATCGGCATCGTGCGGGCAAGCGCCGTGAGCAGGGCGGGCGCGGAAAGCGGGAATCCGGCGCCCGCGAGGTCGCTTGAAGGATAGTCCGTAAGTGCCGGAGAACTCACGCAATTCACTCCGAATCCAATGGCGACCGCGAGCCTGCCGGGCGCGGGCGAAGTCCCCTCCACCAGGATGCCCGCGACCTTGTCGCCGTCAAGCAGGAGGTCGTTCGGCCATTTGAGCTTGAGGCGCGTGGGCGCAAGGCCGTGGGCGGCATCGATCACCGCGTCGTGGAGCGCAAGCGCGGCGACGAAGCAGATCCCGGCCGCCGCCGCCGGCAGCGCCGGATCGACGAGCAGAAGGCTGGCGTGGAGATTGCCGGGCGCGGACACCCACGGGCGCCCGCGCCGGCCGCGGCCCGCGCTCTGGCGGCCGGCCACGAGCCAGAGCGGGCCCTTCTCCCCTGCATGCGCGCGCGCGAGCGCTTCCGTGTTGGTCGATCCGATCGTCTCGAAGGAGACGACCGGAATTCCGCCGACGGCCTGCGGAAATCCTTCCATGCTCAGAAGAGCGACTTCGCCGCGACTTGCGCCGCGGCGATGAGCGGCGCGGGATAGACGAAAAAGAAAATCACGAACAGCCCGGTGACGCCGAGCACCAGGCCGAGCGTCGGCGCCATCGGCTCGAATTTTTCCGCCGGCTCGTCCATGTACATGATCTTGACGATGCGGAGATAATAATAGGCGCCCACCACGCTCGCGAGCACGCCGATGACGGCGAGGGTGAAGAGTTCGGCTTCGATGGCGGCGAGAAAGACGTAGAACTTGGCGAAGAATCCGGCGAGCGGCGGAATGCCGGCGAGCGAAAAGAGGAGTGCCGCGAGCAGGAAGGCGACGAGCGGCTGGGTGCGCGCGAGGCCGGCGAGCTCTACGATCTCCTCGACCGCCTTGCCCTTGCGCCGCATGGCGAGGATGCAGGCGAACGCCCCGAGCGTCATGGCGAGATAGATCGCCATATAGACGAGGACGCCCGCGACCCCGGTGGCGGTGCCGGCGGCGAGGCCCACCAGCGCATAGCCGATATGGCCGATCGAGGAATAGGCCATCAGGCGCTTGATGTTCGCCTGGCCGATGGCGGCGAAGGCGCCGAGCGTCATCGAGGCGATCGCGATGAAAATGATGATCTGCTGCCATTGCGGGAGAATGCCCGGAAAAGCGACGATGGCAACCCTGACGAAGAGCGCGGTGGCGGCGACCTTGGGGGCGGCGGCGAACAGCGCCGTCACCGGCGTCGGCGCGCCCTCGTAGACGTCGGGCGTCCACATGTGGAACGGCACCGCCGAGACCTTGAAGGCAAGCCCGGCGAACAGGAACACCAGGCCGAACACCAGGCCGATCGAAGGCGCCGTGGCGGCGGCGGCGATGCCGGCGAAGGAGACCGTGCCGGTGAAGCCGTAGAGCAGCGAGGCGCCGTAAAGGAGCATGCCCGAGGAGAGCGCGCCGAGGACGAAATATTTGAGCCCGGCCTCGGACGAGCGCAAATTATCGCGGTCGATCGCGGCCACCACATAGAGCGAGAGCGACATCAGCTCGACGCCGAGATAGAGCGCGATCAGATCGTTCGCCGATACCATCACCATCATGCCGGCGGAGGCGGTGAGCACGAGGATGCCGTATTCGTAGCGCCGCTGGTGCTCCTTGTGCCAGAAGTCGAGCGCCATCAGGAGTGCGGCGGCGGCGCCGACGAGCGCCAGGATCTTCAGGAAGCGCGCGAAATCGTCGAGCACGAAGCTGCCGCCGAAGGTCTCGAGCCGCCCGCCCGGCATCAGCGCGATGAGGAGGGCGGCGGCGGCGAGCAACAGGATCGCGGCCACATCGATCATGCCGACGCTCTGCTCGCCCCGGATCGCGCCGAAGAGGATGAGCGCGAGGGCGCCCGTGAGCACGACGAGTTCGGGGAGCGCAGGGGTGAAGGCGGGAAGCGCGAGGTTCATCGAGCGAGCCTCAGGGCAGCCACAAAGCGGATTTCGCCGGCGCGAGCGCGGCCTTGGCGTGATCGACGAGGGCCGCGACCGAGCTTGCGCTGGTGTCGAGGATCGGCGCGGGCCAGATGCCGAACAGCACCGTCAGGATCACCAGCGGCGCCAGCACCACGATCTCGCGCCGGTCGAGGTCGAGAATGCCGGTGAGATTCTTTTTCTCGAGCGCGCCAAAGATGACGCGGCGATAGAGCCAGAGCGCATAGGCCGCCGACAGGATGACACCGGTGGTCGCGAACAGCGCGACAATGATATTGACCCGGAAGGCGGCGATGAGCGTCAGGAACTCGCCGACGAAGCCGGAGGTGCCGGGCAGCCCCACGTTGGCGAGCGTGAACACCATGAAGGCGGCCGCGTACAGAGGCATGCGGTTCACCAGTCCGCCATAGGCGGCGATTTCGCGCGTGTGCATGCGGTCGTAGATCACGCCCACGCACAGAAAGAGCGCCGCCGAGACGATCCCGTGCGACACCATCTGGAAAATGCCGCCCTGCACGCCTTCGTTGCTGAGGGTGAAGAGGCCCATGGTGACGAAGCCCATGTGCGCGACCGATGAGTAGGCGATGAGCTTCTTCATGTCCTCCTGCATCAGGGCGACCAGCGAGGTATAGATGATCGCCATGAGCGAGAGCGCGAACATCATGGGCGCGAACAGCTCGGAGGCGTTGGGGAACATCGGCAGCGAGAAGCGGATGAATCCATAGCCGCCCATCTTCAGGAGGATCGCCGCCAGAATCACCGAGCCCGCCGTCGGCGCCTCCACATGGGCGTCGGGCAGCCAGGTATGCACCGGCCACATCGGGAGCTTCACCGCGAACGAGGCGAGGAAGGCGAGAAAGAGCCAGGTTTGCATCGGGCGCGGAAACGCGTGGGTCAGGAGCGCCGCGATGTCGGTGGTGCCCGCCTGCCAGTACATGGCCATCAGCGCGAGCAACATCAGCACCGAGCCCGCCAGCGTATAGAGAAAGAATTTGAAGGTGGCATAGACCCGCCGCGCGCCGCCCCAGATCCCGATGATCAGGAACATCGGGATCAAGCCGCCCTCGAAGAACACGTAGAACAGCACCAGATCGAGCGCGCAAAAGGTGCCGACCATCAGGGTCTCGAGCACCAGGAAGGCGATCATGTATTCCTTCACCCGCGTCTTGATCGGACCGAAGCTCGCCAAGATCGAAACCGGCATCAGGAAGGTGGTGAGAATCACGAACGGCAGCGAGATGCCGTCGACGCCCATGTGGTAGCGGATGGTGCCGCCGAGCCAATAATGGTTCTCGACGAACTGGAACTCGGCGGTCGCCCGCTCGAAGCCGGCGACGAGCAGGAGCGACAGCGCGAAGGTGACGAGCGTCGTCCACAGCGCCACGTAGCGCGCATTGCGCTGGGTCGCCTCGTCGTCGCCCTGGAGCGCGAAGATGAAGAGCGCGCCCACCAGCGGCAGGAACACCACCACCGAGAGGATCGGCCAGCCCACCATCATGAGCCGCCTCCCCACACCAGGAACCAGGTGATGATGGCGGCGACGCCGATCAGCATCACGAAGGCATAGTGATAGAGATAGCCGGTCTGCAGCCGCACCACGCGGTTGGTGACGTCGATGACGCGCGCCGAGACGCCGTCGGGCCCGAAGCCGTCGATCAGCCAGCCGTCGCCCTGTTTCCACAGGACGCGGCCGAGCCACATCGCCGGCCGCACCAGCAGGAAATCGTAGATCTCGTCGAAGTACCACTTGTTGAGGAGGAAGCGGTAGAGCAGGTCCTGCCGCTCGGCGAGGCGCTTCGGCGCTTCCGGATCGCGGATATAGAACCAATAGGCGACCAGGAATCCAGCGAGCATCATCACGGTCGCCGATGACGCCACCCAGATCGGGACGTGATGCATGTCCTCGAGAATCTTGTGGTTGGACGCGGAGAACAACGAATCCCGGAAGAACCGGGCGACCCCCTCCGGGCCGGTGAAAATTCCCTTGAAGCCGAGACCGAGGACAAGCGCGCCCAAGGCGAGAAAGGCGAGCGGCACCGTCATCACCCAGGGCGATTCATGGGCGTGCTCGAGGGTGTGGCGATCGGCGCGTGAATTGCCGTGGAACACCACGAAGATGAGGCGCCAGCCGTAGAACGACGTGAGCGCGGCGGCGATGACGGTAAGCCAGAACGCGTACTGCGCCGCCGCGCCGTCGCTCGCGTAGGCCGCCTCGATGATCGCGTCCTTGGAGAAGAATCCGGCCGTCAGCGGGAAGCCGGTGAGCGCGAGCGTGCCCACCACCATCACCGCGTAGGTGAAGGGGATGCGGTTCCTGAGCCCGCCCATCTTCCGGATGTCCTGCTCGTGGTGCATGGCACGGAGCACCGAGCCGGCGCCGAGGAACAGGAGCGCCTTGAACGAGGCATGGGTGAAGAGATGGAACATGCCGACCGAATAGGCGCCGACGCCCATACCCACGAACATGTAGCCGAGCTGCGAGCAGGTCGAATAGGCGACGATGCGCTTGATGTCGTTCTGCACGAGGCCGACGGTGGCGGCGAAGAAGGCAGTGGTGGCGCCGACGAAGGTGACGACCGTAAGCGCCGTGGGCGCGAGCTCGAACAGCGGCGACAGACGCGCCACCATGAACACGCCCGCCGTCACCATGGTGGCGGCGTGGATCAGCGCCGAGACCGGGGTCGGGCCTTCCATGGCGTCGGGGAGCCAGGTGTGCAGGAGGAACTGCGCCGACTTGCCCATCGCGCCCATGAACAGAAGCAGGCAAATGACGGTGAGCGCGTCGAAGTCGCGGCCGGCGAAATGGATGGTCTTGCCGGCGAGCGACTTCGCCTCGGCGAAGATCGTTTCATAGCCGACCGACCCGATCATGGCGTAGAGCGCGAAAATGCCGAGCGCGAATCCGAAATCGCCGATGCGGTTGACGATGAAGGCCTTGATCGCCGCCGCGTTGGCTTCCGGCTTCAGGTACCAGAAGCCGATCAAGAGATAGCTCGCGAGCCCGACGCCCTCCCAGCCGAAAAAGAGCTGCACCAGATTGTCCGCCGTCACCAGCATCAGCATGGCGAGCGTGAACAGCGAGAGATAGGAGAAGAAGCGCGGCTGGTGCGGGTCCTCGTCCATGTAGCCGATGGAATAGATATGGACGAGCGCCGACACGTTGGTGACGACCACCAGCATGACCGCGACCAATGGGTCGACCTTGAGCGCCCAGTCGACGGCGAGGGCGCCGGCGGAAATCCAGGTGAACAGCCTGACGTGGGCGTCGTGGCCGTAGACGCCGACGTCGACGAAGACGATCCAGGAGAGGATGGCCGAGACGGTGAGGAGCGCGCTGGTCAGAATCCCGCAGCCGCGGGCGCCGAGGAAGCGCCCGAGGAGGCCCGCGGCGAGGCAGCCGAGGAGCGGCAGGAATACGATCGCCTGAACCATGCCCGTTATCTCTTCTGAGGCATGATCCGATCCGAAAACCGGTGTCCACTTTTCGGGATCATGCGTTAGCCCTTCATCAGATTGATGTCTTCGACCGCAATCGAGCCGCGGTTGCGGAAATAGACCACCAGGATGGCGAGCCCGATCGCGGTCTCGGCCGCGGCGACGGTGAGCACCAGGAGCGCGAACACCTGGCCGACGATGTCGCCGATGAAGGCGGAGAAGGCGACGAGGTTGATGTTGACCGCGAGCAGGATCAGCTCGATCGACATCAGGATGACGATGACGTTCTTGCGGTTCAAGAAGATGCCGAGGATGCCGAGCGTGAACAGGATGGCGCCGACGGTGAGATAGTGGGAGAGGCCGATGGTCATGGCGTTTCAGATCCCCTGCCCCGACCGTACCTTGCGGATTTCGATCGAAGTCGCGCGCGTGCGCGCGATCTGCCGGCCGACGTCCTGGCGCTTGACGCCCTCCTTGTGGCGGAGCGTCAGCACGATGGCGCCGACCATGGCGACCAGGAGCACGATCCCGGCCAATTCGAAGAAATGCACATAGGTGGTGTAGAGCACGCGGCCGATCGCCTGGGTGTTGGTCGCCTCCCGCAACGGCGGGATCGGCGCCCGGATCGCGAGTTCGATGCCCGGCCGCGTCACCCAGGCGCCGACCACCAGCACCAGCTCGACCAGGAAAACGACGCCGACCAGCGCGCCGACCGGCAGATATTGCAGAAAGCCCTGGCGCAGCTCGGCGAA
>JAHFPO010000058.1:0-3937 GCA_023266695.1 Hyphomicrobiales bacterium | reverse complement strand
GTTCGATGCCCGGCCGCGTCACCCAGGCGCCGACCACCAGCACCAGCTCGACCAGGAAAACGACGCCGACCAGCGCGCCGACCGGCAGATATTGCAGAAAGCCCTGGCGCAGCTCGGCGAAATCGACGTCCAGCATCATCACCACGAACAGAAACAGCACCGCGACCGCGCCGACATAGACGACGATGAGGATCATCGCCAGGAACTCGGCGCCGAGGAGCAGAAACAGTCCCGCCGCATTGACGAAGGCGAGGATGAGAAAGAGCACGGAGTGCACCGGATTCTTCGCCGCGATCACCATGAAGGCGGCGGCGACGGTGACGCCGGAGAACAAATAGAAGAACAGCGCGGCGAGGTTCAACGGCCGATCCTCAACGGTAGGGCGCGTTGAGCGCGAGGTTCTTGGCGATCTCGCGCTCCCAGCGGTCGCCGTTCGCGAGCAGGCGTTCCTTGTCGTAGTACAGCTCCTCGCGCGTCTCGGTCGCGAACTCGAAGTTCGGTCCCTCGACGATGGCATCGACCGGGCAGGATTCCTGGCACAGCCCGCAATAGATGCACTTCACCATGTCGATATCGTAGCGCGTGGTGCGGCGCGTGCCGTCGTTCCTGCGCGGCCCCGCCTCGATGGTGATCGCCTGCGCCGGACAGATCGCTTCGCACAGCTTGCAAGCGATGCAGCGCTCCTCGCCGTTGGGATAGCGGCGCAGCACATGTTCGCCGCGAAAGCGCGGGCTAACCATCCCCTTCTCGAACGGATAGTTGAGCGTCGCCTTGCGGGCGAAAAAATAACGCATGGCGAGAAAGAAGGCGGTGACGAATTCCCACAGGAACAAGCCGCGCGCCGTCCGGTCGAGCTTCATCGTCCCATTCCTAACCGCCGAAGGTTGATCCCAAGAAATAGCCGACCCCGGCGAAAACGGCGACCTCGATCACCAGCATGATCCGGCGCAGGAGCACGATCTTGCGCTCGAAGTCGCTGCGCTCCTCGGTCGTCTGTGACTGGTCGAGCGCCCGCAGCCTTGGCTCGATGATGGAAAGAATGAACGCGTAGTTGGCGTAGCCGATGGCGGCGCCCACGAGTGCGCCGATCTGTCCCCATAAGGAGAGATTCATCGGACGATTCCCGTCTCATTTCGGCGCCAGCCCCGTGAAATGCAGCACGCCCGCCACCGCGACCAGCATCACCAGGGTCGCCGGCAAAAACACCTTCCAGCCGAGCCGCATCAGCTGGTCGTAGCGATAGCGCGGCACGATCGCCTTGGCCATGGCGAACAGGAAGAACATGAAGGAGAGCTTGGCGACGAACCACACCACGCCGGGCACCCAGGTGAAAGGCACGACCGGAAACGGCGGCAGCCAGCCGCCGAGAAAGAGAATGGTCGCCATGGCGCACATGGTCATGATCGCCACGTATTCGCCGAGCATGAACAGGAGATAGGGCGTCGACGAATATTCCACCATGAATCCGGCGACCAGCTCGGATTCGGCTTCCACCAGATCGAACGGCGGGCGGTTGGTCTCCGCCAGCGCCGAGACGAAGAAGATCACGAACAGCGGCAGGAGCGGCAGCCAGAACCACTGGAACAATCCGAACGGCCCCGCCTGCGCCTCGACGATCGCAGTCAGATTGAGCGAGCCCACGCATAGCAGCACCGTGACAATGACGAAGCCGATGGAGACTTCGTAGGACACCATCTGCGCCGCCGAGCGGAGTGCCGCCAGAAACGGATATTTCGAATTCGAGGCCCAGCCGCCCATGATGATGCCGTAGACCATGAGCGAGGAGATCGCGAAGAGATAGAGGATGCCGACATTGATGTCGGCGATGGCCCAGCCGCGATCGAGCGGGATCACCGCCCAGGCGGCGAATGCGAGCACGGTGGTGACGAGCGGAGCGAGCAGAAAGACGCCCTTGTTGGCGCCCGCCGGAATCACCGGCTCCTTCAGCACGAACTTGAGGAAATCGGCGAAGCTCTGCAGCAGCCCCCACGGGCCGACCACGTTGGGGCCGCGCCGCATCTGCACCGCCGCCCAGATCTTGCGGTCGGCGAGGAGCACGTAGGCGATAAAGATCAGGAGCGCCACCAGCAAGGCGAGGCTTTGCCCGACGATGATCAGGATCGGAAAGACGGTGCTCCAGAAGAATTCGGTCATCGCCGTCATTCCGCCGCCTGCGGAATCTTGCCCGCCGCCAAGGCCGAGCATTCCGCCATGATCGCCGAGGCGCGCGCGATCGCATTGGTGAGATAGAAATCCTTGATGGCGGAACGCAACGGCGCCTTGTCGGTCTTGCCGCCCATGGCCGCGAGCTTCCTGATCGAGGCGGGATCGGCCGGCTCGATCTGGTCGAGGCGCGCGAGATGGGGATGCTTCGCTGCGAGCGCGCGGCGGAGATCGGCGAGCGAGTCATAGGGGAGCTTGGCCCCGAGCGCGTCGGAGAGCGCGCGCAAAATCGCCCAGTCCTCGCGCGCCTCGCCGGGCGGGAAGGCGGCGCGGTTCGCGAGCTGCGGCCGGCCTTCGGTGTTCACATAGATCGCGGATTTTTCCGTATAGGCGGCGCCCGGCAGGATCACGTCGGCGCGGTGGGCGCCGCGGTCGCCATGAGTCCCGAGATAGACGACGAACGCGTCCGGCGGCACTTCGATTTCGTCGGCGCCGAGCAAAAACAAAAGGTCGAGCGCGCCCGGCTTCAACATCCCCGCCACGTCGTGACCGCCCTTCCCCGGCACCGCGCCGACATCGAGCGCTCCCACGCGGGCGGCCGCCGTGTGCAGCACCGAGTAGCCGTTCCAGCCGTCCTTGATCATGCCGCCCTCGAGCGCGGCCATGGCGGTGAGTGCCGCGATCGCGGCGCCGTCCACCCGTGCGAGCGCGCCTTGACCCAGGATCAGCATCGGCCGCTCGGCCTTCTTGAGCGTATCGCAGAAGGCGTGCTTGCCGGCGGCGATCTCGGCCAGCGTATCCGGCCCGGCGCCGAGATGATCGTAGTCATAGGTGAAATCGGCGCGTTCGCCGACGAGACCGATGGGGAAATTGCCCATGCGCCAGCGCTTGCGGATGCGCGCGTTGAGCAAGGTCGCCTCGCGGCGCGGATTGGAGCCGACGATGAGCAAGGCGTCCGCGCGCTCGATCCCGGCGATGGTCGCATTGAAGAGATAGCTGGCGCGGCCGCGGGCGGGATCGAGCGCGGCGCCGTCCTGCCGGCAATCGACGTGGGGTGAGCCGAGCCGCGTCATCAGGTCAACAAGCGCGAAGGATTCCTCCACCGCGGCGAGATCGCCGATGATAGCGCCGATGCGGTCGGGCTTGGTCGTCTTCACCCGCCGGCTGACTGCGGCGAAGGCCTCGCTCCAGGTCGCGGACCTGAGCCGTCCGTTCGCGCGGATATAGGGCTGGTCGAGGCGCTGGGTTCTGAGCCCGTCCCACACGAAACGGGTCTTGTCGGAAATCCATTCCTCGTTCACGTCCTCGTTGAGGCGGGGCAAGATACGCAAGACCTCGCGCCCGCGCGTATCGACGCGGATGTTGCAGCCGAGCGCGTCCATCACGTCGATCGACTCTGTTTTCACGAGCTCCCACGGCCGCGCCTGGAACGCATAGGGCTTCGAGGTGAGCGCGCCGACCGGGCAGAGATCGATCACGTTCCCTTGCAGCTCGGATTTCATCGCCCCTTCGAGATAGGTGGTGATTTCCATGTCCTCGCCGCGGCCGATGGAGCCGAGCTCGGGGATGCCGGCGACCTCGGTGGCGAAACGGACGCAGCGCGTGCAGTGGATGCAGCGCGTCATGATGGTCTTGACCAGCGGCCCGATATATTTGTCCTCGACCGCGCGCTTGTTCTCGGCATAGCGCGAAGAATCGACGCCGTAAGCCATGGCCTGGTCCTGCAGGTCGCATTCGCCGCCCTGGTCGCAGATCGGGCAATCGAGCGGATGGT
>JAHFPO010000167.1 GCA_023266695.1 Hyphomicrobiales bacterium | reverse complement strand
CTATGTGCCAAATCCGCATAGGCGCGCCAAGTCGTATGGCTTGGTGCCCTACGTTACCCGTCACCCTGAGGTGCGAGCGAAGCGAGCCTCGAAGGGTGACGCTCGGAGCCGATCATCCTTCGAGGCCCGCCTTCGGCGGGCACCTCAGGATGACGGCTCTAGTGTTGCACCACGCGGTGTAAGCACTGCCATCCTTTTCCGTTCCTATGCTACACGGACCCATGACCGACCCCGTCGTCACCCGCTTCGCGCCCTCGCCCACCGGCTTTCTCCACATCGGCGGGGCGCGCACCGCGCTCTTCAACTGGCTCTATGCGCGCCATACCGGCGGCAAGATGCTCCTGCGCATCGAGGACACCGATCGCGTGCGCTCGACCGAAGCCGCGGTTGCGGCAATTTTCGACGGCTTGAAATGGCTCGGCATCGAGTGGGACGGCGAGCCGATCCATCAGTTCGCCCGCGCCGCGCGCCACCGCGAAGTGGCCGAGGAGATGCTGGCGAAAGGCAATGCCTATCGCTGCTATTGCACGCCCGAGGAGCTGCAGGTGATGCGCGAGCAGGCCCGCAAGGAGGGCCGCTCCAAGCTCTATGACGGCCGCTGCCGCGAACGCGACCCCGCCGCGGCGCCCGCGGGCGTCGCCCCCGTGATCCGCCTCAAGGCGCCGACCGAGGGCGAGATCGAGATCCACGACCTCGTCCAGGGCAAGGTCGCCTGGCAGAACAAGGATCTCGACGACCTCGTGCTGCTGCGCTCCGACGGCACCCCCACCTATATGCTCTCCGTGGTGGTCGACGACCACGACATGGGCGTCACCCACATCATCCGCGGCGACGATCATCTCACCAACGCCGCGCGCCAGAAGCACATCTACGACGCCCTCGGCTGGCCGCTGCCGGCGATGGCCCATATCCCGCTCATCCACGGGTCGGACGGCGCCAAGCTCTCCAAGCGCCACGGCGCGCTCGGCATCGAGGCCTACCGCGCCATGGGTTATCTGCCGGCGGCGCTCCGCAACTATCTCGTCCGCCTCGGCTGGAGCCACGGCGACCAGGAGATATTCACCACCGAGGAGATGATCTCGCTGTTCGACCTCGCCCGCGTCGGCCGCTCGCCGTCGCGCTTCGATTTCGCCAAGCTGGAGAACCTGAACGGCCATTACATCCGCACCATGCCGGATGCGGAGCTGGTGGCCGCGCTCGCAGCCTTCGCCCCCGAACTCGCCGACGGAGAGTTCGTCGCCCGGCGCCTGGCCGCGCGGCGCGCCCAGGTGCTCGCCGCCATGCCGGGCTTGCAGGAGCGCGCCAAGACGCTGGTCGATCTCGCCGAGGGCGCGCGCTATCTGCTCGCCGAGCGCCCGCTCGAGCTCGACGACAAGGCGCGCGCGATCCTCGATGCCAAGGCGCGCGCGATCCTCAAGCGCACCATCAAGCTGCTCGAAAAAACCAACTGGACCGCAGAGACGCTGGATTCGGCCGTGCGCGAGATGGCCGCGCGCGAGGACGTGAAGCTTGCCGCCGTCGCCCAGCCGCTGCGCGCCGCGCTCACCGGGCGCTCCACCTCGCCCGGCATTTTCGAGGTCATGATGGTGCTCGGCAAGGAGGAGAGTCTGGCCCGCCTGCGCGACCAGGCCGGCGTCGCCGCCGCGGCCTGACCGCAGCCGGGACAGGGCGCTTCGATCCGGCTATTCTGAAGCGGGGTAACACCAGGTCGAGCGGGGGGACGGGCATGGGGAACATCATCGCGCTATTCACCGGCTTGCACGGGCGCATCGCGCGCAAGCCGTTCTGGATCGGAACGGGCGCCCTGTTCCTCTTTTTTGGCGTGGTTTCATTGGCGGTGACCTTCGTGATGCTCCGGCGCGATCCATTCGCGGCCGCCTTCGAACCGACGCTCGGGGACATGCGGCGGCACGGTTTTGGCTATCTCGCCGTGATCCTGATCATTCTCTATCCGTCCCTGGCGGTGCTGGCGAAGCGGCTGCAAGACTTGAACTGGCCGGGATGGATCGCGGTCTTCTTTTTCGTTCCTTCGTTCGCGTTTATCCTGGCCGCCATTTTCGGCCTGGCGGGAACCGCGTTGCAGCCTACCCCTATCGGGCGCTGGGCCGGCATTGTGGAACACACCGTTCACATCGTGACTGTGCTGGCGCTCGGGATTGTCCCCGGCACCAAAGGACCCAACCGTTACGGCCCCGACCCGGGCTGAGGAGTCCCCGCGCGTGGCCCGTCTGCCCTTTCCACCGCGCCGCGCCTCTGCTTGCGAGGGCCGGCGGGAAGGACTACTTAGTGTTTATCCCCGGCTTAACCGAATGGTTTTATAACGACCCTGGCCCGGCAACCCGCCGCCGATCCTGCCCTGATGGAGAACCCGGATGGACGCCAAGCAACCGCCGGCCAAATCCGCGACCCTCACCGTCGGCAACCAGAAATGGGAGACGCCGGTTCGGCCGGGCACCATCGGCCCTTCGGTCGTCGACATCGCCAAGCTCTACGGCGAGACCGGGATGTTCACCTACGATCCCGGCTTCACCTCGACCGCGAGCTGCGAATCGAAGATCACCTATATCGACGGCGACGAGGGCATTCTGCTCTATCGCGGCTATCCGATCGAGCAGCTCGCCGAGCACGGCGATTTCCTGGAGACCTGCTACCTGCTCCTCTACGGCGAGCTGCCGACCTCGGCGCAGAAGTCCGACTTCGTGCATCGCGTGACTTATCACACCATGGTGCACGAGCAGATGAGCCGGTTTTTCCAGGGCTTCCGCCGCGACGCCCATCCGATGGCGGTGCTGGTGGGCTCGGTCGGCGCGCTCTCGGCCTTCTATCACGACTCCACCGACATCGCCGACCCGCAGCAGCGCCTGATCGCCTCGCTGCGCATGATCGCCAAGATGCCGACGCTCGCCGCCATGGCCTTCAAATACACGATCGGCCAGCCGTTCATCTATCCCAAGAACGATCTCGACTACGCCACGAATTTCCTGCGCATGTGCTTCGCGGTGCCGTGCGAGGACTACAAGCCGAACCAGGTGCTGGCGCGCGCCATGGACCGGATTTTCATCCTGCACGCCGACCACGAGCAGAACGCCTCGACCTCGACGGTGCGGCTCGCCGGCTCCTCGGGCGCCAATCCGTTCGCCTGCATCGCCGCCGGCATCGCCTGCCTGTGGGGGCCCGCCCACGGCGGCGCCAACGAGGCCGCGCTCAAGATGCTGGGCGAGATCGGCCACGTCGACCGCATCCCCGAATACGTCAAACGCGCCAAGGACAAGAACGACCCGTTCCGCCTCATGGGCTTCGGCCACCGGGTCTACAAGCACTACGATCCGCGCGCCAAGATCATGCAGAAGACCTGCTACGAGGTGTTGAATGAGATCGGCCACAAGGACGATCCGCTCTTGGGCGTCGCCATGGAGCTCGAACGCATCGCCTTGCACGACGAATATTTCATCGAGAAGAAGCTCTATCCCAACATCGATTTTTATTCCGGCATCACGCTGAAGGCGATGGGCTTCCCGACCGCGATGTTCACGGTGCTGTTCGCGCTCGCCCGCACGGTGGGCTGGATCGCGCAGTGGAAGGAGATGATCGAGGACCCGAGCCAGAAGATCGGCCGCCCGCGCCAGCTCTATACCGGCGCGGCGCGGCGCGACTATCAGCCGATCTCGCGGAGGAAGTGACCGGCCAATGGCCGGTCATCCCGGATGCGATGCAGCGCCCTCGGGTCTTGCCTTCGGCAAGCCCAAGGACAGGCTCCGCGGTGCATCGCTGATCCGGGATCGCGAGCCGCATACGATCCCGGCTCTCCGCGCCGCTCGGGCGCTACGGCCGGGATGACGGATCAAGAGACAAGCGCCTTCCCATCTTTTTCTCGCTGATCTCGATCACGATGCGCGCGGCGCGCGCGCGGCGCGATAATCGGTTGCATGGGACCGCGGGCTCGAGCGATGATCCGGTCCCGGAAAATCGTACCTTTGCGCTAGATCAATTACTCCCTTCCCCGCCTCTCCTAGCTTGCAACGAATTGCGGATGCCGCGTCCGCGTTCGAGCTTGGGAGCAGCGCCATGAACATCCTATCGAAGGAATCAAACCTCGCCCCGTTCGTCGTGGCCTTGGTTCTCGACGCCGTGGCCTTGGCCATACTGATCACGCTGATGCCGCTGAAATTCTAGGCGGGTGCGCGGCGCCCGGTTTTCTTCTCCCAGGTCTCGATCACGACGCGCGCGGCGCGCGCGCTCGGCGGCTCATTGCCGGTCGCGAACAGCCGATCGAGGCGGGCGAAGGCATCGAGCTGGCGC
>JAHFPO010000166.1 GCA_023266695.1 Hyphomicrobiales bacterium | reverse complement strand
CCTCAAGCGCGACCTTCGCCTTGAACTCAGCCGAAAACCGTCTCCGCGTCCTCATGGTGGATCGTCCTCTTCGTCATCAAATCCATCTTAACCCCCTGTCTCAGGAAGTGGGACCACCTCTGGGATTCATGATGATGTTTTCCGGCGCGGTTTCTGGTCTTAGAAACCCGCGCTCGCATAATTTCATTCATGATGATCCGGAACGTGCTCTTTAATTTATCGCGTTTGTCAGTTTGCTTGCGAAGCTACTTGATGAGGCAAAACCGGCACAGTGAGCACAGCCATTTAAGTACACCAATTTACAATGTCTACGAATGCATCGCATCCGATATCGCAGTGAAATCAGGGCGAAATCGGACGGGTCATTCGCGCAAGTGATTGATCTTGCATGCGCCCGCGATAACTTTTAATCACGGTGTCGATGGTTCGATCCCATCCGGGCTCACCAGCCTCCCCGCTTCACCTGATCCGCAAGCTCGAGCGAGCCCCATGGCCAGCGTCCTGTTCTCGCCTCTCCGCCTCGCCCACCTCGAGCTCGAGAACCGCATCGTGGTCTCGCCCATGTGCCAATACAGCGCCGAGGACGGCGCCGCCTCCGATTGGCACATGACCCATCTCGGCATGCTGGCGAATTCCGGCGCCGGCCTCCTGATGGTGGAGATGACCGACGTCGAGCGCGACGGCCGCATCACGCCGGGCTGTCTCGGACTCTATTCGGATCAATGCGAGGCGGCGCTCCACCGCGTGATCCAGCATTGCCGCCGCATCGGCACGGCCAAGCTCGGCATCCAGCTTGCGCACGCCGGCCGCAAGGGCTCCTCGCGGCGCCCGTGGGAAGGCGGGCAACCGTTCAAGCCCGGCGATGGCGCGTGGGAGACGATCGCGCCCTCCGCCATCCCGTTCGGCGAAGGCTGGCCGGCGCCCCGCGCCATGACGGCGGAGGATATCGCGCGCGTGCGCGCGGCCTTCGTGGCGGCGGCGAAGCGCGCCGTGCGCATCGGCTTCGATGCGATCGAAATGCACATGGCGCACGGCTATCTCCTGCACAGTTTCGTCTCGCCGCTCTCCAACCGGCGCACCGACGGCTATGGCGGCGCGCTCGCGGCGCGCATGCGTTTTCCGCTCGAAGTGGCGAAAGCGGTGCGCGCGGTGGTGCCGAAGGAGACGCCCGTGGGCGCGCGCATGACCGGCAGCGACTGGATGGAGGGCGGGCTCACGCCCGACGACGCGGTCGCCTTCGCCCGGGCGCTGAAACAGGCGGGGCTCGATCATGTCGACGTATCGTCGGGCGGGATCGCCCTCGACACCCGCAATCCGACCACGCCCGGCTATAATGCGCCGCTCGCCGAGAAGGTTCGCCGCGAGGCGGGGATCGCGACGCGCACGGTCGGGCTCATCACCGAGCCCCGCCAAGCGGAAGCGATCATCGCCGCAGGCAAGGCCGACATGGTGGCGCTCGCCCGCGCCATGCTCGATGATCCCCATTGGGCTTGGCACGCGGCGCGCGATCTTCAGGCCGAAGTGAAACGCCCGCCGCAATATCAGCGTAGCGCGCCGAAGCTGTGGCCCGCTGCCGCCGCCCGCCCTTGAAGCGTCAAACGGAGATTCACCGATGTCCAGTCGCGGACCGAACCTGAAGGAATACAAGGTCGCCGTCATTCCGGGCGACGGCATCGGCAAGGAAGTGGTGCCCGAGGGCATGCGCGTGCTGGAAGCGGCGGGCGGCAAATTCGGCGTCCGCTTTGAGTGGGACGAGCTGCCGTGGAGCTGCGAGCATTACGCCAAGCACGGCCGCATGATGCCGGAGGACGGGCTCGACCGCATCCGCGCGCACGATGCGATCTTCCTGGGCGCCGTCGGTTTCCCGGGTGTGCCCGACCACGTGTCGCTGTGGGGCCTGCTCATCCCGATCCGCCGCCAGTTCGATCAATATGCCAATGTGCGGCCGGTGCGGCTGATGCCCGGCATAAAATCGCCGCTCGCCGGACGCGCCATCGGCGACATCGATTTCATCGTGGTGCGCGAGAATACCGAAGGCGAATATTCCTCGATCGGCGGCCGCATCTACGAGGGCACCGAGCGCGAGATGGCGACCCAGCAGACGATCTTCACGCGCACCGGCGTCGACCGCATCCTGAAATACGCCTTCGAGCTCGCGGCGAGCCGGCCGAAGAAGCACGTCACCTCGGCTACCAAGTCGAACGGCATTTCCATCACCATGCCCTATTGGGACGAGCGCTTCCGCGCCGCCGCCAAGAAATATCCCGGCGTGCGCACCGACCAGTTCCACATCGACATCCTGGTGGCGCATTTCGTGCAGCATCCGGACTGGTTCGACGTGGTGGTGGGCTCCAATCTGTTCGGCGATATTCTGTCCGACCTCGGCCCCGCCTGCACCGGCACCATCGGCATCGCGCCCTCGGGCAATCTCAATCCGGAGCGCAAGTATCCCTCGATGTTCGAGCCGGTGCACGGCTCGGCGCCCGACATCTACGGCAAGAACATCGCCAATCCGATCGGCCAGATCTGGTCGGGCGCGATGATGCTCGAGCACCTCGGCCATCCCGACGCCGCCGCCGCGATCGTGCGCGCGATCGAGCGCGTGCTCACCGACGGGCCGCGCACGCCCGACATCGGCGGCAAGGCCTCGACCCAGGAGCTCGGCAAGGCGATCGCGGCGGCGCTTTAGGGCGCGAGAGCGTCCCGCGCTCCTTTTCTTTTCCCGCATCCCGTGCGATGGGCGGGCATCGATCAGGGGACAAGCGGGATCATGCGGGGTTCGACCCGAGCCAAGGAAAAGACCCGGAGCGCCGACGTCATCGCCTTTCCGGCGCGAAAGCCCGGGGCGGATAAAGCGGCGGCGATCCCCGCCGCGCCCATGACCGGCGAGCGGCCGACCCTGTTGCCGCCAGCCGTGCGCGAATGGCTGCGCGTCGCTCTCATCGTCTCGATCGCCCTCCACGCGATCATTTATCTCTTGTTCCAACTCCGCTTCGCCGACGATCTCGAACGCGCCTCAGGCGCGACCGCCGCGGCCACGGCCGAGGGAACCGTGATGATCGTGCCGGTCGAAGTGGTGGTCGAGACCACGCTTCCCGCGGCGACAGCGCCGACCAACGCGACCAAGCCGGAGGCGAAGGTTACGACGCCCACGCTTCAGGCCGAGGCAGCGAAAAAACCGGCCGCGCCCGGCATACCCGTTTCACCGACAGCGGCCGAAGCACCGCGCCCGGCTCTGCCGGAGGAGGCGCTGGCACCGCCGCGCGCGGTCGAGACCGCGAAGGCGCCGGAGGCGCCCGCCGCCAAGTTGCTGATCGAGGAGAAGCGCAAGACCGAGCCTGCGCGCGAGACCCCCGAGCGGGAGGCGAGTAAATCCGCGCGCGCTAGCCCGAGCACCGCGGCCGCTCCCGCCCGCGCCGCCGCCAACCATTCCGACGGCCGCGCCGGCGCTTCCGGCGAAGCCGAGAGTGGCGGGCGCGCCGCTGTCTCCTCCTATCAGGCGCAGGTGCTCGCGCATCTTTCGCGCCACCGGATCTATCCGCCGGAGGCGAGTAGCCGCGGCATCACCGGGGTCGCCACTGTGCGCTTCGCGCTTGCGTCCAACGGCCAGGTGCTATCGTCCGCGCTGGCGCTTTCGAGCGGCGCCGCTCTTCTCGACGAGGCGGCGGTCGCGATGGTGCGCCGGGCCTCGCCGTTCCCGCCGTTCCCGCCGGGGCTCGGACATTCAAGAATGGATTTCGCGGCGCCGATCCGCTTCGATCTGCGTTGAGCGGCGGCGTTAGCGGATCGAGCCGGTCCTGAAAATGCTGCGGATGCGCGGCTCAACGTTCGAGCGCGGCGGCTATGAACTCTCGATAAGGCGCAGCGCAGCCGCGGTCATCGCCGAGCGCTGGCAGAGGTTTGTCGGTCATGGGAAGGCCGCACAGTTCCGCCGCCACGCGCAAAGCTCCAGCCGGGTCTTCCACCATGTCCTCGTAGCGAACGATGCGAACAATATCGGGGAACTTCTCGGCCATTAGATCCATCATCTCATGGTACCAGACGACGTGATCGCGAATGGATTCGAGACTGTAGGCGTAGGGATTTCCCTGTCGATAATTACGCATATAGATGCGCAGCATGACGTCATCCATATTTCGCTTCACGAAAATGAATCGGACGTTGCCAAGCACACTGGGCAGGCGGGCGGCGGCATGAATGTGCATCGGATGGGTGTTGGTGAAAACTCGTGCCGATGCCGCCCGCTGCGTAAGCTCCTCCAGATAGATTTCGCGGCACTGGGGATAGAACTGCGGCGGTAGGGGATCCAGCGAC
>JAHFPO010000165.1 GCA_023266695.1 Hyphomicrobiales bacterium | reverse complement strand
CAAGTCGTGGAATTCGTCGCATCCCTCGCGCGGGCCCGGAGGGGGCTGCAGCCAGACTGATCTGGTCAGCACCGGCGGCGCGGGGCTGTTCTACTGTTTCGCTGCGAACTAAGTGTCTCCGAATCGGATTACCTCGGGCGGCGCGGCGCGGAGGTGCTGCGCCGCCCGTGGTATTTGACGCCCCGCGCGGAACAAGCTTCATGTCGCTGTGGCGGTGAGGAGATCGTTCGTGTCGACGGGAACTTCCGATCGGATGAGAGGGGACGGCGGGGGCGAGCCCCAGCCCGAGAGCGTGCGCAAGCTGCATGACATCGCGCTCGGCATCGAGCGCGTCGGCCTCATCTCCCTGCGTGCGCCCGTCCTCTCCGCGATCGTGCTCGCCGTCCTTACCATCGCGGCGGTGTTCGGGGTCGAGCGCATCAAGGTCGACGATTCGCTCAGCCAGTTGTTTCGTTCGGACTCGGCCGAATACAAGCAGTTCCAAGAGGTGACGCGGCGCTTCCCGTCGAGCGAGTTCGACGTGCTCGTCGTCGTCGAGGGCAAGACGCTGCTCGAGCGCGATTCGCTCGAGAAGCTGCGCGATCTCGTCACCGACCTGCAATTGATCGAAGGCACGCGCGGCATCATCTCGCTGTTCTCGGCCCGCCAGCCGCCGGAGGGCGGCAGGCTTCCGGCGCCGCTGTTTCCCGAGGAGCTCCCGCAAGGGGCCGAATACGAAAAGCTCAAAGAGCGCGTGCTGACGAACGAGATCATCCGCGGCAAGCTGCTGGCGGAGGACGGCACGCTCGCGCTGATCGTGCTGGCGCTCGATCCCGCCATCGTTCAGACCAAGGGGCTCGCCGATACCGTCCGCGAGATCCGCAAGACTATGGCGGAGGACCTCGCCGGCACCGAGCTCACCGCCCAGCTCTCCGGCGTGCCGGTGATGCAGCTCGAGATCCGCACCGCGGTCGAGCGCGACCGGCTGATCTACAACGCCTTCGGCTTTTCCGCCGGCTGCCTGATCGCCATCCTGTTCTTCCGGCGCGTGTCGTTCATGATTATCGCGGCCGCCCCGCCGCTCCTCGCCATCCTGCTGGCGCTCGGCGTGCTGGGATGGCTCGATTTCCGCCTCAACATGTTCTTGAACGTGATGACGCCGCTGATCATGGTCATCAGTTTCTCCGACTCGATGCAGCTGACCTTCGCGGCGCGCGACCGGCTGATCGCCGGCGAAAACAAATATGACGCCTTTCGCAATGCCGTTCTGGTGGTCGGACCGGCGTGCGTGCTCACCCACGGCACGGCGGGAATCTCGTTCATCGCCTTGCAGTTCTCCGATTCCGACCTGATCCGCACCTTCGGGGAGGCGGGCCTGGTCGCGACCGTGATCGCCCTCTTCGCGGTGCTGTCGCTGGTGCCGCTCTTGGGCGTTCTTCTGGTGCGCAAGGAAGCGACCTTCGCCGCTCAGATCAAAGGGGCGGATACCGGCGTCGACTGGCTCCGCCGCTTCTGCCGCTGGGTCGCCGTCCGCATGGTGAGCCGTCCCGGCCTTTACAGCTTGATCAGCGTGCTGGCGGTGGGCGGTCTCGCTTTCATCTACGCCAGTCTGGAGCCGCGCTACCGGCTCGCCGACCAGGTGCCCGACAAGCGCCAGGCGGTCGCCGCCAGCAGCCGTCTCGACGTCAAGCTCACCGGCGCCAATCCGATCGATGTGCTGGTCGAGTTTCCCAAGGGCGCCTCGCTTTATGCCCTCGAAACGCTCGCTACCATCGCCGCCGTGCATGCGGTGGTCGAGAAACAGGCCGGCGTCGGCAACGTGTGGTCGCTCGAGTCGCTCCGGCGCTGGCTGGCCGAGAAGGTGGGCAAGGCCGACGTCGAGACCCTGAAACAATACGTCGACCTCCTGCCCGAGTACCTGACGCGGCGGTTCATTTCCGCCGAGCAGGACGCGGTGGTGGTGGCGGGCCGCATTCCCGACATCGACGCGAGCCAACTCCTGCCCGTGGTCGAAACCCTGGACAAGACCCTGGGCGCGGTGCGCGCGGCGCACCCCGGCTACCGCATCTCCGTCACCGGCTTGTCCGCGATCGCTGCGCGCAACAGCGCCAACATGATCGGCAAACTGAACCGCGGGCTCACCATCGAGATCGTCTTCGTCGCCGCCTTCATCGGGCTCGCGTTCCGCTCGTTCGTGGTGATGTTCGCGAGCATTTTGCCGGGCATCTTCCCGGTCGTGCTCGCGGGCACGCTCTTGTGGATGATGGGCCAGGGCCTGCAATTCGCGAGCGTGGTGGCGCTCACGGTCTCCTTCGGACTGGGCTTGAGCGCGACCATCCACTTCCTCAACCGCCTGCGGCTCGAGGACAAGCCCGGCGCCGATCCGGGCGTGGGCGTCGAGCGGGCGACCATTCTGGTCGGCCCGGCGCTGATCCTGACCTCGGTGGTGCTGGCGTGCGGACTGGCGGTGACGGTGTTTTCCGATCTGCCGTCGCTCCGCCTGTTCGGCTGGCTCTCCGCCTTCGCGATGCTGGCGGCGCTCACCGCCGATCTGTTGATTCTGCGGCCGACCGCGATGTTCCTGACGAGCCTCGCCCGCCGCATCGGCGGTGAGCCGCTACCAAGCCAGGCGGCGGAGTGATGAGGCGGAATTGATTTGCGTCAGCGCGATCCGCCGCGGCTGAGCGTGATCGTGACTTCGGTGATCTCGGTGCTCGCCGACTTGATCCTGACCTGCTGGCGGTTGCCGCGCGTGGTCAGCGTCAGGAACGCCGAGAATCCGGAGGTTTCGGCGAGCGCGTCGATCTGATTGCCGCTGACGCGCCCCGAGATAGTGCCGCTCTTGTTGCGGCTCGACTCGTTCCAGCGGCCGGTGATGTAGCCGTCCGCGTACTGGATGTTGCTCTTCAGGTCGAAGGTGTAGCTGTCGCTCGCGCAGCGCAGATTCTGTTGGACGCTGCGGCCGTTCTCGGCGACGTCATAGGTCACCCGGCAGCGGATGCGTTCCTTGCTTCCGCCCGCGAGCACGACCACGCCGTTGCCCGACCAGGAGCCGGCCAGATTCTCGAATGGAGTGGCGGCCGCGGAGGCGGGCTGGGCGGAAGCGGAGGAGGCGGTGAGCGCGAGTGCGAACACGGCTCCCGTGAGCAGCCGCACGGCAGGCCTGATCGATCCTTGGAACATGAATTTCGTGCCCCCTTTTTCCCACCCCGGTCTCCAGCGCAAGATCCTACCGAGGGGCTTCGGGCGCCACAAGCCGGGCCCGGGCTGATTTCGACCCAGGCGCTGAAACCCCAATCGCCGGGCGGCTTCTCGGCCGGCAACAGCCCCCTAAATCCCGAAATACTCCACGTATTTCCGCTTGATTTCCTCGCTCTGCCGCTCCTGCGTTTCCGGGTCGGAGCGCATCAGCTTGATCTCGGAAAGCGGCTTGCGGCCGGCCTTGTTCTTCACCCCGGGGTGGAACGAGCGCATGCCGCCGACGTCCACCAGGAATTGCTGCGCCTCGCGCGAAAACAGGTAACTCACGAACAGCCGCGCGGCGTTGGGATGCGGCGCGTCCCGGGCGATCGCGGCGCTGCCGGGGATGAACGGCGTGCCCTCGCTCGGATAGACGATCGCGATCGGGCTGCCCTTCTCCTTCTGCTGATGCAGCACGTATTCGAGGCCGTCCGCCTCGATGGCGCGCTCGCCGAGCGCGAGCTTCTTCGGCGGCTCGGTTGCCGATTGCACCTGCATCACCTTCTGCTTGGCGAGCTTCTGGAAATAGTCCCAGCCGAGATCGCGCGCGGTCTGGAAGGTGGAGGTGAGAATGCCGCCGCTATAGCCCGGATGCGCCTTGACGATCTTGCCCGCCCATTTCGGATCGAGCAGGTCGGCGAAACTTTTCGGGGCGTCCTCGGGCTTCACCAGATCGGTGTTGTAGGCGATCGGCATCAGCGTGAAGCGCACGCTGGCGAAGGCGCCGTCGGCGTCGCGCTCGCCTGCCGGCCATCGCTCGGCCACCTCCTGCGGCAGATAAGGCTCGAGCCAGTTTTGCCGCTTCCACACGATGAAGAGCGCGGTGTCGGAGGCATCGAGCACGTCGACCGCGTGGACGTTGCTCGCCCGCTCCTGCGCCAGCCGCTGGAAGATGCGCTCGCCGCCGGTGCGCTCGATCAGCACGGCGATGCCCGGATAGGCCGCCTCGAACGCCTTGGCGACTTTCTCCGCCACCGCGAGATCGATCGCGGTGTAGAACACGACCTTGCCCTCTTGCTTGGCGGCTTCGATGAGCTGCGGCGTGACTTGTTGCGGCGCCGGCGCCGCGCCGGCCGGCGCCGCGGGCGCGGCCAGCGCGGCCAGCGCGGCC
>JAHFPO010000164.1 GCA_023266695.1 Hyphomicrobiales bacterium | reverse complement strand
TAGTGCGTCGCGGCGGCGATGATGTCCTTGTCGGCGGCGAGCTTGGTGGCCACCTGGACGCCGATGTTCGGTTTGCACTCGTCGTCGAGCGAGATCATCTCGTATTCGTACTTGGCTTTCGGGTCGGCGTTCCTGAGCCGCACGGCCAGATCGGCCGAGTTGCGCCCGCCGAGGCCGTTGGCGGAGGTGCCGCCGGTCAGCGATCCGATGAAGCCGACCTTCACCTTGTCCTTGGCTGCGGCCGGGTTATTGCTCGCTGCCAAGGCCAATAGGATCGCCCCGACCGCGACGGCCACCCACATTCCGTACTTCTTCATATCACCCTCCCTACAGCCGCTCCCGGCTTTCCCTTGTGAACCGTTTGTCTCAAAGCTCGATCCTGCGGCAATGAAGCCCGACCTGCACCCCAAGATTGCACACACGGGCTCCGCAGATTTCGGATAGACAGCCTAAGACCGAGAGCCGCCGATTGCCAATACTATAGCGGGGAGCCTACCCGAATGAATCCCGCCCGCCGTCCAGGCCGTCGGCTGTATTCTGCCGAGGCCATTTCTCGGTGTACTTCACCCCTGCGTCCGGATTTAGTTTCCGACAGGGACACGCCATGGATCTCATCCTGCGCAACGCCCGCCTGCCATCCGACTCCGGTCGGCTCGTCGATATTGGCATCGAACGCGGCAAGATCGTTGCGATAGAAACCGGCCTCGGTGCCGAAGCGGAAGAACTCGACGTCGGCGGCAGGCTGGTCTCACCCGGCTTCGTCGAGACGCATTTGCATCTCGATAAGGCATGCATTCTGAACCGCTGCCGGGCCGAGCAAGGCGATCTTGACGAGGCGATCCGGGAAGTCGCGCGGCTGAAGGCCGCCTTCACGCCCGAGGACGTCTACGAGCGCGCGAAGAAGACGATCGAGAAGTGCATCCTCCACGGCACCACCCATGTCCGCACCCAGCTTGAAGTCGACCCTGGCATCGGGCTGCGCGGTCTTGAGGGCGTGTTGCCGCTGGTCAAGGAATACGCCTGGGCGGTCGATCTCGAGATTTGCATCTTTCCGCAGGAAGGAATGCTGAACAATCCGGGCACCGAGGAGCTCATGATCGCGGCGTTGAAGCGCGGCGGCAACCTGATCGGCGCCTGTCCCTACACGGACACGGACTCGAATGGACAGATCGATCGCATTTTCGCGCTTGCCCGCGAGTTCGACGTCGACATCGATATGCACCTCGATTTTCATCTCGACGCCGGAAAAATGGACCTTCCCTATGTCTGCCGCCGCGCGGAGGAATTCGGCTACGGCGGGCGGGTGGCGGTCGGCCACGTCACGCCGCTTTCGACGCTCGAACCGAAAGCGCTTGCCACCATGGCAAAGCGTCTCAACAATGCGGGTGTTGCTCTCTGCGTTCTGCCGTCGACCGATCTCTACCTGATGGGCCGCCCGCGCCAGCACGACGTGGTGCGCGGGGTCGCGCCCGCCCACCGGTTTCTGAAGCATGGCGTGAATTGCGCACTCGCCACCAACAACGTGCTCAATCCGTTCACACCCTTCGGCGACTGCTCGCTTGTCCGCATAGCCAATCTCTACGCCAACGTCTGTCAGGTCGGGGCGACCAACGACCTCGCCGAATGTTTCCAGATGATTACGACGCGCGCGGCAGCACTGATGAATCTTCAATCCTACGGCATCGCCGTCGGCAACGATGCCGATCTGGTCGTACTCGATTGCGAAAGCCCGCAGGCCGCGATCTCGGAATTGGCTCCGGTGCTCTACGTCTTCAAGCGCGGCCGGCTCACAGTGACGCGGAAGCCGCCCTTGCTGCATCGCCCGTAGCACCGCCCTGCCCCGGTCCGTGATCTCGGTTGAATATGAATTGGCAGCGCCGCCCTTCAGTGCGGCATGCGCAGCACCGGCTTGATGGTCGCGCCCCTCGTCGACTCGTGCGCCGCACGATTGATTTCGGCGAGCGGATAGAACGTCATCATCCGGTCGATCGGCATTTTCCCTTGCATGAGCAGATCGACCAGTTTTGGAATGAATTCGTCGGGTTGACTCTCGCCCTGAATGACGCCGCGCACGACGCGGCCGAACTGCAGGAACGGCATGTCGATCGACACTTCCGTCCCGCTGCGCGCGCTGCCGAGCAGCACGCAGGTGCCGGCCGGCATCAGCGCCTCGACCGCTTCGCGCAGGACCCCGGGCTGGGCGGAGGTCTCGAGCGAGAAGCGCACACCGTCGCCGGTGATCTTGCGGATTTCCGTCACCACGTCGGCGCGATTCTCGTGATTGATGACGTGCGTGGCGCCGAGTTCGCGGGCGAGCGCGAGCCGATGATCATGAACGTCGACGGCAATGATCGGATCGCAGCCTACGATCTTTGCGGCCATCAGGCCTGACAACCCGACGGCTCCTACGCCGAACACGGCAAAGGCATCGCCGGGCTTGGGTCGCATGGAATTCAGCACGGCGCCGGCGCCGGTTTGCCCGCTGCAGGCGAATGGACCGAGCCACTCGAGGGGCGCGTCCTTCCTGACCTTCACCGCGTAGCGTTCGTTCGCGATGGCGTAGGTGGCGAAGGAGGATTGCTGAAAGAACGCACCATAAACCGGCGCGCCACCCTTGCTCATGGGCGTGCTGCCGTCGGCCCGAGTTCCCCGCATCTTGAGGTCGAAACTATTCATGCAATGGGATTGCATCTTGCGCCGGCAATTGGGGCATGCACCGCACCACGGGAACGAGATGACGACATGATCGCCGGGCGCGAATTTTTTTACGTCTGTTCCGACCGCGGCGACGACGCCCGCGCCCTCGTGGCCATAAACCGCGGGATAGGGCGTGTTGTAATAGCCGTCGCGCCCATGCAGGTCGGTCTGGCACATGCCGCTGGCGACGATGCGAACCAAGACTTCGTCCGGCCGCGGAGCGCTCAATTCGAAACGATCGATGACGAATGGCCCGGATTTCTCGCGCACGACCGCTGCAATGATTTCCATGGCGAAGACTAATTGCCCCCAAAAGACTCAGATCGGAATACGGAATGCATCGATCGCGAGTCCCGATCTCGCTCGAAAATTCCCGATACCTCCGAAAAAATTCTCGGTTCCACTGAATAGGGAATTTAACTCATCAGCCATTGAATAGACAGCTGGCCCCAGAGTCTGATCAGTTCGAATTGAACCGGCCTGCCCCGCTAACATTTTGATTTTGGGCGTGATCTTATCCGAAAACCGGTCCCCACCCCGGATCAAGTCCGGGGCAGGCTTTTTCGGGATCACGCCCTGGGCGAGATTGCACGGAACTCATGGCTCCTCTACGTTGATTTTCCTTTTCCGCGCCGCAATTGTTAATCTCCAGCCGCCCATGGATATCAAGAACGACATCGTCGAGGCGATCGGCAACACGCCGCTGATCAAGCTCCAGCGCGCCTCGGCGGCGACCGGCTGCACCATTCTCGGCAAGGCCGAGTTCATGAATCCCGGCCAGTCGGTGAAGGACCGCCCGGCGCGCCAGATCATCCTGGAGGCGGAGAAGCGCGGCGAGATCAAGCCCGGCGGACTGGTGGTCGAGGCCACCGCCGGCAATACCGGCATCGGGCTCGCACTCGTCGCCAACGCGCGCGGCTACCGCACGGTGATCGTGATCCCCGAGACGCAGAGCCAGGAAAAGAAGGACATGCTGCGGCTGTGCGGCGCCGCGCTCGTGGAAGTGCCGGCGGTACCCTATGCCAATCCCAACAACTACCAGCACGTCGGCCGGCGCCTGGCGGACGAATTGCGCAAGAGCGAGAACAACGGCGTCCTCTTCGCCGATCAATGGAACAATCTGGACAATCGCAAGGCTCACTATGTTTCGACCGGCCCGGAGATCTGGCAGCAGACGGGCGGCAAGGTCGACGCCTTCATCTGCTCGATCGGCACCGGCGGCACCATCGCCGGAACGTCGATCTATCTGCGCGAGAAGAAGAAGGACGTCGTGATCGGTATCGCCGACCCGCTGGGCGCCGCCATGCACAACCTCTTCACCCACGGCGAGGCCAAAGTCACCGACGGCGGCTCGATCACCGAAGGCATCGGGCTCGGGCGCGTCACCAACATCATCGAGGGCATCAAGGTCGACAAGTCGTATCTCATCCCCGACGAGGAGGCGGTGCCGGTGATCTTCGATCTTCTCATGCACGAGGGCCTGTGCATGGGCGGCTCCACCGGCATCAATGTGGCGGGCGCGATCCGGCTTGCGAACGAGATCGGCCCGGGCAAGATCATCGTCACCGTGCTCGCCGATTATGGCTCGCGCTACCAGTCGAAGCTGTTCGACCCGGCGTTCCTGCGCTCGAAGGGGCTGCCGGTGCCGGAGTGGCTGGAGCGCAAGGTCAAGGTGCCGAAT
>JAHFPO010000163.1 GCA_023266695.1 Hyphomicrobiales bacterium | reverse complement strand
GCTTGCGGATTTAATCGCTTTCGACAGGCTCGCCAAGGCGAAAGCAACGCGTCGCGAAAAATAAATATTCCTCCCCCATCAAGGGGAGGGATTTAGAGCGCGATCAGCCAGCTTCGAGGCCCTTCGACTTGAACACCGAAATGGCTCGTGGAGAAGTGAGAAAGTCGATCAGCGCTTTGGCTGCGGCAGCTTGTTTGGCGCTTGCCGGTATCGCCGCTGTGAAGGTCGTGAAGTTCTGGATATCGGCTGGAAGAGTTCCGAGACCCACCACATCAGGCGATGCGATGATCTCGGTCATCTGGGTAAAACCAATCTCGGCGTCGCCTTTGACTACCGTTTGAATTGCCGCCGGACCGCCGCCGGTGAGTCGTAGCTTTGATTTGACCTCACCACCAATTCCAAGACGGTCAAGAAGCGGAATCACGTAGCCACCCACCGGAGAATGGCTCGGGTCCCCAACTGCGATTGAAGGGGCGTTCAGAAGTGCACGTTTGAATGCGTCGACCGAGCCGATATCCGGTCGAGCCGCTCCTTTCTTCACAAAAACGCCGAGACCGACCTTGCCGATCACCACCCGTGTCCCAGGGGCGAGCTTGCCTTCCTTTTGAAGGCTTTCCCATTGCTGAGGCGAGATGATCGCGAGGTCGGCTTCTTCGCCCTTGCGCACGCGCTCGGTGTTAATGCCAAGAGTGGCATAGGTTACTTTGACATTATGGCCGCTCGCTTTTTGGAATTCAGGAATGAGCTCCTGCACTGCTGATTGTAAGGCGTTGGCACAGAGGAAAGTGATGTCCGCAGCACGCGCATGGTTTCCGGTTGCGACAAAGGTAAGACTGGTAAATACCGCGATTTTCATAATGTTGAGAATGTTGGGCAGGTTCTTCATGATTTTCTCCATCGGCGGATGTAAACACTCACAGAAATGCTACCACCCGACATTCCCCGGATGACCAAGGATCGGCGTGAACGCTAGCATTTTTCCGGGGGTACACGGAAGCTAAAAGACGGCATCCGAATTCCAAGTGAACCAATACACCGTCATGGCCGGGCTTGACCCGGCCATCCATTGGGCCGCACCGATCTTTTGTGGATCACCGGGTCTCGCCGCTTTGCGGCGGCTCGGTGATGACGAGAGAAGGGGTCACCCCCGCCCGCGATAGGGCGCGACGCCTTGATCCGGCACCCACACGCCCTTCGGCAATTTTCCCGCCTGCCAGAATACGTCGATGGGAATGCCGCCACGCGGATTCCAATAGCCGCCGATGCGCAGCCATTTGGGCGCGAGCAGCTTGGCGAGCCTTTTGCCGATCGCGACCGTGCAATCCTCGTGGAAGGCGCCGTGGTTGCGGAAGCTCGCGAGATAGAGCTTGAGCGACTTCGACTCCAACAGCCATTTCCCCGGCACGTAGTCGATGACGAAATGGGCGAAATCGGGCTGGCCGGTGATCGGGCAGAGACAGGTGAATTCCGGGCAGGTGAAGCGGGCGAGATAGGCCGTGCCGGGATGGGGATTGGGCACCCGGTCGAGTACGGCCTTGGCGGGCGAGGCGGGCAGGCGCGTAGGCCTGCCGAGTTGCAGCGCGGCGCGCCGGGTTGATTTTCGGGCCATCTCGGTTCTCCGGGCCGGACCCTAGCCGATCCCGGCGTCCCGTTCATCGCCCGTGTTCTCCCGGGACTTGCGAAAGCGGCCGGAAAGCACGATCTTAAGGGCTCGGCCTGGGGTGTCGCGCATGTGCGCGGCTGAGAACACACCCATCGAACCTGACTGGGTCATGCCAGCGTAGGGAGCCGCCGATGACCGGAAGCGGATCATCGACCTCGAAGCCAATGACCGTCGCCATCGTCGGCGGCGGCGTCATTGGCCTTGCGATCGCCTGGCGGCTCGCGCTCGGCGGGGCGCGGGTGACGGTGTTCGAGCGCGACGCTACGGGGTCCGGCGCGAGCCAAGCGTCCGCCGGCATGCTCGCCGCCTGCGCCGAGGCGGAGCCCGGGGAAGAGGGCCATCTCGCGCTCAACCGGGCGAGCCAGAATCTCTGGCCCGGCTTCGCCGCCGAGCTTGAGCGCTACAGCGGCCTCCCGCTCGATCTCCGCACCGAAGGCACGCTCATCATCGCGCTCACCGCCGACGACGAGGCGCGCCTCCGCCATCAGCTTGAGTTTCAGACTTCCCTCGGTCTTCCGCTGCAATGGATTTCCGCCGCCGAGGTGAGACGGCGCGAGCCGCATCTCTCACCGCAGGTGGCGGGCGCGATTTTCAGTCCGGAGGATCATCAGGTCGAGAACCGCAAGCTCGCGCAGGCGCTCCGCGCCGCCGCCGAGAAGGCCGGCGCGAGCGTGCGCGAGCATTCGCCGGTCGAGAAGATCGCCGTCGAGAATGGCCGCGCCGGGGGCGTGCTCGTCGCCGGCAAGTTTGAGAAGGCCGACGTGGTGGTGCTCGCCGCCGGCGCCTGGTCGCGCGCCGTCGAGGGCCTGCCGCCGCAAGCGCGCCCGCCGGTGCGCCCGGTCAAGGGCCAGATGATCGCGCTCCGCATGGATGCAAAGGCACCGATCCTTTCCCACGTGGTGTGGGCGCCCGGCGCCTATCTGGTACCGCGCCGCGACGGGCGGCTGCTCGTCGGCGCCACGGTCGAGGAAAAAGGCTTCGATCCATCGCTCACCGCCGGCGCCCAGCTGGCGTTGCTCGAAGCGGCCTGGCGCGCGCTTCCCGCGATCGAGGAGTTGGCGATCGAGGAAGCCCGGGCGGGCTTCCGGCCGGGCAGCCGCGACGACGCACCCATTCTCGGGACGGGGCCGGTCGAGGGCCTGGTCTATGCGACCGGCCATTATCGCAATGGCATTCTGCTCACGCCGATCACGGCGCGGGCGATCGCGGACCTGATCCTGCACGGAAAGCACGACCCGCTCATTCGTCCGTTCGGGCTCGGCCGCTTCGCGCTTTCCGCCGCGGCCGCGGAGTAGAGACATGGCGTTGAACGGAACCATCCGGGTGAACGGCGCGCCGGAACCGCTCGCCGCCGTTACCGTCGCCGAGCTGCTCGCGGAAAAAGGCGTCAGTGAACGGCGCGGCATTGCGGTCGCGCTCAACGGTCACGTAGTGTTGCGCAAGGCCTGGAGCGAGACGCGCCTGAAAGCCGGCGACCGCATCGAAATCGTCCATGCGCGCCAAGGTGGCTGAGAACACCGGTTGAGCAGCGAATGACAACGAAACCATCCGATCCCCTCGTCATCGCCGGTCTGAGCTTCTCCTCGCGGCTCTTTCTCGGCACCGCCGGCTATCCCAACCGGCAGGTCATGCTCGACGCCATCGCCGCGAGCGGCACCGAGATGGCGACCGCTTCGATCCGGCGCATCAGCTTGCAGGGCTACGAGGAGAGCCTGGTCGATCTCCTCGCCGGGCGGGTGCGCCTCTTGCCCAATACCGCCGGCTGCCAGACCGCCCAGGACGCGGTGCTCACCGCCGAGCTTGCGCGCGAGGCGCTCGATACCTCCTGGATCAAGCTCGAGGTGATCGGCGACCGCGAGCTGCTCTATCCCGAGCCGGAGGAATTGCTGCGGGCAACCAAGGAACTCGTCGCCAAGGGTTTCGTGGTGCTGCCCTATTGCAGCGACGATCCGGTGGTCTGCCACAAGCTTGCCGATCTCGGGGCCGCCGCGGTGATGCCGCTCGGCGCGCCGATCGGGTCGGGGCTCGGCATCCTCCATCCCGACCGGATCGAGACGATCGCGGCGAAGAGCCCGGTGCCGGTGGTGCTCGATGCCGGCATCGGCACGGCTTCGGATGCGGCGCTTGCCATGGAGCTCGGCTGCGCCGCCGTGCTCGTCAACACGGCGGTGGCGAAGGCGCGCGATCCGGTGCAGATGGCGGCGGCGATGCGTGGCGCGGTCGAGGCCGGACGCCTTGCCCGGCTCTCCGGCCGCATTCCGAAACGCCATCACGCGGAGCCGTCGAGCCCGCAATTCGGTCTCGTCGGCACGTGAGGCTGCCCGAGCCGCCGTTTCTCCTCGTCACCGACCGGCGCCTGGCGCTGAGGCCGCTCGCCGCCATCGCCGAGATGGCGTTCGAGGCGGGATGCCGGTGGGCGAGCGTGCGCGAGAAGGATTTATCGGTTCCCGAACAGATCGCGCTCGTGGCCGAGATCAAGGCCCGCGCCCGGCCCTGGGGTGCGCTCGTGAGCCTGCACGGCGATCCGAACGACGCCCGTGCGGCGGAAGCGGACGGGGTTCACCTCGCAGCCGGCGGCAATATTCCGGCGGCGCGCGCCCTCCTCGGTCCCGCCGCTCTCATCGGTCTTTCGATCCATTCGGCGGGCGAGGCGAGGATGCTCGATCCGGCGCTCCTGGATTACGTCATTGCCGGCCCATTCAACGAGAGCGCGAGCAAGCCCGGCCATCTACCGGCGCTCGGTCCGGAGGGGCTGAAGGCGATCGT
>JAHFPO010000162.1 GCA_023266695.1 Hyphomicrobiales bacterium | reverse complement strand
CGCGCGATCGGTACCCGGAACGGCGAGCAGGAGACGTAATCGAGGCCGACCTTCTCGAAGAAGTGAATCGAGGCGGGATCGCCGCCGTGCTCGCCGCAGATGCCGAGCTTGATCCCGGGCCGCGTCGCCCGACCGCGCTCGGTCGCGATATGGACGAGCTCGCCCACCCCCTCGCGGTCGATCGAGACGAAGGGATCGACCGCGAGCACGCCTTTGGCGAGATAGGCGCCGAGAAAAAGCGCGGCGTCGTCGCGCGAAATGCCGAAAGTCGTCTGCGTGAGGTCGTTGGTGCCGAAGGAGAAGAACTCGGCGGTCTCGGCGATCTCGCCGGCGCGCAGCGCCGAACGCGGCAATTCGATCATGGTGCCGGTCTGATACTCGATCTTGCTCTTGGTCTCGGCGGCGACCGCCGCGGCCATGGCGTCGATCACGCGCTTCACCAGATCGAGCTCGGCCTTGGTCGCGATCAGCGGCACCATCACCTCGGGCACCACCGGCGCGCCGGTCTTTTTGGCGGCCGTGACCGCGGCCTCGAAAATCGCGCGTGCCTGCATCTCGGCGATCTCGGGATAGGCGACGACGAGCCGGCAGCCGCGGAAGCCGAGCATGGGATTGAACTCGGAGAGCTCCTGCGCGCGCCGCTTCAATTTGTCGGCGCTCGCACCCAGGGCTTGAGCGACCTCGGCGATCTCCTCGTCGCCATGCGGCAGGAATTCGTGCAGCGGCGGATCCAGCAGACGGATGGTGACCGGCAGCCCCTGCATGATCTCGAACAGCTCGACGAAATCCGCCCGCTGCATCGGCAGGAGCTTGGCGAGGGCGGCGCGACGGCCCTTTTCGTCGTCGGCGAGGATCATCTCGCGCACGGCGAGGATGCGCTCCTCGTCGAAGAACATGTGCTCGGTGCGGCAGAGCCCGATGCCCTCGGCGCCGAAGGCGCGCGCGGTGCGCGCGTCGGCCGGAGTGTCGGCGTTCGCCCGCACTTTCAAGCGGCGCTTCTTGTCGGCCCATTGCATCAGGGTCGCGAACTCGCCGGAGAGCTCCGGCTCGATCATGGGCACCAGGCCCACGAGCACCTGCCCGCTCGATCCGTCGATGGTGACGACCTCGCCCGCCTTGAGCACGTGATTCCCGGCGGCGAGCGTGCCGGCGGCATAATCGATGCGGATGGCGCCGGCGCCGGAGACGCAAGGCTTGCCCATGCCGCGGGCAACCACGGCCGCGTGCGAGGTCATGCCGCCGCGGGTGGTGAGAATGCCTTCCGCCGCGTGCATGCCGTGGATGTCCTCGGGGCTGGTCTCGACCCGCACCAGAATGACTTTCTTGCCCTGCGCCTTGAGCGCTTCGGCCTCGTCGGCGGAAAAGGTGATCTCGCCGGAGGCGGCGCCGGGCGAGGCGGGAAGGCCGCTCGCGATCACGGTGCGCGCCGCGGCGGGATCGAGCGTCGGATGCAGGAGCTGGTCGAGCGCGGCGGGATCGATGCGGAGGACCGCCTCCTCGCGCGTGATCAGCTTTTCGTTCGCCATCTCGACCGCGATCCGGAGCGCCGCCTTGGCGGTGCGCTTGCCCGCGCGCGTCTGCAGCATATAGAGCTTGCCGCGCTCGACGGTGAACTCGAGGTCCTGCATGTCGCGATAATGGCGCTCGAGCCCGTTGTAGATGCGGGTGAGCTCGGCGAAGGCCTTGGGCATCGTCTTTTCCATCGACGGCTTGTCGGAATGCGCCTCGATGCGGGCGGCCTCGGTGATTTCCTGCGGCGTGCGGATGCCGGCGACCACGTCCTCGCCCTGGGCATTGATGAGGAACTCGCCGTAGAGCCGCTTTTCGCCGGTCGAGGGATTGCGGGTGAAGGCGACGCCGGTGGCGGAATCCTCGCCCATGTTGCCGAACACCATCGCCTGCACGTTGACCGCCGTGCCCCAGCTTTCCGGGATGTTGTGCAGACGACGATAGGTTTTGGCGCGCTGGTTCATCCATGAGCCGAACACGGCACCGATCGCGCCCCACAGCTGCGCCTGCGGGTCCTGCGGGAAGGACGCGGACAACTCGTCCTCGACGCGCTTCTTGTAACGCGCGACCATCTCGCGCCAGTCCTCGGCGGAGAGGTCGATGTCGAGCGAAAGCCCGCACTCGTCCTTGTAGCCCTCGATCAGCTCCTCGAAATGGTGATGGCCGACGCCGAGCACGACGTCGGCGTACATCTGGATGAAGCGGCGGTAGCTGTCGTAGGCGAAGCGCGGGTTGCCGGAATTTTTCGCGAGCGCCTCGACGGTCATATCGTTGAGGCCGAGATTGAGCACGGTGTCCATCATGCCGGGCATTGAGGCGCGCGCGCCCGATCGCACCGAGACGAGAAGCGGATTTTTCTTGTCGCCGAAGGCGCGGCCGGTGAGGCGGCCGACCTTGGCGAGCGCGGCTTCGACCTCGCGCTTGAGGCCGGCGGGAAACTTCTGCCCGTTCTCATAGTAATAGGTGCAGGCCGCGGTCGAGATCGTGAAGCCGGGCGGCACCGGCAGACCGAGGTTCGACATTTCGGCGAGGTCCGCGCCCTTGCCGCCCAAGAGGCCGCGCATCTGCGCGTTGCCTTCGGCTTTGCCGGCGCCGAAGAAATAGACCCATTTGGTCATGCCGGATTCCGCTCTGCGATAGCGATCGAGGGGGCGGCCGCCGAGGCGGCGGCGATGCTTAGCCCGCGACCTTGGCCGTCACGACGGCGGATTGTGCACCGCACAGCGGCGGCGTGGTGGTATATCCCGCCCCGGCCCATGATTAAGCCCATGATTCTATTGCCTTCCGCCGGGAAGGCGGACTCGAACCGGGGAAAACCATGAAACTCCATGCACCTACCATGCTCGTTTTCCTGGCCGGGCTGGCGCTCGTGGTGCTTGCCTTGATCGGCCATTTCGTCGCCCCCGTCCCGTTCCTCACCCAATATCAGTTCTGGGTCATGCTCGCGGGCTACGTGGTCGTGGCGCTCGGCTGCATCGTCTAGCGCATGATCCGGCGAAGTGGGAACCGGTTCGCCGACAAGATCATGCGCCAGATGAATAAGTTAGCGCGCGAGCCGCAGATAAGTATACGCAATCTGCGCAAGCTTGATTGCGTCCGCAAAACCGGTACCCACTTTTGCTGATCGCGCGCTAGGAAATTGCCCCGATTCGCCGCCGGCGGGCGCTGCGGCGTTTTATCCCGCGCCGCACACTTACCACATGGCGGCGCGGGACGACTTGGCGCATGATTGCCTCGCCTCGCTATGGGGAGGCCGAACCCAGGGGAATTGAACAAATGCGCCTCAACGCTCCGACACAGATGATCTTCTTGATCTCGCTCGTTCTCGCCGTGCTAGCCGTGGTCGCCCATTTCGTAGTGATCCCGTACGCCACCCAGTACCAGTTCTGGCTCGCCGTCGTGGGCTACGTGGTGCTCGCGGCCGGCTGCGTGTTGAAGGGCATGTAAGACGAAAGGCTAAGACGCGGGCGGGCGCGAGATCGCATCCGCCCGCGTTTCGTTTTGCGGTGCGTCAGCCCTCGATGCGGGAGAAGTCGGCGACCGTGCGGGTGGCGGCGCGAATGCGGTCGAGGAGCTTGAGCCGGTTCTCGCGCAGTTTCTTGTCCTCGACGTTCACGGTGATCTTGTCGAAGAAAGAATCGACCGGCTTGCGCAGTTTCGCCATCGCCGCCATCGCCGCCGCGAAGTCCTCTTTCTTGAGCGCGGATGCGACTTCCTGCTCGGCGGTTTCGATCGCCTTGGCGAGCGCCTTTTCCTCGGGCGCGGCGAAGAGCTTCGCGTCGGGCGCGCCGGCATAGGATTGCTTGTCCCTCTTCTCCTCGTCGCGGAGAATGTTCGCCGCGCGCTTGTAACCGACGAGAAGGTTCTTGCCGTCGTCGCTGTCGAGGAATTTGCCCAGCGCCTCGACGCGGCGGACGATGAGCAAGATATCATCCTGTTCAAGAGCAAAAGCGGCATCAACTAGATCATGCCGTGCTCCTTGATCGCGGAGCTGAACTTTTAGGCGGTCAATCAAGAATTCGCGAAGGTCGCGCCAGATAGCACGCGCTAGAGCTCGGTGAACACTAAATCCTTTCACGTAACGGCCGGATACGCCGTAGTGTTTGTTGAGGAGAACATCATCGATATCCCCTCGCCTAGAGCCACCGAAGACCAACTCTGGTACGTACTTACGTAGCCTCTCGAAGTCTTCAATCTGCTCATCCAAATCTTCATCATCTCCATTGTTGACCTTCCACTCATTCAAGAACTCTTGCCAAGATTCTTCGTCATGAAAATTTGGCCCTACGTAATCGCGAGGAAAACCTAAGCTGGCCAAAATTGGACCAGCAATCGTCTTGTCATAAAGACGTTCATAACAGTGGCGGAAGTTCTCAGAGCCGGCAGGTTCCTCGCCTGTAAGAATGTAGCACGTTTCCGAATCCAATCGGCTC
>JAHFPO010000161.1 GCA_023266695.1 Hyphomicrobiales bacterium | reverse complement strand
TCATCGAGCACGAGGCCGTCGAGCACGCGGATGGTGGGCGTCGCGCGCACGGCGGAAATCAGCGCCGCCATGATCGCGGCGCCGGCGCGGTCGCCCTTGACCCGCACGATGCGCCGCGCCGAATGGGCGGCCTCGCGCGACAACAGGAGATGGCCTTCGAGGTCGCGGTCGAACGGCACGCCATAGGCGAGGAGATCGTTGATGCGCGCCGGGCCTTCGGAGGCCATCATTTCCGCGATGCGGCGGTCGACAATGCCGGCCCCGGCCTTGATCGTGTCCTCGACATGGGCCGCGACGGTGTCGCCCGCGCCGATCGCGGCGGCGATGCCGCCCTGGGCCCAGGCCGAGGAGGCACCCTCCCCGATCGGCGCGGCGGTGACGATGGTGACCGGGCGGGGCGCGAGCTTCAACGCGCAAAAGAGGCCGGCGAGCCCGCCGCCCACGATCACCACGTCGTCGATCCCGCCCCACGAGCGGGGCGCGAGATCGTCGGATTGGCGGGGTTGCTCGGACATCTGCGCCTTTTCCCCTCTCCCCTTGTGGGAGAGGGTGCCGAGCGGCGAAGCCGCGAGGCGGGTGAGGGGTACTCGCGCGTTCCGCAACGACCCCTCACCCGGTCGCTCGCTCTGCTCGCGACCACCCTCTCCCACAAGGGGAGAGGGTGATTTCAATTTTTCAACTGAACCATCCGCTCGACCGCGCGCCGCGCGCGTTCGGCGATCAGGGGGTCGATCTCGACCTCCTCGCGCAGATAGACGAGGCTCTCCAAAATCTTCGGCAGCGTGATCCGCTTCATATGCGGGCAGAGATTGCACGGCCGCACGAACTCGACGCCGGGCGTCTCGGCCTGGACGTTGTCGGCCATCGAGCACTCGGTGACCATCACCACCTTCTTCGGCCGCTTCGACTTGACGAAGTGGATCATGGCGGAAGTCGAGCCGGTGAAGTCGGCTTCGGCGATCACGTCGGGCGGGCATTCCGGGTGCGCCAGGATCTGCACACCGGGATCGCTGTCGCGGTAGCGGCGCAGCTCCTCGGCGGTGAAGCGCTCGTGCACCTCGCAATGGCCCTTCCAGGCGATGATCTTCACGCTTGTCTGAGTCGCGACCCAGCGCGCCAGGAATTCGTCGGGGATGAGAATGACTTTGTCGACGCCGAAGCTCTCGACCACCGCGACGGCGTTCGACGACGTGCAGCAGATGTCGCTCTCGGCCTTCACCTCGGCCGAGGTGTTGACGTAGGTCACGACCGGCACGCCCGGGAAGCGCTCGCGCAGGAGCCGCACGTCGGCGCCGGTGATGGAGGAAGCAAGCGAGCAGCCGGCGCGCAGATCCGGGATCAGCACCACCTTGTCGGGATTCAAGAGCTTCGAGGTCTCGGCCATGAAGTGGACGCCGCCCTGCACGATGATGTCGGCCTCGGTCTTGGTGGCCTCGCGGGCGAGCTGGAGACTGTCGCCGACGAAATCGGCGACGCAATTGTAGATTTCCGGCGTCTGGTAATTGTGCGCCAGGATGACGGCGTTGCGCTCCTTCTTCAGGTGATTGATCGCCATCACATAGGGCGCGAAGAACGGCCACTCGACCGGCGGCACCACCGCCTTCACGCGCTCATAGAGAGGGGCGGTCGCGCGCGCGACCGTCTCGTTCCATTCGAGCGAAGGCATGGGAAGGACGCCGAGGCGGCGCGCGGCCGCGCCCGAGCCCGGCCGCGGCAGGGGTATCGCGCCGCGCGGCGTGGCGGGTCCCAGGGTCTCCACTTGCAGTGCGGTGGCAGCCATGGCTCGCCTCCGTTCGTTTCCCCGCCATTGTGCTCTATTTGAGCATAACTGGCGGCTCAAAAATCCGGCTCGCGCCGGTTTCCATTCCCCGCTCTCAGCGGGACCGCTCGGCTTGTTCTCATTCCGAGCAAAACCAATATAGTGCAAATTAGGCCAGCGCGCCAGTCCCCTCGCGAATTGCCGTTATGGTCCGGGCACCCCACCCCCCGAGGACGGCGCTGGCGCCGGGCTCCGGGCCCATGCTTTTGTCCGACAAGATTTTCGCCGGCAACCAGATCACTCGCGCCCGCGCCGCATGGTTCCCGCAGCCGCAGCCATGCAAGTCCGCGATGGCTGCCTTCACCAAGATTCGCTAGGGGGCAGGCGCCGGCGCCGTTAAGTTCCCCGCTCATGCCGCGGGCGGAATCATCCGTCCCGCCCGTTCGAACGAGCGGCCGGATGCCGCAGGGACGCCCCATGCCGACCACCCCCTCCACGCCGATCTCCTGGCGCGCGCAAATTGTCGTCCTCATCGCCGGCTGCTCGATCGCCATGCTGGCGTTCGGGCCGCGCTCCTCGACCGGCATGTTCCTGTTGCCGATGACGGGCGAGTTCGGCTGGGGCCGCGACGTGTTCGGCCTCGCCATCGCGATCCAGAACATCGTCTGGGGCGCCACCCAGCCCTTCGCCGGCGCGGTCGCCGACCGCTTCGGCGTGGTGCGGGTGATATGGATCGGCGCGGCTCTCTACGCGCTCGCGCTCGTGCTCATGGCCTATTCCTCGACGCCCGGGCTCTTGCACCTCAGCGCCGGCGTGCTGTTCGGCTTCGGGCTCGCGGGCTGCTCGTTCAACGTCGTGATCGCCGCCTTCGGCAAGCTGTTGCCGCCGGAATGGCGCACGCTCTCCTTCGGCGCCGGCACCGCGGCGGGCTCGTTCGGCCAATTCCTCTATCCGCCGCTGGCGAGCGGTCTCATCGCCGAGATCGGCTGGCAGCAGACGCTGATGGTGTTCGGCGCGGCCATGCTCCTGATCCTGCCGCTCTCGCTCGCGCTCGCAACCCGCGGCACGGCCGTCGCCAGCGGACCCGTGCGCGACCAGTCGATCGCCGAGGCGCTCGCCGAGGCCTTCCGCCATCGGAGCTATGTGCTGCTCGTCACCGGCTTCTTCACCTGCGGCTTCCAGCTCGGCTTCGTCACCGTGCATCTGCCCGCCTATCTCGCCGATATCGGACTCACGGCCGCCATCGGCGGCTGGACGCTCGCCGCGATCGGGCTCTTCAACATCGTCGGCTCGCTGTCATCGGGGGCGCTCTCGGCCCGCGTGCCGATGCGGTATCTCCTGGCGGTCATCTATTTCGGCCGCGCGCTGGCGATCGCCGTTTTCGTGCTGTTGCCGCCCTCCCCCGTCGCCGCCCTTGGCTTCGGCATGGTGCTCGGCTTCCTGTGGCTCTCCACCGTGCCGCCCACCTCGGGGCTGGTGCTCCTGATGTTCGGCACCCGCTACTTCGCCATGCTGTTCGGCTTCGTCTTCTTCTCGCACCAGGTCGGCGGCTTTCTCGGGGTTTTTCTCGGCGGGTTCTTGTACGAGAGCACCGGCTCCTACCTGGTCGTGTGGTGGCTGTCGGTCGCGCTCGGGATCGCGTCGGCGGTGATCAACCTGCCGATTAAGGAGCGCCCCGTCGTTCGTGCCGCCGCGGCCGCGGCCTGAGGACGTGTGAGAGCCGTCCATGGCGACGTTCAAGGCGGTACTGATCGAGAAGGCGGACGGCGGCCAGACCATCGGCTTCGTCGATTTCGACGAGGCGAACCTGATGGACGGCGACGTCACCGTCCGGGTCGAATGGTCGTGCGTGAACTACAAGGACGGCCTCGCCGTCGCCGGCAAGGCGCCGGTGGTGCGCCGCTTCCCGATGATCCCCGGGATCGATTTTTCCGGCACGGTCGAGAGCTCGAGCCATCCCGAGTGGAAGAAGGGCGATCAGGTCGTGCTCGACGGCTATGGCCTGGGCGAGACCCATTTCGGCGGCTGGGCCGAGAAGGCGCGGGTCATGGGCGACTGGCTCGTCCCGCTGCCGAAAGGGATTTCCACGCGCGAGGCGATGGCGATCGGCACCGCCGGCTTCACCGCCATGCGCGCGGCGATGGCGCTGGAGCGCCACGGCGTGAGACCGGAGCAAGGACCCGTCGTCGTCACCGGCGCCGCCGGCGGCCTCGGCTCGATCGCGATCGCGGTGCTTTCGAAGCTCGGCTTTCATGTCATCGCCTCGACCGGGCGCGGTGAGGAAGCCCCCTATCTCAAATCGCTCGGCGCCGCCGAGGTCATCGACCGCGCCGAATTCACCGGCCCGGTGAAGCCGCTCGCCAAGGAGCGTTTCGCCGGGGGCATCGACTCGGTCGGCTCGACCACGCTCGCCAATCTCCTGTCCATGACCCGCTATGGCGGCGCCGTCGCCGCCTGCGGCTTGGCCTCCGGCATGGATCTCCCCACCACGGTCGCGCCCTTCATCCTGCGCGGAGTGTCGCTTTTGGGAATCGACTCGGTGCAGTGTCCGCAAGGTCCGCGGCGCGCGGTGTGGCGCCGGCTCGTCGCCGACCTCGACCGCGCCAAGCTCGCCGCCATCACCACCGAAGTGCCGTTCGCCGGCGTTCTCGAGGCCGCCCGCTCCATCCTCGCGGGCAAGGTGCGCGGGCGGACGGTGGTGCGCGTCGGA
>JAHFPO010000160.1 GCA_023266695.1 Hyphomicrobiales bacterium | reverse complement strand
CCGCGAAGCACGTTCCAATCGCATGACGCCCATACGCATCCAGGCAATTCGCCGCCGTGTCGCGGCATCAACCAAAGATTTCGAGCGCCAGTTCGGGGTCCCTGCCCGAACGCTCGAAGCCTACGAGCAGGGCCGCCGCCGGCCGGATAGCGCGATGGAAGCCTTGTTGCGCGTGATCGAACGCGAGCCCGCCGCCGTCCGCCGCGCGCTCGGCAGCAAGGCGGCGTAGCACTCGTTCGAGGCGCGGTTCAATTTCATCCAGGAGAACGCGGAGTTCGCGGAGGGGCTGGATATTTAGGCCGCGACGATGGCGCCGATCGGCGCGCTTCGAGTAAGCCGGCAACAACCCTTGAAATCGCTGGCGCGGAGGAACTAATCTGTCCGCGCCGGATTAATGCTTAGGCGGCCAAACCGGCCGTGAACGGGAGGACTGGGGAATGGAACTTCTTCTCATCATCCTATTGCTGATTCTGTTGCTGGGCGGCGGTTTTTACGGGCACCGGCGCTACGGCCACCGCGGCCTCGGCGGCGCGCTCGGGCTGGTGCTCATCGTCATCCTCATTCTGTGGCTGGTCGGCGCGGTTCGTTAGCAGTTGCTTTCCGGCGAAGCTCGCCATGACCGGGGCGTTCTCGAGCCGAACCGCTGAGTCAGAATCAAAAACCCCCTCCCGCTCTACGCGGGAGAGGGCTTGCCGTCGGCGTGGCTTTCGCTTTCACCGCGCCGGACCCTCGGCCTTGTTTTGTTGCCGCGCTGGCACCTTCGGCAGCGCGGCCTTCAGGCCTCGGCGGCGCGGTGTGACCCGCCGGTACATCCGCGGTCGGGTTCGCTGCAGCCGGACGAGGGCGGGTTTTCCCTACCCTCATTCGATGACGGCCTGATGTCAGGCCGCGGCCTGGAGGTTCTCGGCGGCGTCCTTGCCGTTCTTGGGATTGCGCACGACCTCGTAGGAAAGCTTCTGGCCTTCATTGAGATTGTACAGCCCCGCGCGTTCGACCGCGCTGATATGGACGAATACGTCCTTGCCGCCGTCGTCGGGCTGGATGAAGCCGAAGCCCTTCTGCGCGTTGAACCACTTCACGGTTCCAGTGCTCATGTAGATGTTCCTTTGTACTTGTGTCGTTAGAGGCCGCGCGACGCGCGGTCCCAGCTTTCATCGATGTTTTGGAGAGGTCGTCAGCTGGACGTGGACTGCCCCACGCAAGGCCAAGTCGTTCGGCCGAAACACGATGGCGGCTATATAGCGACAAATTGCGCCCTGTTCAAGGCCGCCGGAAAGAATAAAGCCCAGGCCAATACGAAATCCAGGTGGTTATCGGGCCGCCGCGCGGATGACGCCGCTACCGTGATCCGCCGCCAATAAGGTCGTATCGGCGGCGGCGACGCGGTTTCGCCCCTCGGCCTTGGCCTTGTACAGCGCCACGTCGGCACTCCTGAGGAGCTGATCGATGGTGTCCCCGGGCTGCCATGCGCTGACGCCGAGGCTGCAGGTGACCGTAATCGGCTTGCCGTTGGCTTCGAGCTGCAGTCCCGCAAACTTGAGCCGCAAGCGCTCTGCGACAGCTACCGTGTCGGCAAGCGGCCGATCCTTCACCAGGATCGCAAACTCCTCACCGCCCAGCCGGCCGACCATCTCATTCTCCGTTTCCGCCTCGTGCGCGATAATCCGAAGAACATGATCGCCGGCGTTGTGGCCGTGGACGTCGTTGATCCGTTTGAAATGGTCGATGTCGAACATGATGCCGGACAATGGACGGCCGGATGCCGCACGCGCGCAGAGTTCCTCCGCCCGTTCAAAAAACGCGCGGCGGTTCAGCACGCCGGTCAAGGGATCGGTGGTCGCCAGCCGGACCAGTTCGCGCTGCATCGTTCCGAGACGCTCCGCGGCCCGCAGCCGCGCGTAGAGCTCCTCGGTCGCCGGCGGCTTGCCGATGAAGTCGTCCGCTCCGTTGTCCAAGGCTTCGATGAGCTTGCGTTGCTCGTAGTTCGACGACATCAGAACAATGTAGATCGGTCGGCCGCGAGTGGCCAACAGCCGCGTTTCGCGGCACAGGTCCACGCCCGACATGGATTGGAGCTCGACGCTCGTAATCAGCGCATCGACATCGGGATCCGATCGAACGTAGTCGAGCGCCTCGTGCCCCTCCGTAAACGGACGAACCTCGTGGTGCCCGGCCTCGAGCAACTGGGTCACGAGCTTCAGGATGGTACGGCTGGGATCGACGACGACAATGCGCATCTGCGCCCTTCAAGCCATTCGAGCCTGATCGGATATCATCCTGGCACCGGCCCGCGCTGCGGAAACTCGGACACCCTGCGGCCTCTGGCGTCGCAAGGCTTCCTCGCCGCGAGTTTCCTGCCAATTCCCTGAGGAAGCTTTAATTCCTGTCGGAGCTTCCAATGCTTAGTTTTTCGTTGATGGCCGGAATGCTTTGATCCATATGGCCGTCAGAGCCGCCAGCCATAGCGTGGCACCTCCGCCTGGTAGCGCCGGTAGTCGTCGCCGAATTTCGCCGCGAGATAGCGCTCCTCGCGCAAGACGACGCCATAATGGATCACGAGCGCGAAGGCCGCGAGCGCGATCAGGGTCCAGTTGGAGGCAAGGCCGATGGCGATGGCGAGGATCAGGATGCCGAGGCCCCAATACATCGGATTGCGCGTGTGCGCGAACATGCCGGTGGTGACGAGGGCGGTCGTCGGCCGCCACGGCTTCACCTCGGTGCCGGCGCGGGCGAAGGCGCGGATCGCACGCCAGGAGACGAAGAGCGCGAGGGCGAGGAGCGCGCCCGCGAGCGCGTAGCGCGGCAGCGGCGGGATCATCGCCATGACGCCGATGGGCGCCAGCCGGTCGAGCCCGAGCCCGGCGACGACCGCGGCGAGCGCGAGCAAGGGCGGCGGCGCGATCACGCCGGCGGTGTCGGAGGATTTTGCCATGGCGGCTCCCGCCCCATCTTGCGCCGCGATGAGACCCGGCGCAATCTGGCGTCCGTCAATCAAGTCTTCGGGGAAGACGATCGGACTTTCGGGAGGACACCATGAACCGGATTTGCACGCTCACGCTCGCCGCCACGTCGCTCCTATTTCTCACCATGGTCTTGCCCGCGGGCGAGGCCGCCGCCCAATCGGCCAAGGACCTGGTGGGCTCCTGGACGCTGGTTTCGCTCACCGCCGGCGAGGGCGACAAGAAGAGCGAGCCCTATGGTCCGAGTCCCCATGGCTTGATGATGATCGATGCCAGCGGCCGCTTCTCGATCACGATCGCGCGCAAGGGCGTGCCCAAATTCGCCGGCAACAGCCGCACCAAGGGAACGCCGGAGGAGAACCAGGCCGCCGTGCACGGCAGCATCGCCTATTTCGGAAAATATACGGTGAGCGAGGCGGACAAGATGCTGAGCATGACCGTCGAGGCGAGCAACTATCCGAACTTCGAGGGCTCGAGCCAGAAGCGCCTGATCGCGCTCAAGGGCGACGAGCTGACGCTCACCAATCCCAATCCGTCGGCCGGCGGCGGCGCCGCCACGCAGGTGTGGAGGCGGGCGAAGTAACGCTTCGTCCCGCGCGAGCGGGGGCGGTATTCCGTTTTCACGTCATGCCCGGGTTTGTCACGGCTACTTAGGAGAGCATAGCCGTGCATTGCTGATTAATGGGGTCCGCTTCCTCTCCCATCGCGGCCTTCCTCAAATCAGTCTGCGATAGTCAGCTTCGTGCCAGAAGTGGACCTGCACCCGGGATACGATCATACCAGCGCCCGCATCCTGCATTCCTCAATGGAACATGAAATTCGCCGCCTTCAGGAACAGCGTGCGGTTGACGCCGTCCGAATGCAGGAAGGCGGCGGCGTCGCGCACCAGCTTCTCGACGCCGAACTCCTTCATGTAGCCGTGGCCCCCGTGGATCTCGAGAGTCCAGGTAGCGATCTTCCAGGCCGCCTGGGAGGCCATCGCCTTGGGCAGAGCCCCGAGAGTCCTGTCCCAACCATGCTCCTGGTGATCCGCCAGCCAGCAGGCGCGGTGGATGTAGGAGCGCGACGCGTCGATCAGCATCTTCATCTCTGCGAGTTGGGCGCGAATGCCGTCGTGTTCAATTAGCGGCCTGCCGCCCTGTACGCGCACCTTGGCCCACTGCACCGCCTTCTCGTACAGCGCCACGGCGACGCCAAGGACGCTCGCCGCCGCATAGGAATTGCTCGATGGGAAGAAACGGGCGAGGACGTCGAAGCCCTTGCCGACCTCGCCGACGAGATTCTCTTCCGGAATGAAGCAGTCCTGGAAGATGAGCTCGGCGTTGTTGGCGAGCCGCTCGCCCATCTTGTCGTGCACGCGGCCGATGGTGAAGCCCTCGCGCCCACGCTCGAGCAGGAAACAGGTGATGCCATCGGCCATCGGTTTGTTCTTTTCGGTCTGAACGAAGATCAGGTAGAAGCTCGCGCGATTGCCGTTGGAGATGAAGTGCTTCATGCCGTTCACGATCCAACCGCCCTTGGTTCTCTCACCGGTGGTGCGCATCGGTG
>JAHFPO010000159.1 GCA_023266695.1 Hyphomicrobiales bacterium | reverse complement strand
ACAACGGCCGCGTGTTCGAATACCGCACCTCGATCCAGACCATCGATCAGCGCAACCTCGAGCGGCTGGCCGCGGTTCTGCGCGCGCGCAAGGACGTGCTCGAGTTCCGCATCTCGCCGACGGGGGATTGATCACACCCGCTTGTCGTCGGCGCGCGGACGAAGCATGATCCGCCTCCCGCCAGTCGAACCCCATAGAGGAACACCCATGAAGCTCGTGCGCTTCGGCCCGCCCGGCCGGGAGAAGCCCGGAATCGTCGATTCCAAGGGCCAGATCCGCGACCTCACCAAGATCGTACCGGACATCGCCGGCGAGGCGCTCGCGCCCGCCGGCCTCGCCAAGATCAAGAAGGCGAAGATCGAGAAATTGCCGCTGGTGAAGGGCAAGCCGCGTCTCGGCCCGTGCGTCGGCAAGGTCCGCAATTACATCGGCATCGGGCTCAACTATGCCGACCACGCGGCGGAGCAAGGCGCGCCGGTTCCGAGTGAGCCGGTGATCTTCAACAAGGCGCCGACCTGCATCTGGGGCCCGAACGACGACACCATGATCCCGAAAGGCTCGACCAAGCTCGACTACGAGGTCGAGCTCGGCGTCGTCATTGGCACGCGCGCGCGCTATATCGCTTCGGAGCGCGACGCGCTGAAGTACGTCGCCGGCTATTGCCTCGCCAACGACGTGTCTGAGCGCTTTTTCCAGATGGAACGCGGGCAGACGATCTCCAAGGGCAAGGGCTGCGAGACCTTCGGCCCGATCGGACCCTGGCTCGTCACCACCGACGAAATCCGCGACCCGCAGAAGCTCGCCATGTGGCTCGACGTCAACGGCGAGAAGCGGCAGCGCGGCAACACCGCGACCATGGTGTTCAGCGTCGCCCACCTCGTCTGGTATTGCTCGCAGTTGTTCGTGATGGAGCCGGGCGACGTGATCGCGACCGGCACACCGCCCGGCGTCGCGCTCGGCCGCAAGCCGCCGAAGTGGCCGGAGCCCGGCTGGCTCAAGCCCGGCGACGTGGTCGAGCTCGGCATCGAGGGCCTCGGCAAGCAGAGGCAGAAGGTGGTGAAGTTCAAGATGTGAGTCACAATTAAACCTCCCCCTGAAAGGGGGAGGGAAGCGCGGCGCGTTACGCCGCGCTGCGCTTGCCGATCACGCCTTTGGCGATCTCGCGGAACTCAGCTTCGGTGAGCAACTTCTTGGTCTTCAGCGAGTGGGCCTTAACCGCCGCCGTGATCTTGAGAGCGTCCTCGTCAGAGACCTGCATGCCCGCCTGCTGCAGCCAGAGGTTCACCGAATCGATGCCGCTGCCCTTGCCCATCACCACCTTGGCAGCCGGCTGGCCGACGGCGCTCCAGCGGATCGGGAACAATTCGGTCGCGAACTTCTCGCCGCAGTTCTTGAACCAGCTCGCGATGATGCCGGACTCGATCTGATAGAGCGCGCTGCCGACGATCGGCTTGTTCGAGGGCACGGCGACGCCGGTGAGCTGCTGCACCAGGTTCGCGAGCGGCGTGAGCTTGGTGCAGTCGATGCCGATGTCGACGCCGTACATCGTCTTCAGCGCCATCACTGTTTCTTCCATCGGCGTATTGCCGGAGCGCTCGCCGATGCCGAGCACGGTGGTGTGCATCACCTCGACGCCTTCCGCGAGCGCCATGATGGTGTTCGCCACCCCCATGCCGAAGTCCTGATGGAAGTGCGCCTCCAGGCGCTTGTTGATGCGCTTCTGGACCTCACGCACGAAGTAGCGCATGGCGTGCGGGGAGACGACCCCGAAGGTGTCGACCAAGGCGAGGGCGTCCATGTGGCCCTCTTTGGCGACGCGCTCGATCAGATCGAGCGCCCATTTCATCTCGGCGCGGGAAAAATCGATCGGGAAGAACACGACTTCCAGCCCATTGTCATGGGCGAACTTGGTGGCCTCGATCGAGGTCTCGATCGCCTTCTCCATCGGCCAACGATAGGCGATATCAACCATGTGCTTGCTCGACGGGATTTCCATCACCACGCCGCTGACGCCGGTGTCGATCGAGCGCTGGACATCCTCTTTCATGCAGCGCGCGAACGAGAAGATCTGGGGCCCAAGATTGCGCTTGACGATTTCCTTGATCGCCTCGTTGTCGGAGGGCGAAACGATCGGCATGCCGGCCTCGATGCGGTGGACGCCCGCCTCCGCCAGCCCTTCCGCGATGCGGATCTTCTCGTCCTTGGTCAGGATGATGCCGGTCTGCTGTTCGCCGTCGCGCAAGGTCACGTCGTGCACCTTGATGTTCTTGGCGAATTTGAAATCCTTGCGCACTTCGTCGGCGTAATTCCATTCGCTCACGAACCAATCGTTCGTCTTCCAAGGCTGATTTGCCATCTGACTACTCCTCTTGCGCGGGCTGATATTGGATCGATTGTCGCGAACGAGACAATCATGATTATCATGCCGCCGGCGTCAATCGCGGCATTGACATAGCGCAAGGCCAGGCTGGAATCACTTATTTTCCACGCCCTTACGATCCCCCTCACACCACCGGGTTGGTAAGTTCGCCGATGCCCGTAATAGAAATGCGAACCACGTCTCCGGGTTGAAGGTAGCGCGGCGGCTTGAACCCGATTCCGACGCCGGCCGGCGTTCCGGTGGCGATGAGGTCGCCCGGGTCCAAAGGCACATAGGCGCTCACCGCCTCGATGATGGCTTGGACATCGAAAATCAGGTCGCGCAGCCGGGCGAACTGGCGGCGCTCGCCGTTGACATAGGTCGCGAGCTCCTGCGCGTCGGGTTCGCCGAACTCGTCCCGCGTGACCAGGCAGGGCCCGACCGGGCAATAGCCGTCGAGGCTCTTGCCGAGAAACCATTGCTTGTGGCGCTGCTGCACGGTGCGCCCGGTCGCGTCGTTGACGATGGTGTATCCGAACACATAGTCGAGGGCCCGGGCACGCTTCACGTTCTTGCAGCGACGCCCGATCACGACGCCGAGCTCGCCCTCGTAATCGGTCGAATTCGTCGGATCGGAGGAGGCCGGTATCCCCTGCAACGGGTCGGCGAGCGAGGTCACCGCCTTGGTGAAGACGACCGGGACCTCCGGCACCTCCTGCTTGTCGCCGGACTGATCGACGCCGCTGCGGGCGAATTCCTGGGCGTGATCGTGATAATTCTTGCCGACGCAGATGACGTTTTTCGCCAGCGGGCCGACCGGGGCGGCGAGCTTGATTTTGTCGAGAGGCTGCGGTTTCCCATGCACAAGCGCGCCCGCGCCATTTTCCACCAGCGCGATCACTTCTCGGAGATCGCGCACCGCCGCGCCGCCCGTGAGCAGCGAGCGAAAGTGATTGTCTTGGATTGTGCCGAAAATCTTTCCGTCGGGGCCGTGAACAGCTGCGATACGCATGATCTCGAGATTACCTTTCCGGATTGCCGGCCCGAGGAGTTCGGTTGGAATGTAATGGATGACCGGTCCCGGCGCCACAATTGGGGATGGACAGGATGCCGCTCCCCTTCAGGCGACCGGCCAGTGGGCGTGGAAATGATGCACCGGGCCAGGCCCGTGCCCGACCGCGAGGCGGTCGGCGGCGGCGATCGCCTCGGTGACGTAATTCTTCGCGAGTGTGATCGCGTCGCCGAGCCGCGCGCCCTTGGCGAGGAACGCCGCGATCGCGGAGGACAGCGTGCAGCCGGTGCCGTGGGTATTTTTGGTCTGAATGCGGCGGGCGACCAGCCGGCGTACGCCGTTCTCATCGACGAAGAGATCGACCGACTCGGTCCCCTCGCGGTGGCCGCCCTTGATCAGCACGGTCTTGGCCCCGAGCGCGCGGATCTTCTCCGCCTGGGTGTGCATCTCGGACTCGCTTTGCGCGAGCGGCTCGTCGGCGAGGACGGCGGCCTCATGGAGGTTCGGTGTCACCACCAGCGCGCGCGGGAAGAGCTCGCGCTTGAGCTTGTCGATCGCCTCCGGCGCGAGCAGCGGATCGCCCGAGGCCGCCACCATCACCGGGTCGAGCACCACGTTCTTCGCCTTGTGACGATCGAGGCCCGCCGCCACCGCTACGATCACGCCCGGCTGCGACAGCATGCCGATCTTGGTCGCCACCACCGCGAGATCGGAATAGACCGCGTCCATCTGGGCGGCGATGAATTCGGGCGGCACGTCGTGGATCGCCGCAACTCCCTGGGTGTTCTGCGCGGTCAAGGCGGTGACGACCGAGGCGCCATAGACGCCGAGCGCCGAGAAGGTCTTGAGATCGGCCTGGATGCCGGCGCCGCCGCCGGAATCCGAACCCGCGATGGTGAGGGCGATCGGAATCATTGCTGCATGCACCATACTTCACCTCGCCCCAGTGGGGAGAGGTCGGCAGCCGAAGGCTGCCGGGTAAGGGGCAATTGGAATCTGAATGATACGGCCACGTTTGACCCCCTCACCCCCGCCCTCTCCCCGCAGGGGAGAGGGCGTGAGAGCGTTCCGCTTTCGCCCGATCGACGAGCGCGCGCAAGTCCCGCGCCGCCGCCTCCGGATCGCCGGCGGCGGTGACCGCCGAGACGAGGGCAACGCCGTCGGCGCCCG
>JAHFPO010000057.1 GCA_023266695.1 Hyphomicrobiales bacterium | reverse complement strand
GTCGAGGCCCGCCGCTTCCGCCGCGGCGATTGTTTCGTCGGCGAGCCAGCGCGCGACATCGGGAATCTTGCGCTTGGGATCGAACAGCCCGGCGCCGAGGAGTCTCGATGCAACCGCCTCGCCCTTGGCCGCATCGAGGATCGGTGCCGCCGGATTGAGTCTGGCCAATCGCTCGCGGAGCGCCGAAAGGCCGCTCCCGGCTTCCGCTCCGCCGACGAGATCGGTCTTGGCGAGCACGATGCGGTCGGCGACCGCGGCTTGTTTCACCGCCTCGGCATGGGCGTCGAGGGTCGCCATGCCATTGACGGCGTCGACGAGGGTGACGATGCCGTCGAGCCGGTAGCGCAACATCAGATAGGGATGGGTCATCACCACGTGCAGCACGGTGGCGGGATCGGCAAGGCCCGTGGTCTCGATCACCACGCGGCGGAAGGGCGCGATGCGGCCGTTGTCGCGATCGCGCAATAAATTCTCGAGCGCATCGACGAAATCGCCGCGCACCGCGCAGCATAGGCACCCGCTCGGGAGCAGCATCACGTCCTGGTCGAGAACCTGGTAGAGAAGATGATCGATGCCGATCTCGCCGATCTCGTTGACGAGCACGGCGGCGTCGGAGAGTTCCGGATCGCGCAAGAGCCGGTTCAAGAGCGTGGTCTTGCCGGCCCCGAGGAATCCGGTCAGCACCGTGAGAGCGATCGCCTCTGGCGGGCCTGCCTGATGATCCGGACGACTCGTTTTACTCACGCATCACCTGAACGCCGCCGCAATAGCCGAGCCATTCAAATCTTCGGGCGAGGCGGCGGCAGCGGCACATGGGCTGGCATCTTCTTGGCCGCAGCCGGGGTATCGAATGCGCTGGAAGCCTGCGTCACGTAAGGACCCCCCAACGCCAACGCCTGCGTCGTGGGCGGGGCCGCACCGGCGGAAGCGGAATCGGACTTCTCCGCATCGGGCGGCGTTGGTGCGGAAGAACCGACCGAAGTCGTCTTCGTTGTCTTGGCTTTGGCCTTGGTCTTGGTCTTGGCCGATTTCGCCGCCGCCGTCGTCTTGCCCTCGGGCGGCGGCGGCGCGCCGATGAACACCTTGATCGGCGGCATCGACGGCGGCAGATCGACCAGCAGCGGCTTTTTTACGAGCGCAGCGGCTTTGGCGAGCGCGCCGGGAGCGGCGGCTTCCTCCGGCTCTTCCTCGTCGATATCCGATTCGGCGGCCGGCCGCTTGCGTTTGCGATTGCACATCTGCTCGTGGAGATCGGTCGGCGTGCCGGCGATATTCTGGATCGAATCGAGCATCGTCGGTTCGCGGCCGAATATCGCGGCGATCGTAATTTTGTTGCCGAACCCTTTCTCGAACAAGCGCGCGGCATCCTGGTTCCGCTGGTTGGACGAATAGGCGCCGAACACCACCGCGATCAACTGCTTGCCGTCGCGCTTGGCGGTCGCAACCATGTTGAAGCCAGAAGCGCAGATGAACCCGGTTTTCATGCCGTCGGCGCCGGGATAATGGTCGATCAGCTTGTTGTGGTTGCGCAAAAGCCGTTTGCCGAACTGCAGCGCCGGAATGCGGAAGTACAATTCGTACTCGGAAAATTCCTGGATGATCGCGCGGGCGAGAACCGCCATGTCGCGGGCGGTGGTGTACTGGGTCTCGTCGGGCAACCCGTTCGGATTCGCGAAATGCGTCCCGGTCATGCCGAGCCGGCTTGCGGTGCGATTCATCTCCTCGATGAAGTCGGGAAGATTGCCGCTGACGCCTTCGGCGAGCACGACGGCGACATCGTTCGCTGATTTCACCATCAGCATCTTGATGGCATTGTCGACGGTGATCTGGGTGCCCAAGGGGAAGCCCATCTTGGAGGGCGCCTGTGCCAGCGCATTCTCCGAGAAGGTGACGAGCGCATCGGGCTTAAGCTTGCCTTCGCGCATGGCGCGGAAGGTGAGATAGGTGGTCATCAGCTTGGTGACCGAGGCCGGATACCAGGGCTGGCCCGCTTTGGACTGGCTGATGACCTTGCCGCTGTCGGCCTCGATCAGGAGATAGGGCCCGGCGGCGGCCGGCGCGGCCGAAATCGCGATCCCCGCTGCAGCGAGCGCGAGACCGATGAGCCGTGGCAAACGAGTATGGTGACTGTTCAACAAGCGGCGGCTTCTGTCGTTCGTTTCGGCGTGCGGGTCGACGATGGCGGAAATGCGACAAGCCCGAAGGCCGCCGCGCGCCTATTCCTAACCCGTCTCACCCCGAGAGGCAAAGAGTCTCGCCGCCCCCGGCACGAGAGCCTATATTGTCCCGCGCCGACTCGGCCCATCGGAAGTAACCATGACCGCCTGTATCGTCGGGATCGCCCATACCCCGTTCGGCAAGCTCGACGCCGAGACCGTCGAGAGCCTCGTTGTCCGCGTCGCCCGTGAGGCGCTCGCCGACGCCGGGATCGAGGCCGAGGACGTCGACGAAATCGTGCTCGGCCATTTCAACGGCGGCTTCAGCGCCCAGGATTTCACCGCCGCGCTGGTACTGCAGGCCGCCCCCGCCTTCCGCTTCAAGCCCGCAACCAGGGTCGAGAACGCGTGCGCCACCGGCTCCGCCGCCGTCCACCAGGGGCTGAAGGCGATCGCGGCCGGCTCCGCACGCATCGTGCTGGTGGTCGGCGTCGAGCAGATGACCAAAACGCCCGCCACCGAGGTCGGCGGAATCTTGCTGAAAGCCTCCTATCTGCCGGAGGACGGCAAGACCGAAGGCGGCTTCGCCGGCATTTTCGGCAAGATCGCCGATCTCTATTTCCAACGCCACGGCGACCAGTCCGACGCGCTCGCCCGGATCGCGGCCAAGAATCACAAGAACGGCGTCGGCAATCCCTATGCCCAACTTCGCAAGGACTTGGGCTACGAATTCTGCCGCACCGAGAGCGAAAAGAACCCGCGCGTCGCCGGCCCCCTGAAACGCACCGACTGCTCGCTCGTCTCCGACGGCGCCGCCGCCATCGTGCTCGCCGACGTAGCGACCACGCTTCGCCTTGGAAAACCGGCGGTCGCCTTCCGCGCCGCCGAGCATGCGCAGGATTTCCTGCCGCTGTCGAAGCGCGACGTTTTGAAGTTCGAAGGCTGCGCGGAAGCCTGGCGGCGCGCGCGCGCTCGCTCGGGCGTCGAGCTGGGCGATCTATCGCTGGTGGAGACCCACGACTGTTTCACCATCGCGGAATTGATCGAATACGAGGCGATGGGTCTCGCCAAGCCTGGCGAGGGCGCCCGACTGCTCGATGAAGGCATCGTCGCAAAGGACGGCAAGTTGCCGGTCAATCCCTCGGGCGGGCTCAAGGCCAAGGGCCACCCGATCGGCGCCACCGGCGTCTCCATGCATGTACTCGCCGCGCAGCAATTGCGGGGCGAGGCGGGCGCCATGCAGGTGAAGGACGCCTCGCTCTGCGGCCTCTACAACATGGGCGGTGCCGCGGTCGCAAATTACGTCAGCATTCTCGAACGGCTGCGCTAGGGCGTGATCCCGAAAAAGCCTGCCCCGGACTTGATCCGGGGTGGGAACCGGTTTTCGGATAAGATCACGCCCAAAATCATAATATTAGCGGGGCAGGCCGATTCAATTCGAACTGATCAGACTCTAGCAACCCATCAGCTTTCGCCTGATTGGGCCACGAGCGGTGCCGGGTTCTTCGCATCCGTCACCATGAACTGGGCGCGCGCGAGCGTGGCAAAGCGGCCATTCTGCTTCACCAGTTCGTCGAAGGTGCCGCGCTCCACGATCCGGCCTTCGTGAAAGACGAAGATGCGGTCGGCATTGCGCACGGTGGCGAGCCGGTGGGCGATGACGAAGGTGGTGCGCCCCTTCATCACCTCGTCGAGGGCGGTCTTCACTTTCGCCTCGGTGGTGGCATCGAGCGCGCTCGTCGCCTCGTCGAGGATCAGAATCGGCGGATCCTTCAGGAACGCGCGCGCGATCGCTACGCGCTGACGCTCGCCGCCGGAGAGCGCGCGGCCGCGCTCGCCCACATTGGCGCCGATCCCCTCCGGCGCCCGCGCGATGAAATCGGCGGCCTGCGCGCGCGCGCAAGCATTCGCGATCTCCTCCGGAGTCGCATCCGATTTGCCGATGCGCAAGTTCTCCTCGATCGAACGATTGAACAGGAGCGCCTCCTGGAACACTACGCCGATATTGCGCCGGAGCGACACCAGGGTGAGGTCGCGGATGTCGTGGCCGTCGACCCTGATCGTCCCCGTCTGCGGATCGAAGGCGCGGTGCAGGAGCGAGAGCGCGGTGGATTTTCCGGCGCCGGTCTCGCCCACGATCGCGATGGTTTCTCCCGGCTCGACCTTGAAGGTGAGACCGGAAACGGCGGCGCGCTTGCCGTCATAGGACAGCGAAACATTCTCGAACTCGACCAGACCGCGCGAGCGGCCGAGGTCGATCGCACCCGGCCGGTCGCGCACCGTCGGTGCGGCGTCGAGCACATCGAAGAACTCCACCAGCCGCGGCGCGTCGAGCACCAAGCGGTTGGCGAAGCCGACTGCTTGTTCGAGCTTGCCGACGAACATGCCGGCGATATTTACGAAAGTCACGATCTCTCCGATGGTGACCAGTCCCTGGATGTGCAGCCAGGTGCCGACCAGGAAGATCGCCAGGATGGTGATGGTGGTTGCCGCCCGCGTCGCCACCGACACGATCGCCCACCAGGACAAGACCGGGATCTGCGCGGCAAGCACCCGGTTCGCCACGTCCTTGATCCCGTGCACCTCCGCATCGACGCGTGTGAAGCTCTGGATCAGCGCGATATTGCCGAGCGCGTCGGAAGCGCGTTCGGCGAGATCGGAGTGATAGCCTTCCACCCCTTGCTGCAAGGATTCCGTCTGGCGAAGCACATAGGATGTGAGCACCGCAAACACGAGCAAGAGCCCGACGAGCAGGAGGCCGAGCCGCCAATTGAGCATGACCGCGATCGGCAAGAGCACCAAGAGCGCGATAAAAGAGGCAAAATGGTCGCGAAAGAAGGAGAGCCAAAGTCCCCACAGCGCGTCGGCGCCCTGCAGCATCACCTTCATCAGCCGGCCGGAATGGGTGCCGCCGTGATAGGCGAGCGGCAATTGCAGGACATGCTCGAAATAACCGGTGATGATGCCCAGGCGGCGGCGATGAGCGAGGCGATCGGCGTGGAGCGCGAGCGTTACCCCGGCCGCAATGGTGAACAGGCCAAAGGCGGCCCAGACCGCCAGCAAGGGAACGAGATCGCCAATCGCAGGGGGGGCCCCTTTCATCTGCGCACTGACCAGCGCGTCGACGATGCGGCCGAACAGCACCGGCTCGGCGAACTGGGCGACCGCGAGCGCGATATTGGCGCAGGCGAGAAAAGTCCCGAGCCGCGTCTCAGGGCCAAGCGTCGCGAATACACGGGCATAGAGGCGAATGAACGACATGGGGGTCCGGCCGGGCGTTTCGGGCGTGCACTCTAGCGTTATCGCGGGCGGCGGCAATCGCCTAGGGTTCAGCCCGGCACCAAGCCGGAGCAGCGGGTCCAGCCGGTATGAAACGGCTCAATTCACCCGGCTCGCGGCCACGGTCGGCAGGAACGAGGCGTCGAAGATGTCCGCGGCCTTGGGTTTCGACTTGAACTGATGGGTGAGGGCGATCTGGTCGATCGCCGCATCAAGGCGCGAGAGCACGACCCCGCCGAAGCCGTTCTCCCTCACCTCCGGGGTGAGGATATTGTCCCTGATTGCCATATTCAGGCGCTCGAGCTCGACTTCCTTCTTGGCGGCGTCGTTGCGCTTGACCACCGAGTTGACCGCGCCGGCGGGATTCTTGATCGTCTCCTTGAGGCCCCTGAGGAAGGCGCGCAGGAATGCCTTCACGGCCTCGGGCTTCTCGGCGGCGAATTTCGGATTCACCATGATGGCGTTGCCATAGAGATCGACGCCGTAGTTGGACATCAGCATGACGACGATATCGTCCACCGGTACCCCGCGGTCCTTGAGATTGATGAAGGACGAGAACGACAAACCGGTGATGGCGTCGACCTGACCCGCGGCGAGCATCGGCTCGCGCACCGGGAAGCCGACGTTCTCGATCGTCACCTTGGAGACGTCGATCCCGTTTGCCTGCACGAAGATCGGCCATTGCGCATAGGAGCCGTCGGGAGCGGGAGCGCCGAGCTTTTTGCCTTCGAGGTCCTTTGGCTTCGTCACGCCGCGGCTCTTGCGCCCGACGATCGAGAACGCCGGCTTGTTGTAGACCATGAAGATCGCCTTGATCGGCACGCTTGGATTCTGGTCGCGGAACTTGATGAGCGCATTGATGTCGCCGAAGCCGATGTCATAGGCGCCGGATGCGATGCGGTTGATCGGCTCGAGCAACCCCCCGGAGATATCGATGGTCACATCGAGACCTTCGGCTCTGTAGTACCCCTTGTCGATCGCGACCACGAAGGGAGCGGCCGGTCCCTCAAACTTTCCGTCGAGCGTGAATTTCACCGGCGTCTGGGCAGTGGCGGCGGTGACGGAGAAGACCACGAGCAAGCCCGCCGACATGCCGGCGGCGACACGAAGAACCGCGTCGGCGAAACTCGCCCCAACTCCCATGTCGACTCTCCCCTCCTCTCCCCCGGCGCAATGGACACCGGCCAGCGCCGCCCCCATTGGTGACCTCCAACTGCGCAGCAAAGACCATGCCGTCTTGGAGAGCAAGCGGGTCGCGACTTACGGGCCTCGGTCCGTTGTCCGAACCGCCATCCCGGTCATTTCGATGACTCTGGAGCGGCGATCCGCGGGCGACGGCTTCCCGAGGCAACATTTGCAATGGATTCGCAGCGTCCCCAAAGGGGGATATGTTGCCCTCATGGGTGATTCGATCAGCCTGCTCTACGACGGCGTGCGCGCCGCCCGCAATCAAGACCCGAGTGTTTCGCGTACCGCCCGGCTGTCGCGCGCCGGACCGCGCAAGATCGCCAATAAGGTCGCCGAGGAGGCGACCGAGGTTGCGCTCGAGGCCGCGACCGGCAACCGGGACGAAGTGATCCGGGAGAGCGCCGACCTCATCTATCGCCTGGTCGTGCTATGGGTCGAAGCGGGGGTGCAGCCCAAGGACATCTGGGTGGAGATGGATCGCCGCGAGAAGCTTTTCGGCATTGCCGAGAAGCTGCGCAAGACTCCGTTGAACGAGCCGAAACGCGACACGACGCCGGTCCGTCTGGATCGGTCGCGGCGTCGGCATGCCCGCTGAGATACCGCAGCTTGACGCTTCGTTTTTGACTTGCCCACACACCGCCGATAGACAAACGCGATGCTGCGCCGTCTCTATGCCTGGGTGCTGGCGCTCTCGGAAAAGCCTTCGGCGCCCTGGGCGATGGCCGGCGTCTCCTTTACCGAGAGCTCCTTCTTCCCGATCCCGCCCGACATCATGCTCGTGCCCATGTGCCTGGCACGGCCGGAGCGGGCTTTTTACTATGCCGGGCTCTGCACCCTCGCTTCGGTCGTGGGCGGGCTCGCCGGTTACGCCATCGGCGCGCTGCTCTACGATACGGTCGGCAAATTCCTCATCGATCTCTATGGCTATGGCGACAAGGCGGAAACCTTCCGCGCCGCCTATGCCGAATGGGGACACTGGGTCATCCTGATCAAAGGCGCGACGCCGATCCCCTATAAGCTCGTGACCATCACCGCCGGCTTCGCGCGCTACGATTTGTTCTGGTTCACGGTGCTTTCGATCGTCACGCGCGGCGCGCGTTTCTATCTCCTCGCCACGCTCTTGTATTTCTGGGGGCCGCCGGCGCGCGAATTCATCGAGCGCCGGCTCGAGCTCGTGGCGTTCGTCTCGCTGGTGATCATCGTGGTCGGATTTTACGCCGCCGTCAGGCTGTTCTGACCGGCTGTGAACTTTTTTGTCTCAGGAGACGGCGACCTGACGTTCGCTGAATTGCTTCTGGTAGAAGCTGTAATAGCGGCCGCGGTGGGCGACCAGCTCGTCATGGCGGCCGGTCTCGACGATCTGTCCGCTGTCCACGACGCATATCTTCTCGGCCGCGATGACCGTCTGTAGACGGTGGGCGATCACGAGCGTCGTGCGCGAGGCGCGCAAGTCGTCGAGCGCTCGCTGCACCTCGTGCTCCGACTCGCTATCGAGCGCCGACGTCGGCTCGTCGAGCAGGAGGATCGGGGCGTTCTTCAGGAAAGCGCGGGCGATCGTGATGCGCGCCCGCTGTCCGCCTGAAACCTGCAACCCGTGCTCGCCGACGGGCGTATCGTAGCCTTGCGCGAAATCCTCGATGAAGTCGTGAGCGTGGGCGGCCTTCGCTGCGGCGATGATCTCCGCCTCGCCGGCGCCGGGACGTCCCATGGCGATGTTGTCGCGCACGGTCCCCGAGAACAGGAACACGTCCTGGCTCACGTAGGCGATGGCGTCGCGCAATGAACGGCGTGAGAAGCGGGTGATGTCCTGGTCGTCGATCAGGATGATGCCTCCCTGGGGATCATAGAATCGTTCGATCAGATTCATGATCGTCGACTTGCCGCCGCCCGAAGGACCGACCAGCGCGGTCGTCTGTCCAGGCTCCGCCACGAAAGAGATATCGCGCAAAATGGGTTCGCTCGACCGATAACCGAACGCGACCTTGCGGAATTCGATTCGCCCGCGCGCGACCGCAAGCTTCGGGAGATCCGCCTCCTCGCGCTCGGAGGCCGGGCTGTCGAGCAGATCGAACATGAAGCGCGTGAACTTGAGACCGGCGGCGATGTCGATGTTGAGCCGGGCGAGTCGTTTGGCCGGCTCGTAGGACAGCAGCAAGGCGGTGATCACCGAGAAGAACTCGCCCGGTGTCTGGCCCCCGCGCAACACGCTGTCGCCGGCATACATGATCACGCCCGCAATCGCGAAGCCGCCGAGCGTCTCCATCAACGGGCCCGCGCCTGAAGTCACCACGGTCATGCGATTGGATGCGCGCTCCAAACCATTGACGCTGTCGACCATACGCGCGCGCAGCTGATCTTCCAGATTGAACGACTTCACGATGCGTATGCCCTGGGCCGTTTCCTGAATGGTCTGCAGGATGATGCCGACGCCGGTGAATTCCCGCTGCACGATCTTGCGCGCGCTGCGGATCAGTCGGCGCACCACCAGGACCGCGATCGGCATCCCCACCAGACCGATGACCGCCAAATACGGGTCCTGCACCACCATCACGATGATGAGCCCGATCAGCGTCAACAGATCGCGTCCGAGGCTGGTCACAACGAGGTCGAGAACCTGCCGCGCCCCGTTGGCGCCGGAATTCATCCGGTTGATGAGATCGGTGGAATGCCGGTCGGCGTAGAACGAGACCCCTTGCGCGAGCAGGTGGTCGTACATCCGTTTCTGATAGTCGGCGACGATCCGATTGCCGATCCGCGCCATTGTCACCGCCTGGCCATAGGCGGAAAATCCCTTGACCGTGTAGAGCACGATGATGGCCCCGGCGAGCACCCAGATCGCCCAGTATTTCTGCTCGACGAAGATGCGGTTGATCACGTCCTTCATCAAATAGGCGGCCAGCGCCGTCGATGCCGCGACGATAAACATGAACACGAAGGCGAGCGCATAGCGCTTGGCATGCCGCCGCCCGTCGGTCGCCACGAGCCGGGGGATGATCGCGCGGGCATCCTCGCCGAACAGCAGGAACGCACGCTGTCTGAACCTACTGATCCTCATGCCAAATGCCATCGACGATGCCGCGGCAAGGCGGAGCCTTCCGCTTTCGCGAGCAGGCCGCGATCAAGCCGGTTTCGCACATCAAGTCAATTCGCGGCAGCGCCCAGCTGCGGCTCGGTGGCGGATTTCGCGCAATCAAGTTGGTGCCCCCGGCCCGAGTCGAACGGGCACTGCCTTGCGACAACCTGATTTTGAGTCAGGCGCGTCTACCAGTTCCGCCACGGGGGCGCCGATCAGGATCATAGCTTCGATGCGCCCATCGGCAAGGCATGGCTCGATGCGGCGTGGACAAGACCCGCGCATCGCGTTATGCGGCAACTGATGTCCGCCTTGGCCAGGATTGCGCTCGAGGGCGCCCGCGCGGCGCCGCAGGCAGCCGCCGGTTTCGCGCTCGCCGCCGCCGCGGCGGCGATGCTCGCCGGCGCCTGGTTCTTCGAGCTGGTGATCGGACTTGCGCCCTGCCCGCTCTGCCTCGATCAGCGCATACCCTATTACATCGCACTGCCGCTCGGGCTCGCCGTCGGCGTCCTTGCGCTGAAGGCAAGCCGCTTGCGCCTCGCGCGCGGCGGACTGGGGCTCATCGCTCTGGTGCTGGCCGTGGGCGCCGGGCTCGGCGCTTATCATGCCGGCATCGAATGGGGATGGTGGCCAGGGCCAGCGAGTTGCGCCGGGAGTGGACCATCGGCGCCCGTCAGCGACATTCTCACCGCGCTCAAGCACGGCCGCGTGGTGCGCTGCGACGAGGCGCCCTGGCGTTTTCTCGGACTGTCGCTTGCGGGATATAACGCGCTGATCGCGGGCGGGCTTGCCCTTGTCGCGATCGCCGCCGCGCGGCTCCCCGCCTACGGCTCGAGCTCGGTGTCCCAATAGAGATAGTCGAGCCAGGACTGGTGCAGATAGTTCGGCGGGAACAATCGGCCGTTGCGATGCAGATCCCCCACCGTCGGCTGGAACGGCCTCTGCCCCGGCCGCATGCCGGAGTCCGCCGCCGACAGTCCGCCCTTGCGTAAATTGCAGACCGAGCAGGCGGTGACCACGTTTTCCCAGGTGGTGTGACCGCCGCGCGAGCGTGGGGTGAGATGGTCGAAGGTCAAGTCCTCGCGCGAGCCGCAATACTGACAGGAAAAGCGGTCGCGCAGGAAGACGTTGAAGCGCGTGAAGGCCGGGTGCCGCGCCGGACGCACGAAGGTCTTAAGCGAGACCACGCTCGGCAGCTTCATCTCGATCGACGGGCTGTGCACCGCCTTGTCGTAAAGCTCGACGATGTTCACGCGCTCGAGGAATACCGCCTTGATCGCGTCCTGCCACGCCCATACCGAGAGCGGATAATAGCTCAGCGGACGATAGTCCGCGTTGAGCACGAGCGCGGGCCAGCCTCCGGGGGACACAGCTACGGTCACGAACGACTCCCTGTCTCCGGACGGCCGAGCATGAGCAAATCTGCCCGCGCTACCGGAGGCTTTTTCGTTGGGGGCGAATATATCGTGTCGATAGCGGTCTTGTGAAGCGTGCCGATGGCCTCACCGATGGTCTGAAAAGACCCGGGCGAGGAACATGCCCCCGTGCCGCAACCCCTCGCCGTCGATGCCGTGGCCGATGCCCGGAGAGAGATGCCATTCCACCGGCACCTCGGCGGCGGCGAGCGCCTGCGCCGAAAAGAACAAGGATTGCACCGGAATGAGATCGTCGCGGTCGCCATGGATGAGGAGGACGGGCGGGCGGCTGCGGATGTCGGACCGCGCCCGCGCCTCGCCGTCGGGCTCTTCCGGCACCACGTAGAGGCCGGAATAACCGACGATGGCGGCGGGGGCTTTCGCCCTTCTCAACCCCACGTGCAGCGCCATCATGGTGCCCTGGCTGAAGCCGACGAGGGCGAGCGATTCGGGCGCGAGCCTCCGCCGGCCGAGTTCGGCCTCCAGGAAGGCCTCCAGCACGGGCGCGGCCTTGGTGACGCCGCGCCAGCGCTCGTCCGGACTGCGGAAGGTGAGTTCGAACCATTGCCGCCCCATCGACGCGCCGGCGCAAGGCTCGGGCGCATGCGGCGATACGAAGGCGGTATCGGGCAAAAGCGCCTGCCATTCGCGGCCGAGCGCGATCAGGTCGTTGCCGTCGGCGCCATAGCCGTGCAGGAAGACGACGAGCCGGCGCGCCTTACCCGAGGGCGGCTCGATGCGCGGACCGTCGAGAGGGGAGGACATCTAGGATATTCGGGACTCGACTAGATTGGACATCCCCTGTCGCACATCACCACTGTCCGCGAAAGCCCATGATCCGCCCCGTCTTCCGCTTCGCTCCGAGCCCGAACGGCCTTCTGCATCTCGGCCATGCGCTCTCCGCGCTCATGAATTTCGAGCTGGCGCGCAAAGCCGGCGGGCGGTTGCTCTTGCGCATCGAGGACATCGACCGGACTCGCTGTCTGCCCGAATACGAGGCGGCGATCTATCAGGACCTCGCCTGGCTCGGGATCGAATGGGAGGAGCCGGCGCGCCGGCAATCGGAGCATTTCGACGACTACCGGGCGGCGCTCGAGGGTCTCGAGCGCGAGGGCCTGGTCTATCCCGCCTTCGAGAGCCGGGGCGAGATCGTCCGTCTCGTCGCCGCGCGCGAGGGTCCAGGAAGAAAACCGTGGCCGACCGATCCCGACGGCGCGCCGCTCTATCCCGGCACCGCGCGCGAGCTTGCGCCCGACGAGCGCGCGCGCCGGTGCGCGAGCGAGCCCTATGCACTGCGTCTCGATCTCCAGAAAGTGCTCGCGCGCATCGGGCGTCCGCTCTCCTGGAACGAGAGCGGGGAAGCTGAACCACGCGCGATCGAAGCGATGCCCGGGCGGTGGGGCGACGTCATCCTCGGTCGCAAGGAGACGCCGACGAGTTATCACCTCGCGGTCGTCATCGACGACGCGCTACAGGGCGTGACCCACGTGGTGCGCGGGCGCGATCTTTACGAGGCGACGGCGGTGCACCGCTTGCTGCAGGAGCTTCTCGCTTTGCCCGCACCGGTTTATCACCACCATCGTCTCGTCCTCGACGAGGCAGGCCGAAAGCTGGCGAAGAGTTCCGAATCGACCGCGCTCCGCGCGCTGCGCGAGAGCGGCGCCATGCCCGCCGATATCCGCCGCCTGGTCGGCCTGATTTAGTTGGCGCCGAGCACGACGGCGCCAAAGCAGGCAATAAGATTGCAGCGATAGAACGATCTGATCCGATAGGAAACGCTCGGGCGGAGAAAGCGGAGCGACCGGATGCGTTCTTCCGCCTCCGGCCGCCTCCGTCACGCTTGCCCGCTCAGCGTTTCACCAGTCCGATGACGAACAGCAGGATCACAGCGCCGATGGTGGCATTGATGATGGCGCCGATGATGCCGCCGCCGATATAGATGCCGACTTTCGGCAGCAAGAAGCCGCCGATGACGGCGCCGATGATACCGACGATGATATTGCCGATGAGGCCGAAGCCGTAGCCTTTCATGATGACGCCGGCGAGCCAGCCGGCGACGGCGCCGACGATGAGTAGGA
>JAHFPO010000158.1 GCA_023266695.1 Hyphomicrobiales bacterium | reverse complement strand
AGGCAATCGAGCGCGCCTGCGGCGACCAGGCTTTCGAAGGTGCGCTTGTTGACGGTGCGGGCGTCGACGCGCGCCGCGAAATTGGCGAGATCGGCGAACGGCTTTTCGCCGCGCGCCTTGACGATCGCCTCGACCGTGTGCGCGCCGACGCCGCGCAGCGCCGCGAGCGCATAGACGATGCGGCCGTCGGCCACTTCGAAATCGCGTCCGGAGCGATTGACCGAGGGCGGCTCCACCTTGATCCCGAGCCGCTCGGCCTCGCGGCGGTATTCGGCGAGCTTGTCGGTGTTGCTGAGCGAGAGGGTCATGGTGGCGGCGAGGAACTCGACCGGATAATTCGCCTTGAGATAGCCGGTCTGATAGGCGACCAGCGCATAGGCGGCGGCGTGGCTCTTGTTGAAGCCGTAATCGGCGAACTTGGCGAGCAGTTCGAAGATCGTCTCCGCCTGCTCGCGCCCGACCCCGCGCTCGACCGCGCCGGAGACGAAGCGCTGGCGCCGCGCCGCCATCTCCTTCTTGATCTTCTTGCCCATGGCGCGGCGCAGGAGATCGGCCTCGCCGAGCGTGAAGCCCGCGAGCACCTGGGCGATCTGCATCACCTGTTCCTGATAGATGACGACGCCGAAAGTCTCCTTCAGGATCGGCTCGAGCTTGGCGTGGATGTAGTCGGCGGGCTCCGCCCCGTGCTTGCGCACGCAATAGGTCGGGATGTTCGCCATCGGCCCCGGCCGGTAGAGCGCCACCAGCGCGACGATGTCCTCGAAGCGGTCGGGCCGCATGTCGGCGAGCGCCTTGCGCATGCCCGCGCTTTCCAGTTGGAACACGCCGACGGTCTCGCCGCGCGACAACATCTCGTAGCTCTTGGCGTCGTCGAGCGGGATCGCGCCGATGTCGATCGCGATCCCCCGCCGCGCCAGGAGCTCCGCCGCGGTCTTGAGCACGGTCAACGTGGTCAAGCCGAGGAAATCGAACTTCACCAGCCCCGCCGCCTCCACCCATTTCATGTTGAACTGGGTCACCGGCATGTCGGACTTGGGATCGCGATAGAGCGGGATCAATTCCGCGAGCGGCCGATCGCCGATGACGATGCCGGCGGCGTGGGTGGAGGCGTGGCGATAGAGGCCTTCGAGTTTCAGCGCGATGTCGAAGGCGCGCTTGACGATCGGCTCGCTGTCGCGCGCCTGCTGCAAGCGCGGCTCGCCCTCGATCGCCTTCTCGAGCGTCACCGGGGCGGCCGGATTGAACGGCACCAGCTTGCAGATCTTGTCGACCTGTCCATAGGGCATTTCCAGCACGCGGCCGACGTCGCGCAATACGCCCCTCGCCTGCAAGGTGCCGAAGGTGATGATCTGCGCCACCTGATCGCGCCCGTAGCGCTCCTGCACGTAGCGGATCACCTCGTCGCGCCGCTCCTGGCAGAAATCGATGTCGAAATCGGGCATCGACACGCGTTCCGGATTGAGGAAGCGCTCGAACAGGAGCCCGAAGCGGATCGGATCGAGGTCGGTGATGGTGAGCGCGTAGGAGACGAGCGAGCCCGCGCCCGAGCCGCGCCCCGGCCCGACCGGAATGCCCTTGGCCTTCGCCCACTGGATGAAATCGGCGACGATCAGGAAATAGCCGGCGTAGTTCATGCCGCCGATGACTTCGAGCTCGAAGGCGAGGCGCTGGCGGTATTCCTCCTCGCCGTGGCCGGCGGCGATGCCGTGGCTCGCGATCCGCGCGTTCAAGCCTTCCAGCGCACGCTTCTTCAATTCGGCGACCTCGTCGGCGGCGCGGTCGCCGATGGTGAAGCGCGGCAGGATCGGGTTGCGCGTCAGCGGGCGGAAGGCCGTGCGGCGCGCGATCTCGACGGTGGAGGCGAGCGCCTCTGGCAGATCGGCGAAGAGTTCCATCATCTCGGCGCGGGTCTTGAAGCGGTGCTCGGGGGTGAGCTGGCGGCGCCCGCTTTCCGCGACGATCCGGCCCTCGGCGATCGCGAGCAACGCGTCATGGGCCTCGTAGTCGTCGCGCGCGGCGAAGAACGGTTCGTTCGCCGCCACCAGCGGCAGGCCCTTGGCGAAGGCGAGATCGATGAGCACCGGCTCGGCGAGGCGTTCGCTCTCGAGGCCGTGCCGCTGCAATTCCACATAGAGGCGGTTGGCATAGATCGAAGCCAGGCGATCGAGCCGGGCCTTGCCAAGCTCCGGCCGGCCTGCGGCGATCACGCCGTCGATCGGCCCGTCGGGGCCGCCGGTGAGGGCAAGGAGACCTTCGCTACTCTCGGCGAGCCAAGCGAGGGTGACATGGGGCGCCTCGGTCGCGGCGACGGAGAGGAAGCTCCGGGAGACCAGCGCCATCAGATTGCGATAGCCCGCCTCGCTCGCGGCGATGAGCACGAGGCGCGGAAGGCGCGCCGGGCCCGCGCCGTTGCGGCCCTGGGGCTCGTCGTCGAAGGCGACGGCGAGCGCGCAGCCGATCAGAGGCTGAATGCCGGCGGCCGCCATCTTTTCGGAAAACTCCAACGCTCCGAAGAGGTTACCGCTGTCGGTCAAGGCCAAGGCCGGCTGCCGGTCGGCGGCCGCAAGCGCCGCGAGGCGCGCGATCGGAAGCGCTCCTTCCAGGAGCGAGAACGAGGAATGGACATGGGTATGGACGAAACCTGCGTCCGCCACGGGCGACTCTCCCGATTCTTGAAGAGCTATCGTGAGACCACCACGGGATCACGTCTACAGCGTGACGGGTCAAATCGTCCGGCTGTGGATGGCGGCGATTCAGCCGAGCTCGACCACCTGGCCGTCGCGCAAGGTCACCCGCCGGCTCATGCGCGCGGCGAGATCGAGATTGTGGGTGGCGACGACGGCGGCGAGCTCGGTCGCCTGCACCAGCCGCGCCAGCGTGTCGAACACGTGATTGGCCGTATGGGGGTCGAGGTTTCCGGTCGGCTCGTCGGCGAACAAAATTCGCGGCGCGTTGGCGACTGCGCGCGCGATCGCGACGCGCTGCTGCTCGCCGCCCGAAAGCTCGGCCGGGCGATGTTGCAGCCGTTCGCCGAGGCCGAGAAAGCCCAGAAGCTCGCGCGCGCGCGTGCGCGCCTCGCTTTTGCCGAGCCCGCGGATCATCTGCGGCAGCATCACGTTCTCGAGCGCCGAGAATTCGGGCAACAGATGATGGAACTGATAGACGAAGCCGATTTCGGTGCGGCGGATGCCGGTGCGCTCGGAATCGGCGAGCTTGGTGGTCGCGCGTTCGCCGATATAGACCTCGCCGCCGTCCGGCTGCTCGAGGAGACCGGCGATATGGAGGAGCGTCGATTTGCCCGCGCCCGACGGCGCGATCAGCGCCACCGACTCGCCCGGCCACACCGCCAGCGTCGCTCCATGAAGGATCACCAGCGTCGCCTCGCCCTGGATGTAGCGCCGTTCGACGGCCTCGAGATACAAGACGGGCGGAGGGTTCATGCGCTCACTCGTAGCGAAGCGCCTCGACCGGATCGAGCCGCGCCGCCCGCCAGGCCGGATAGACCGTCGCGAGGAAAGAGAGCACGAGCGCCATCGCCACCACCATGGCGGTTTCCTTCGAGTCGATGTCGGCCGGAAGCCGGCTGAGATAATAGAGCTCGGGCGAGAACAGCTCGGTCGCCGTCAGCCAGGAGATGAAACGGCGGATCTCCTCGACATTGACGCAGACGGCGAGGCCGAGCCCGAAGCCGACGAGCGTGCCGACGACGCCGATGCTCGATCCGGTGATGAGGAAGATGCGCAGCACCGCTCCCCGAGTCGCGCCCATGGTGCGCAGGATGGCGATGTCGTGGCCCTTGTCCTTCACCAGCATGATCAGGCCCGACACGATGTTGAGCGCGGCCACCAGCACGATGAGGGTGAGGATCAGGAACATGACGTTGCGCTCGACCTGCAGCGCGTTGAAGAAGGTGGCGTTGCGCTGGCGCCAGTCGACCTGGAAGACCGGCCGGCCGGCGGCTTCGTTGACGAGACGGCGATAGCGGTCGATGTCGTCCGGATTGTCGGTATAAACCTCGATCGCGCTGACGTCGTTGGCGCGGTTGAAATAGGCCTGGGCCTCGGCGAGCGGCATGAACACGAACACGGAATCGTATTCCGACATGCCGATCTCGAAGATGGCCGCGACCTTGTAGGTCTTGATCCGCGGCGTCGTGCCCATGGGCGTGACCGCGCCGCGCGGGGCGACCAGGGTGAGCTGATCGCCGGCGCGCACCGAGAGCTGGTCGGAGAGCCGTTTGCCGATGACGAGGCCCTGTCCGCCGTCGAAGCCGTCGAGCGTTCCGGCGCGCAGGTTCGGCGCGATCGCGGGCAGGCGCTTCAGATCCGCCTCGCGCAGGCCGCGCACCAGCACGCCGCCGGCGTGGAACGGCGAGGAGGCGAGCGCCTGGCCTTCCACCAGCGGCACCGCCAGCTTCACGCCCTTCACGCCGGACATGCGCTCGGCCACCGCGGCGAAATCGGTGAGCGGCGACTCGATCGGCTGGATCAAGAGATGGCCGTTGAGGCCGAGAATCTTGGAGAGCAATTCCTTGCGGAAGCCGTTCATCACCGCCATCACGATGATGAGCGTCGCCACCCCCAGCATGATGCCGAGGAAGGAGAAGCCGGCGATCACCGAGATGAAGCCTTCCTTGCGCCGCGCGCG
>JAHFPO010000157.1 GCA_023266695.1 Hyphomicrobiales bacterium | reverse complement strand
GCCTGCTCCTTTGGGACGAAGCGCCATGCGGGCGCGGCGCGCGGTGACATCTTCGATCGACTTGAGCTTCAGCGGATTGCCGTGAGCGACCACCAGTCCTTGTTCGCGGCGCGCGAAAGCGATCAACACCGCATCATGGAGATTTTTCCGGTCGCGCATGGCCGCGACATTGGCATCGTTGTCCATGTCATGGACGGAGTGGAGATGAATGGCGGCGGCGACGATCTCACGGTCGATGAAGCGCTGAAGACCCGACTCGCTGCCTTCCGGCAATGTCGCGAGACCCGAACCGCTCTCGCGCAGCGCCCATTCGAGCAAGGGATCATGGCTGCCGCCGACGATCGGCATCGGTTGGGCCGGAGCCATGCCGTCGGGACGAACAAGACTCGCCGCCAGCCAGTGATCGAGCTCGATTTTCGGAAACAGCCATTTGCCCGTGACCTTGGTGCACGGGATCGCACCTTCGGAAACCAGCTCGTAGAGCTTGCGCTCCTTGAGGCGGAGATAGTCGGCCGCTTCGGACGTGGTCAGAAGTTGCATGGAAGTAGATATGCATAAACATGCATAAGTTACATAATTGAACAAATTCAGGAATGATGCAAGAAAATACCTGGGAGGCGATCAATCCATGCCCGAGGGTGTCTCTGCATTGGGTCTCGTGCTCGGCGGCGATCCGACGCTCTATGCGATCGTGCGCCTGTCGCTGCAGGTGAGCGTGTCCGCGGTTGCCCTCGCCGCCCTCGTCGGACTGCCGCTCGGCGCTTTTCTCGCCCTCGTCCAGTTTCCCGGCCGGACGTTTCTCGTCGTCGTCGTCAATGCCTTCATGGGCCTGCCGCCGGTCGTGGTGGGGCTCGCGGTTTATCTGTTGCTCTCCCGCTCCGGCCCCCTCGGCTTTCTCGGCATCCTGTTCACGCCGAAGGCCATGATCATCGCGCAGGCTTTGCTGGTGATACCGATCATCGCGGCGCTGACGCGTCAGACCATCGAGGATCTGTGGGTCGAATACCGCGACGAGTTGACAGCGATGCGCGTCGGTCCCTTTGCGCGCGTGACGACCCTTCTGTGGGACGCGCGTTTCAGTCTAGTCACCACGCTGCTCGCAGGCTTCGGTCGAGCGGCGGCCGAGGTCGGCACCGTCATGATCGTCGGCGGCAATATCGACGGTTTCACGCGCACCATGACCACCGCCATCGCGCTCGAGACCTCGAAGGGCGATCTGCCGCTCGCCATGGGCCTTGGGCTCGTGCTGATCACGATCATCATCGTGATCAACGCGCTGGCGTGGGGCGTACGGCGCGTCGGCGAACTTCATGCGGGATGAGGTGATGCGCGCCGCTATCAGCGATCTGCCGATCCGGTTCGAGGACGTGAGCGTCCACGCCGGAGCCGTGACGATCCTCGATCGCATCTCGCTCGACGTGACGCCCGGCGCGCCCACCGTGCTGATCGGTCCAAACGGCTGCGGCAAGACCACTTTGATACGCCTCGGAATGGGTATCCTTACGCCGAGCTCGGGCCGGATCACATGGGGCGGGCGTTCCGGCGCGCCGGGCGAGCAGCGCGCCATGGTGTTCCAGCGGCCAGTGATGCTGCGCCGAACCGCGAGCGCCAATGTCGCCTATGCCCTGGAAGCGGCGGGCGCGGCCCGGCCCGAGCGCACAGCCCGCGTCGATGAACTGATGCAGAGGGTGGGGCTCGAAGGGCGCGCAGAGCGGCCGGCGCGGCGCCTCTCTGGCGGCGAGCAGCAGCGCCTCGCGCTCGCCCGGGCATTGGCTCGCAATCCCGAAATCCTGTTCCTCGACGAGCCTACGGCGAGCCTCGATCCGGCCTCGACCAAGGCGGTCGAGGATATCGTCCGTTCCATCGCCGCATCCGGCGTGAAGATCGTGATGGCAACGCACGACATCGGCCAGGCCCGCCGACTCGCCGGCAACATCGTCTTTCTGGTTCGCGGTCGCGTCGCCGAGCATGCGTTGGCCGAACGCTTCTTCACATCTCCCGCAACGCCCGAAGCCGCTACGTTCGTGCGCGGCGACCTCGTGATCTGAAATATATAGAACAAGGAGAGAGACCGTGTTGAACCGACGCTTTGTTCTCGCCGCCGCCTTGGTCCTGTCGACCGGATTCGGCAGCACTGCCATTGCACAGGAAAAATCGATCATCGTGTCGTCGACAACCTCGACCACCGATTCCGGCCTGTTCAATCACATTCTGCCGCTGTTCAAGGCCAAGACCGGCATCGAAGTGAAGGTCGTTTCCCAGGGCACCGGCCAGGCGCTCGATACCGGCCGCCGCGGCGATTCCGACGTGGTGTTCGTCCACGCACGCTCGCAAGAAGAGAAGTTCGTGGCCGAAGGCTTCGGCGTGAAGCGCTATCCGGTCATGTACAACGATTTCGTGCTGATCGGCCCGAAGAGCGACCCGGCCGGCGTCAAGGGAACGAAGGACATCGTCGCCGCATTGAAGGCGATCAAGGCGAAAGCGGTGCCGTTCATTTCGCGCGGCGACAAGTCCGGCACGCACTCGGCCGAGCTCAATCTCTGGAAGGCCACCGCCATCGACATCGCCGCCGACAAAGGCCCCTGGTACAAGGAAATCGGACAGGGCATGGGCGCCGCACTCAACACCGCATCGGCTTCCAATGCCTATGTGCTGTCCGACCGCGGCTCCTGGCTCAATTTCAAGAACCGCGGCGAACTCGACATCGTCGTCGCCGGCGACCAGAAAATGTTCAACCAGTACGGCGTGATCCTGGTGAATCCGGCAAAGCACGCCCATGTGAAGAAGGATCTCGGCCAGGCCTTCATCGACTGGCTCGTCTCGCCGGAAGGGCAGAAGGCGATCAACGACTACAAGATCAACGGCGAGCAACTGTTCTTTCCGAACGCAACTGTGCCGGGAGTATGACGAACGCCTGCGTTTCCATACTTCTCTCGCTGACTGTCGGCCAGTCCGTCTTTGCCTATTTCGGATAGGTGTTGGAGCGAACGATTCCATTCGTTCTTTTCGCAGCACCGCTCTGTTCTCAGCGCTGAGTGCGCCTAGCTGATTTTGCCTTACCGAACGCCAATAGAGGCTTTGTCCCTTGGCTGTTGTTGGGGCGGCACGCTACAAAGCAAGGATTAAGGACACTCGGCCTTGTCGGGATTTGCCGTGAAAAATGGGGGACTAGCCGTGAGAAGCCGTCAATATAATTTTCCGCCTTCTGCGTATGGCTCGCGGCTCACCCCGCTTGGATTTGGCGCCATCCTCGTGATCGTTCTGGGCCTTTTTGTTTCGCCCGCCGCGGCCGAGGTCGCAGTCGCACCGGGCGTCCCTCCGATCGAGCCGCTATATTTGCTCGGGATTCCCGTCGATTTCATCCTGTTCGCCCTGACGCTGCTCGGCGTCGCGCTCTTCCACCATCACACGCTCTACGTCGCGCTCACAGGGCTTGCGGCGATCACGGTCTACAAGCTCGCTTTCACCGGATTCAAGTTCGGCGTGGGTTTTGCCGGCCTCGGCCTGCACATGCAGCACGAATGGGTGATCCTCACCAATTTGTTCCTGCTGCTGATGGGTTTTGCGCTGCTTTCACGCCATTTCGAGAGTAGCCGGATTCCGGACGAGATGCCGGCGTTCCTGCCTCACGATTGGAAGGGCGGTCTCTTGCTGCTCGTCATTGTGTTCGTGCTTTCGAGCTTTCTCGACAACATCGCCGCCGCGCTGATCGGCGGCACGATGGCCCGCCATGTCTTCAGGGGAAAGGTCCACATCGGCTATCTGGCCGCGATCGTGGCGGCATCGAATGCCGGCGGCTCCGGCAGCGTCGTTGGCGACACGACCACTACGATGATGTGGATCGACGGCGTGAGCCCGTTGTCCGTGCTGGAGGCCTATGTCGCTGCGGGGACTGCCATGTTTATCTTCGGTATTCCCGCGGCAATTCAGCAGCAGCGCTATTCTCCGATTGCGAAACACGCACCGAGCGGCCTGCGCATCGAGTGGATTCGCGTGCTGATCGTGGCGCTCATTCTGGTCGTCGCCATTCTTGCCAACGTGATCGCCAATTTGAAGTATCCGGCCTTGCTCGACGCCATCCCGGTGATCGGACTCTCCGTATGGGCTGTCATCATCCTGACGGCGCCACTGAGAATGCCTGACTGGAAAATCATGCCCGAGACGTTCAAGGGCACGATCTTTCTTCTGGCGCTCGTCACCTCCGCTTCCATGATGCCGGTCGAGAAACTACCGGCCGCTGCCTGGCAGACCGCGCTCGGTCTCGGATTCGTCTCTGCCGTGTTCGACAATATCCCGCTCACCGCGCTCGCATTGAAACAAGGCGGTTACGACTGGGGCTTTCTCGCCTATGCGGTCGGCTTTGGCGGGTCCATGATCTGGTTCGGCTCGTCCGCGGGCGTCGCGCTCGCCAACATGTACCCGGAAGCAAAATCGGTCGGCCTTTGGCTCCGCCATGGCTGGCATGTCGCGATTGCCTATGTGATCGGCTTCTTCGTCATGCTCGCGGTACTGGGCTGGCATCCGGATGCCCCCCACAAGAAGCGCGTGGACATGCCGCCCGTTTTGACGCAGGTCGCCGTTGTCTAGAGTCTGATCCGTTCGAATTGAATCGGCCTGCCCCGCTAACATTTTGATTTTGGGCGTGATCTTA
>JAHFPO010000156.1 GCA_023266695.1 Hyphomicrobiales bacterium | reverse complement strand
ATGAAATGGTGGAACAATCGGAAAAACAGCCGCTCGTCTGCGGCTTGTCGCTGCACGGCTTCATCGTGGGCCAGCCGTTCCGGCTGCGCCCCTTGCGGCAAGCGATCAAACATTGCGTTCAGCACAAACTGAAGGACAGAATCTGGTTCACACGCGCGGGCGAGATCGCGAAATATTGCTACTCGATGAAGCCGGGTCTCATCCCCGGCAGCTAGTCGGGAGCGCAGGGGTGAACGATCGATCGAGATAGGCCAGGGAGAGAGCCATGAGTGTTCCCGTCGCCAAGAAGCGCGCCGATGTCGCAACGCACTTGCTGCGCTCGAACCCCGACACGGTTCACTGGGGCTTTTTCGACGGCGCGCTCAAGCCGGTGCTCACCATCGATTCCGGCGACCGGGTCGTGATCGAATGCGTGTCGGGCAATCCCGACTGGATGCCGCCGAAATCAAAGGGGTTCGAGATTCTCCCCGAACTTCTGGAAATCCACCAAAAGTCAAAAAAGGGGACGGGCAATCACATCCTGACCGGGCCGATCTTCGTCAACGGCGCCGCCGTCGGCGACGTGCTCGAGGTGAGAATCCACGAGATCGAGCTCCGCCAGAACTGGGGCTTTAATCTCTTCCGCGCCTATATGGGCACCATCCCGGAGGATTTTCCCTATTCCCGCCTGATCCACGTGGCGCTTGACAAGAACAGCAACATGGCCACGCTTCCCTCGGGTCTGAAGGTGCCGTTGCGCCCGTTCTTCGGCCAGCTTGCCGTGGCGCCGCCCAAGGATTTCGGCCGCCAGAACAGCAAGGAACCGCGCGAGTTCGGCGGCAATCTCGATTGCAAGGAACTCGTCGCCGGCAGCACCATCTATCTGCCGGTGTGGAACGAGGGCGCGCTGTTCTCGACCGGCGACGGTCACGCCGCCCAGGGCGACGGCGAAGTCAACGGCACCGCGATCGAAACCGCGCTCAAGGGCACATTCGAGTTTCACGTGCGCAAGGATCTGAAATGGCGGATGCCGCGCGCGGAAACCCCGTCGCACTTGATCGCCTTCGGCCTCGATGCCGATCTCGACGACGCGGCGCGTCAGGCCTTGAAGGAGATGATCGCCTGGATCACGGCTGTCACCGGCATTTCAAAAGACGAGGCATATTCGCTGTGCAGCTTCGCCGCCGATCTCCATGTGACTCAAACGGTGAACAACATTAAGGGAGTCCACGCCATGATCGAGAAGAGCATTCTGCGAAAACCGGCATGAGGGCGACTGACCGGGCGCGCGGGCACTCGCCGGGCGGAGGAAGCGGACGGTGAAGGGCTTTGTCGATCTCGACCGCGTGTCGTTGCGCTATGGCGGCGAGGACGATGGCACCCTCGCCCTGCACGAGGCCACGCTCAAGGTCGCGCTCGGAGAATTCGTCGCGGTTGTCGGGCCCTCGGGCTGCGGCAAATCCACATTGATGAAGGTCGTGACCGGCCTGTGGCCGCCGACCGCGGGCTCGATCGCGGTCAGCGGCCGGGAAGTCACCGGGCCGCTCAGCATCGTGGGCATGGCCTTTCAAAACCCCACGCTCCTGCCCTGGCGCACCACGCTCGCGAACATCATGCTGCCGCTCGAAATCGTGCGGCCCCATTGCACCAGGCTCCGGCGCGAACGGGCGAGCTACGAGGCCAAGGTGCGCGATCTCCTGGCGCTCGTCGGCCTCAAGGGATTCGAGGATCATTTTCCCTGGCAGCTTTCCGGCGGCATGCAACAGCGCGCCTCGCTCTGCCGCGCGCTCATCCACGATCCTTCCCTGTTGATGCTCGACGAGCCCTTTGCCTCCCTCGACATGTTCACCCGCGAGGAACTGTGGATGGCGCTCCAGGACCTTTGGCTCGCGCGCCAGCCGACCGTGATTCTGGTGACCCATGATTTGCGCGAGGCGGCCTTTCTCGCCGACCGCGTGCTGGTCATGAGCGCGCGGCCCGGCCGCATCGTCGCCGAGCGCACCGTCGATCTGCCGCGACCGCGCGCGCTCGAAGTCACCTACGAACCTTACTCGGTCGCGCTCGTGCACGAGCTGCGCGAACATATCAGCGCGTCGCGGACGCAGACGGCCTGCAAAGGGTGATGGACGCGGGGCCATGAGCGAGACCGTCGAAACTCCCGTCAGGCGCGGCAAGCCGCCGCTCATCCGCCGCAAGACATTGCGGCGAATCTTGCCCTGGATCGTGATCGTGACGTTCTTCGCGTTATGGGAGATTTTCGTCCGGCTATTCGAGATCGAACAATTCGTGCTGCCCGCCCCGTCCGCCATCTTCGCCGCCGGCTGGCAGTGGCGCTGGCCGATCCTCGACAATTCATGGCAGACGTTCATGACCACGGCGATCGGGTTTTTGATCGCGGTGGCTTTTGGCCTGCTCGCGGGCCTCGCGATCGGTTCTTCGTCGCTCATCTATGACGGCTTCTATCCGGCGCTGATCGGATTCAACTCGATTCCAAAGGTTGCGATCATCCCGATCCTGGTCATCTGGTTCGGCATCGGCACCGTGCCCGCCATCATCACCGCCTTCCTGATTTCGTTCTTTCCGATCCTGGTGAACGTCGCGACCGGCATCGCCACCATGGAGCCGGAGCTGCAGGACGTGCTCAGGGCGCTCGGCGCGCGGCGCTGGCAGGTGATCATGAAGGTCGGCTTGCCGCGCTCGATGCCCTATTTCTTCGCCTCGCTCAAGGTCGCGATCACCTTCGCCTTCGTCGGCTCGATCGTGGCCGAGACGGTGGCCGCCAACAAGGGCATCGGCCATTTGATGCTGGTGGCTTCGTCGCGCTTCGAGGTGCCGCTCGCCTTCGCCGGTCTTCTGGTCACCAGCGTGATGGGCATCGGCATGTACGCGGTCGCGGCCGCGATCGAGCAGCGCATGACCGGCTGGGCGATGCGCGGCGCCGACGGCGGCATGAATGCGCCGCCGGCATGACGGGCGGTGAAAGGCGTCTCTTGCCCGCCCTGCGTTTTCCGCTACTATCCGGCCGCGATCGAAGGGGATGGGGTCCCCCAAAACCGCCGATAAGGCTGATGACTCCTGCCGCGTGACCCGCGGTGGGATTCCATGCGAACCCGCCGCGAGGCGGGTTTTTTGTTGGCCCGCGCCCGCACGAATGGGGAGACAATGACGACCGTCTGGACTCTCGCCGCCCTCTGGTTCGCCCTCGCCCTGTTCGCCAGCCTTTGCTCGGCCTACTTACGCATTTCGACCGCGCTCGCCGAGATCGTCGTCGGCATCGGCGCGCAATTTCTGCTCGGCGCGCTCATCGGCGCCGCCGTGCTCGGCGCCGATGAGCCGTGGATCAAGTTCCTCGCCGGGGCCGGCGCCATCATGCTGACCTTCCTCGCCGGGGCCGAGCTCGATCCGGTGGTTTTTCGTCAGAAGTGGAAGGAGGCGACCGCGGTCGGGATCGCGAGCTTTCTGCTTCCCTTCCTCGGCTGCACCGCCGCCGCCTATTGGCTGCTCGGCTGGGGCGCGGCGGCGAGCTGGCTCGCCGGCATCGCCATGTCCACCACCTCGGTCGCGGTGGTCTACGCGGTGATGCTGGAATACGGCTTCAACAAGACGAGCTACGGCAAGACCATCCTCGCCGCCTGTTTCATCACCGACCTCGGCACCGTGCTCGCCCTCGGCTTCATCTTTGCGCCGTTCGACTGGAAGACCCTCGTGTTCGCCGCCGTCGCCGTCGCGGTATTCGCCGTCATGCCGTGGCTGACCACGCATTTGTTCAAGCGCCACGGCGACAAGCCGTCGGAGCTCGAAGCAAAATATTTGCTCCTCATATTGTTCGCGCTGGGCGCGCTCGCGGCCTGGGCCGGGAGCGAGGCGGTGCTGCCGGCCTATGTGCTCGGCATGCTGCTCGCGGGCTCGGTCGGGCGCGACCACGCGCTCATCCGGCGCCTGCGCACCCTCACCCTCGGCCTGATGACGCCGTTTTATTTCATCCGCGCCGGCTCGTTCGTGTCGATCCCCGACCTCGTCGCCGCGCCGGCGGCGTTCCTGCTCATGCTGGTGATGAAGGTCGCCGCCAAGTGCATCGGCGTCTATCCGGTCACCAAGCTCCACGGCTCCAAGAACCAGGAGGCGATCTATACCACCCTGATGATGTCCACGGGCCTCACCTTCGGCACCATCTCCGCGCTGTTCGGGCTTTCGAACGGCATCGTCGATCAGGCGCAATATTCGGCCCTGGTCGCCGCCGTGATCGCGAGCGCGGTGATCCCGACGCTGATCGCCAACGCCTTTTTCCTGCCGCGCCATCTGTTGCCGAAGCACGCGGAGGCGGTGCAGGAGGACGCGTGATGAAAGCCGCCGTCACCCTGAGGTGCTAGCCCGCGGAAGCCGAGCGCCTCGGCGATCGAGCGGCGGCCTTCACGGCGGTGCCGCTTGCCGCCGGAAGTCCGGATCGCTACGCTGATGCCTGACAGTCAATTCAAGAAAAACGAAGGGGGAGAGCGCTATGAGAGAGCTTCGAAAATTCTGGTTCGCCATTGCAGCCGCCGCGCTGGCCTGCGGCGCGCTGTTGCAGGCGTCGTCCGAGGCGGCGGCGCAAGCCTGGCCGACCCGGACCGTCACCATCGTCGTCCCGTTCGGCCCCGGCAGCATCACCGACGGCCTTGCCCGCGTGCTCGCCGACAAGCTCGGCACCGTGTGGAAGCAAACGGTTATCGTGGAAAACAAACCCGGCAT
>JAHFPO010000155.1:3470-4726 GCA_023266695.1 Hyphomicrobiales bacterium | reverse complement strand
CCGTTGCGCGCGCTTGCGAAGCGCGCGCGTCGCCTTCCGGCGCTCGCGTCACGGCGGTTTTTCGCACCCCGGGGCCGTACTTCCGGCGATCGGGAAAGGCGCGAACACGCAACCTACAAGCCGGGGCTTTCGCCCCGGCAAGCCCGATACCGTCCAGCCATTGAAGGCAGCGGGTCGTAGTGCCCGCGGACGGCTACCCGGAGCCTCTCGGTGCGCGGCTTGCGAAGCCGCACAGCGAGCGCTGATCCAGCTCCACTCCAAGAACGCCTCTAGAAGCGCCCCTCATGAGCGGGACGCCGGGAATCTTAAGGGAGGTTTTTCGGGCGGGGATAAGTTTTTTTGGCGCTGAAATTGCTGGGATTTTTTTGCGGGGGCGGGGATAAGTTTTTTTCGAGCGTCGAAAACCGGCGTGAATGCTCGGGAAGGGCCGGCAACCGAGCCATTGCCGATGTTCGAAATCCGCGGAAGGATGGTAGGATAAAGGCGCTCGGCGAACGTCATGGCGCGGAAGGGCGGCATCGCGCAAATTGACCGGATCGAAATCGCTTCGCTCGACGGAACCGGCCGTTGCGATGAAACGAACGGGGGGTCATGTTCGAACCTGTTCTCGATCTTGCGATCCTGCTTTTTCTCTTCGCCACCTTCGCGGCCGCGCTGGTCGCGGGGCTCGCGGGCTTCGCGTTCGGACTCGTCGCCGCCGCGATCTGGCTCCATATCCTGACGCCGCTGCAGACCGCGACCCTCATCATCGCCTTCGGGCTGGTGGTGCAAGGCGTCGCGGTCTGGAAGCTTCGCCACGCGCTCGACTGGAAGCGGCTTTCGCCGTTCATCCTGGGCGGTGCGATCGGCGTGCCGCTCGGCGTCGCCTTCCTTGGCTGGGCCGACCCGAAACATCTGCGCGCGGGCGTCGGCGTGGTGCTGGTGCTCTACAGCCTCTATGGCCTCCTGCGGCCGGCGATGAAACCCATCGTTGCCGGCGGCGCCTTCGCCGACGCGGGCGTCGGATTTCTCAACGGCATTCTCGGCGGGACCACCGGGCTCGCCGGAATTCTGGTCACCATCTGGTGTGGGTTGCGCGGCTGGCCGAAGGACGTGCAGCGCGCCGTGTTCCAGCCGGCGGCGGTTGCGATCTTCGCCATGAGCGCCCTCTGGCTCGGCGCCAAGGGATCGGTGAGCGGCGACGTGCTCAAGCTTTTTCTGATCGGCTTGCCGGTATTGCTCGCGGGCACTTGGATCGGGCTCAAGCTCTATGGCCG
>JAHFPO010000155.1:0-3370 GCA_023266695.1 Hyphomicrobiales bacterium | reverse complement strand
CGGGCGCCTGGCTCGTTACCCATCACGGCCCGCCCAGGAGTTGGCCCGCATGAGCATGCTCGATCCGACCGATCCGATCGATGCCGCGATCGGGCCCCATAGCGTCGAGATCGGCCTGTGGCAGCGCCGGCTCGTTCAGTTCCAGCGCGTCGCCGGCGGCTTCATGGTGTTCAAGGGGATCACCCACTGGGCGAGCTTGTTCGGATTCGGCGACGGATCGGTCTCGCACTTCCAGCAGCTGCCGGCCGACGCGCAGGCGGCGACGGTGTTCTTCGCGATCATCGATCTCGTCGCCGGCGTCGCGGTTTGGCTCGGTTCCGCCTGGGGCGCGATGATGTGGCTGATCGCGGCGGCGGCGCAGATCATGGCCAATGTCCTGGTGCTGGAGCTCTCGGGCCTCAATGTGCTGTTGACCATCATCGAGGTCCTGATGGTCGCGGGCTATGTGCTCGTCCGCTACATGGCCCATGTGGAGAGCAGCAACAGAAGATGAGCGCTGTCGATCACCCGGTAATCATACTTGAGGGCTCTCGAAATCGTCATTTGACACGCTGCAGCATTTCGCTTGATATTCGTGCCTGCGCAAAGGCTTGTCATGAATTGGCGACGTAGAATTCTCGCTCTTGTGGTCGGGTTGTCGGTAATTCTTCTGCCGGCCGCCGGAGGCATGACAGTGGCTGCTGCGGCAAATGTCACCGCGTCCACGCAATGCTGCCACGACCACAGCACGCCTTGCGACAAGGCGATGGATGATTGTCAGGTTATGATCACCTGTGCTCTCCATTGCTACAATTTTACCGGAGTCATCCTTTCTGGTTTCGAGTTACTCCCGGCTGTGACCGAGATGAAGTCTTTATTTGCGAGCCAGTCCTTTCGCTCGCAAGCAGAATATCCGCCTTTCCATCCTCCTCAGGTCTGACCGCTCACTAGCGGTGTGTTGCAACGCGCGCGCCGCGCGAGCGCGGCTATGCGTTCGGCCATCCAGGCACGTCCGCGTGCAAGCGGCTGAACCCAACCATGAGGAGAGAATCATGAATCGGAGATTGTTCATCGCCGGCGCTGCGTTTGCGGTTGCCGTGAGTCTCGCCAACACCGCGCTTGCGGGTGCAAATGACTATGTCTTCGAGCCGGTGAAAGCGGAAGTCAAAAAAGGCGACGACGCCACGGTGGCAGTGCGCCTCCTGCATATGCCGACCGGCAAACCGGTCACTGACGCAGTGATCATCCGTACTCGGATCGATATGGCGCCTGATGGAATGGCGGAGATGGCGTCGCCGCTCACGGCCCTGCCGAGCCAGGAGCCGGGGGTCTACGCTTTCAAGACCGACCTTACGATGGCCGGGCGTTGGCTCTTCAGCATCGCGGCCAAGGTGCAAGGCGAACCTGAGACGGTGGTCGGGAAGATTACCTTCAAAGTGAACAAATGACGGGTCGATTGTCATGTTTGATCTCTCGACCCGTTGCAACAACAACGACAGGTGAAGCGGCGGCCATGCTCGCAGCCACTGCTTCCTCACCATTGGCGGCAACAGTGTGCAACCTGATCTCGGGTGACCCATGAGCCATATCAGAATAGCGATCGCCCTGGCGCTCGCCATCGGAGTGAGCGCGATCGGCGGCTATTGGTATGCCTACCCGCCGACTGCGATGCCGACACCGGCGGCGGCTCAGCAGACGAGCGCGCCGGCCGTAGAGCGCAAGATTCTCTACTACCGTGATCCGAGCGGAGCGCCGTTTTGGTCGGCGACGCCGAAGCAGGATTCGGCCGGTCGCGATTACCTGCCGGTCTACGACGGCAAGGAGCCGTCATTCGATCCGCCGGCACCGAAGCCCCAAGCCGCTGCGACCGGTCCCCGCAAGATCCTCTATTACCGCAACCCGATGGGCCTGCCCGACACCTCTCCAACGCCAAAGAAGGACTGGATGGGGATGGATTACATCGCGGTCTATGAGGGCGATGAACAAGACGACGGCACGACCGTCAAGATAAGCCTCGACAAAATTCAGCGTAGCGGCGTGCGGACCGAAACGGTCGAGGCTCGCGTCTTGGTCCAGCCGATCCGGACCGTCGGCACCGTGAAGATCGACGAGCGGCGCCTCACGATCGTCGCGTTGCGATCGGACGGCTACATCGAAGACTTGTTCGTCAATGCGACCGGCCAATCCGTGCGCGCCGGAGAGCCGCTCTTCCGCGTCTATAGCCCGCAGATTCAGCAGGCCCAGATCGATCTCATGGCCGCCGTACGCGCACAGCGACTGCCCGGCTTGAAATCGGATGGATATCAATCCCTCGACGGACCCATGCAGCGGCTGCGCAATCTCGGGGTGCCCGAGAGCCGCATCCGCGAGGTGCGCGAGACAGGCGTAAATCCCCGGACGATCGACTGGCCGGCGCCCGCGAGCGGCACCGTGATCGACAAGCGGATCATCAACGGCCAACGCGTGATGGCCGGAGACGAGCTCTATCGGATCGCCGATCTCTCGCACGTATGGGTGATCGCCGATGTTGCCGAAAACGACCTCGCCGCGATCAGGCTCGGTACGCGCGTCGTCGTGACGTTCCGTGCCTACATGCAACATGAGATCGAAGGCGAGGTGACGTTCATCTATCCGGAGCTGAAGCCGGAGACCCGAACTGCCCGCGTCCGGATCGAACTTCCGAATCCCGATGGGCAATTAAAGTCCGATATGTACGCGGACGTGGTCTTCCGCACCGGCGCCGATGAGCAACCCGTCGTCACCGTTCCGGACAGCGCCATCATCAACAGCGGTGCCCGCCAGGTCGTGTTGGTCGCCAAGGGCGAGGGCCGCTTCGAGCCTCGCGAGGTCAAGCTCGGCCGCCGCGGCGACGGCTACGCGGAAGTCCTAGAGGGGGTCAATGGCGGCGAAGAGGTCGTCACGTCGGCGACGTTCCTGATCGACGCCGAGAGCAATCTCAAGGCGGCGCTCAAGGCTTTCACGCAGCCGGAGGCGCCGAAATGATCGCGAACCTCATCCGGTGGTCGGCGCGCAATGTCTTCCTCGTTTCACTCGCAACCGTATTCATAACCTTGGCCGGTCTTTATGCGGTCTCGCGTGTGCCGCTCGACGCGATCCCCGACCTCTCCGATGTTCAGGTCATCATCTACACCGAATATCCCGGCCAGGCGCCGCAGGTGGTCGAGGATCAGGTCACCTATCCGTTGACCACGGCGATGCTGAGCGTCCCGAAATCGCGCGTGGTCCGCGGGTTCTCGTTCTTCGGGGTCTCGTTCGTCTATGTGATCTTCGAGGACGGTACCGACCTCTATTGGGCGCGCTCGCGTGTTCTCGAGTACCTCAACGCCGCCACACGAAGGCTGCCCGTCGGCGTTGCACCGACGCTCGGACC
>JAHFPO010000056.1 GCA_023266695.1 Hyphomicrobiales bacterium | reverse complement strand
GTTCCGCGCGGGGCGTCAAATACCACGGGCGGCGCAGCACCTCCGCGCCGCGCCGCCCGAGGTAATCCGATTCGGAGACACTTAGTTCGCAGCGAAACAGTAGAACAGCCCCGCGCCGCCAGTGCTGACCAGATCAGTCTGGCTGCAGCCCCCTCCGGGCCCGCGCGAGGGATGCGACGAATTCCACGACTTGGCGGCGGGCGTATCGGTGAGCCCTTGCCGGTTATGGTGGCCCACCATGGCCGCGCCCTCGCCGCTGCTCGTCCAGTTCTTGCAGGTCATATCCTTGTCGCCCGCGAACGCCGTGCCGTCCGGCTGCGAGCCGGTGAGGATGTCATGCATGTTGGGCTTGTCGCCGCGGCCGTTCACCATCTCGCCCTTCTCGGTGAGCGCCGTCTGCTTGTTGATGTTGGGATCGCCATGCAGATCGCCGACATCCTTGGCGATGACGACGCCCTTGGCGTTCTGCCACGGCCCCTTCCCGATGCGGTCGCGCGCATTGACGGCTGCCGCGCCGCCCATGGCGCTCGCGCTCAAGTAAGCGCGCCAGGTCTTGTTGCCCGCCCCCGCCGCCTGCGCGAGTGTCTGGCAGTGCCGGTCGGCGCCGGCGAGGCCGCCGAGGTCCGCTCCTTTGCCGGAACCGGCGCTGGTGATGAAAAAGCTCATGCCGGCCTGTTGCGCCTGCAGACTGGCACTCAATCCGACCGCCATCAGTGCCGCCGAGGCCAATATGGAAAAACCCGTGGTCTTGCTCATTTTCTTCTCCCGTTGGTCGTCCGGCCCGGCGGGGACCCGCGGGCCGCATTGTGCACATTCTGATAAACAAAGATTGGGGTGAAAAAGTCCCGCCTCTGGCGGCCGATCAACGGAATTTTACCGGTGGGGATGCGGACCGGCTCAAATGCCGGTCACGAAGCGCGCCATGATGATGATGATCATGATCTGCATCGTCCCCTGCAATGCGGTGGCGATGAAGAAGCGTTTCATCATGGCGCTGATCTTGACGATGTCCGGGTCCGGCTTCTGCAGCTCGAAACAAATCCGCAGATTGGTCGGCAACAGATATCCCGTGCCCTGGATGGTCATGAGCGTAACGAGGGCGAGCGCGGCGGCAACCCAGCCGAACTCCGGCCAGTCGAGCGCCATGTAACCGCGATATTCGGCGAGGAACCAGCCGGTGGTGCCGGTGATGATGGAAAGCGTCGGCATCAGGAAAAGCGTCTTGGGCACCAGTTTCAAGAGCACCGTGCGCCGGACCGGCAAATCGAGGGTCCTCAGGATCGGCCCCACGATGAAGCCCATGAAAAGGTCGATGCCGGTCCACAGCAGGCCGGAAAGCACATGGACGAAGTTCAAGAACCACAGGTTCTTGCTCGCGATGGCGGCGGTCATCGTGAGCAAAGCTGCCGCCGCCCACCAGAGATAGTGCCAACGGACTAGCTTCGGTTCCGGAGCCGTTGCGGCGGTCGCCATCGCGAGGACTTCGTGTTGCTAGAGTCTGATCAGTTCGAATTGAATCGGCCTGCCCCGCTAACATTTTGATTTTGGGCGTGATCTTATCCGAAAACCGGTTCCCACCCCGGATCAAGTCCGGGGCGGGCTTTTTCGGGATCACGCCCTAGCTTTCCAGCCCCGTGGACACGTTCTTGTTCTCGCTCGCGAGCTTCATGCCGGCGGCGAGCGCCATGGTTTCCAACAGCGCGGCGAAATCCTTCTGCAGGTATTCCTCCGGATTCTTCTGGAGAATCGCCGCGCCGAAATGGCTTTGCAGCACCTCGCGCGCCGCCGCCGTCACCGGCATCGGCACGTCGTGTTCGCGGCCAAGCGCCAAGCCGAGGTCGATGTCCTTGCGCAACAGCTCCGGCGTGAAGGTCGTGGTCCAGTCGAGGTTCACCAGCGCCGGCGTCTTGTAGCGGGTGAACATCGAGCCCATCACGGAATTGTTCATGAAGGCGAGAAACGCGTGGCGCGGCACGCCCATCTTGTTCGCCAACAGCGTGATCTCGATCAGGTTCTCGATCACGACGCCGAGCATCACGTTGTGCGCGATCTTGCAGACGCGCGCGAGTTCGCCGTCGCCGACGAAGGAGACGCCCTGGGGCGCGAATACCTCGATCATCGGCAACACGGTCTTGCAGGCGGCCTCGGGCCCGGAAATGACCGCGGAAAGGCGGCCCGCCTTGATCACCTTTGCGTTGCCGGAGACCGGCGCCGCCACGAAATCGATCCCGCGCTCCTTGAGACGCTGGCGGATCGCGGCGGACTCCTCCACCGCGATGGTCGAGCAGTCGACGAAGATTTTCGGCAGCTTGCCGTTCTTGGCCGTCACCACCCCGTCCTTGCCGAAATAGACCTCCTCGAGGTCCTTGCCGGTCGAGACGATCGAGAACAACACATCGACGCCGGCGAGATCGCCGAGCTTGTCGACGATCTTGCCGCCCTTCGAAGCTAGGGGTTCGGCCTTGGAGCGGGTGCGGTTCCAGACCGAGACGGCGTGGCCGGCCTTGATCAGCCGCTCGGCCATCGGGAAGCCCATGCGGCCGATCCCGATCCAGCCGATCTTTTGCGTGTTTTGCGGCATCCGAGCCTCCCGTTGGAACGATCGCGCTCAGGCATGTCACAGCCTACGCGAACCCGCAATCATAGCGCGGAGCGCCACGGCGCAGCCGCGCCCGCACGGGAGCGGCCGGCCGCGCAGCGGGAGCGGGAGCAGGCCTGGCGCCGGCCCGGTCACAAAAATGTTGGCTGCGGCCCTCATCGATCCGGTTGTGAACGAGGGGAGGCGCATGCCAGAATGAGACCGGACGGGTCGCGGCTGCGGCCCGCATCTACAAAGTTGGAAAGGCCGGCACCAGACCGGTCCCATTCATCGAATAGAAAATACGGGAGGAAACTCATGTTCGGACCCAAGTCTCTGTTGCCCTTCGTCTGCGGGCTTTCGCTGTTCGCCAGCGCGGCCGTGGCGCAGACCGAAATCAAATTCGGCCATGTCGGCGAGCCCGGTTCGTTGTTCGAACTCTCGGCGCAGGAATTCGCCAAACGCGCCAACACCAAGCTCGGCGACAAGGCCAAGGTCGTGGTCTTCGGCTCGAGCCAGCTCGGCAGCGACGCCGAGCTGATGAAGAAGCTGAAGCTCGGAACGGTCGATCTCGCCCTGCCCTCCACCGTGATGTCATCGGCCGTGCCCATGTTCGGCCTGTTCGAGATGCCGTACCTGGTGAAGGATCGGCCCCATATGGAGCGGATTCGCGATCAGGTCGTGACCCCGCAGATGGCGCCGGCGGCCCAGAAGGAGGGTTACCGGATCATCGCGGTGTGGGAAAACGGCTTTCGCCACATCACCAACTCGAAGAAGCCGATCGTGAAGCCGGCGGATCTGCAAGGCATCAAGCTGCGCGTGCCGCAGGGCAAGTGGCGGGTGAAGATGTTCCAGGCCTATGGCGCTAACCCCAGCCCGCTCGCCTTCTCCGAAGTCTTCGTGGCGCTGCAGACCGGCGTGATGGACGGCCAGGAGAATCCGTTCTCGCAGATCTATCCGGCGCGCTTCCAGGAAGTGCAGAAATATCTGTCGATCACCGGCCACGTCTATACGCCGGCCTTTGTCACCGCCGGAGCGAGCTGGGATCGGCTTAGCCCCGAGATCCAGAAGGTGCTCGCCGACACCGCCAAGGAAGTGCAGCCCGTCGTCTACAAGATCGCAGCCGATCTCGAGGACGATCTCCTGAAGAAACTCAAGGCGGCCGGGATGCAAGTGAACGAGGCGGACAAGGACGCCTTCATCAAGGCGAGCGACGCCATCTACAAGGAATTCTCGGCCGAGGTTCCCGAAGGCAAGGCGCTGATCGACAAGGCGCTCGCGCTCGGCAAGACTTCCTGACCACCGTTCGATGAGGGCCGGCCTGTTTTCTGGCCGGCCCTTTTCATGGCCACGGACTCTGGGGAGAGGGCAGTGACCCTGCAGGTATTGCGCGCGGGCTTCGAGCGGTTGCTCGAAACCATCGTGATTGTACTCATGACGGCGTTGACCGCATTGGTCATCGCCGGCTTCACGTTTCGCTATCTCGGGCGATCGCTCGCTTGGTACGACGAGCTCGCCTCGATCGGCCTCGTCTGGCTTACCTATTACGGATCGGCGTTGGCGGCACTCAAAGGTGCGCATATCGGCGTGCCTGCGCTTGTCAACGCGCTGCAGCCCAAACTGCGCATCGCCACGACGCTCTTCGCCGAGGCCTGCGTATTCTTGTTTTTCATCGTGCTCGCGATCACCGGATACCAGGTGCTTCTAATCCTGGTCAATGATCGCATGGTCACCCTGGATTGGGTTCCTTTGCGTGTTACGCAGTCGGCCATCCCGATCGGCGCTGTTCTTTTCATCATTGCAGAACTGCTGCGCTTGCCGCGGCTGCTACGCGATGCGCGCGGCAAGGGCTTCATCGATACCGAGACCATCGAGACGATGGCGCACGGGGCGCCGCGACCAGATGCCGTGGGTTCCGCCGGCAAGAAGGAGCGCCGGCCATGACCATCACGCTCATGCTCATCGGCATGCTGGCGCTCGCCTTGATCAACGTTCCGATCGCGGTCGCGCTCGGCTTCGTGGGAATGGTCGCGATCTTCCTCACCCACGGCTCCAATATGTTGCCGAATGTCGCGTTGGTGATGTTCGACGGCGCCTCGAGCTTCCCGCTGCTGGCGATTCCGCTGTTCATTCTCGCCGGCTCGATCATGAACGCGTCGTCCATCTCGCGACGGCTGATCGCTTTCGCTTCCGCGCTGGTCGGCTTCATCCGCGGCGGTCTGTCGATGGTGTCGATCGGCGCTTCCATGTTCTTCGCCGAGATTTCCGGCTCCGCCGTCGCCGACGTGGCCGCGCTCGGCACCATTCTCATCCCCGCGATGCGCGCGCGCGGCTATTCCAAGGAACTCGCCGCCGCGACCGTTTCCTCGGCGGCGAGCCTCGCCATCATCATCCCGCCGTCGATTCCGATGATCCTCTATGCGGTGATGGCGCAGACCTCGGTGGTGAAGCTGTTCGTCGCCGGCATCATTCCGGGGATTATCGGCGGCTTCGGCCTCGCCGTTGCCGCCTATTGGCAGGCGCGGCGCTACAACCTGCCGATCGAGGAGCGCTTCGAGCTTTCGCGCGTGTGGCAGACTTTCAAGGGAGCGATCTGGGCCTTCATCCTGCCGATTGCGATCCTGGGCAGCATCTTCGGCGGCATCGTCACCGCGACCGAGGGCGCCGGCATGGCGGTCGTCGCCGCCCTTTTCCTCGGCCTCGTGATCTACCGCGATCTCGATTTTCGTGAGCTGCGCAAGGCTTGCATCGACGGCGGCGTGCAGACCGCAGTCGTCATGCTGCTGGTCGCGAGTTCCGCGCTGGTCGGCACCTTCCTCACCGAGGCGCAGCTGCCGCAGAAGCTCGCTCAGGGCATCACCGGCATCACCTCCGACAAGTACATGGTGCTCTTGATCCTGAACGTCGTTTTCCTGATCCTCGGCATGTTCCTGCACTCGGCGGCAGCGATCATCCTGGTGATCCCGATCGTGATGCCGATGGTGACGGCGGTCGGCATCGATCCCATTCATTTCGGCCTGGTGGTGACGCTCAATCTCGCCATCGGCCAGCAGACGCCGCCGGTCGCGAGCGTGCTGATGGCCGCCTGCGCCATTGCCAAGGCGGACATCTGGGAGACCACCAAGGTCAACCTGCCCTTGATCTTCGCGCTGTTCGTGGTGCTGATGCTCTGCACCTACGTGCCGTGGATACCGCTGGTGCTGGTCGAGCTGTTCTACGGAAAATAGTCGCGATCACTCGGCTGCGACTCTGCGCTCATTCAGTGCGGCGGCTGCGCTCAGCGCGAGCACGCGAGCGACATGCATGGCTTCGCGCCCCGCCCCGTCCTTGATCTGCTGGCGGCACGAGGTGCCGTCGGCGACGACGAGCGTATCCGGCGCCGCCTTGCGGACCGCCGGCAACAACGACAATTCGCCCATGGCGAGGGAGACGTCGATGGTATCGGCGCCGTAGCCGAAGGCGCCCGCCATGCCGCAGCAACTCGATTCGACCGTCTCCACCGCGAGAGCGGGGACGAGTTTCAGCACTTTCTCGACCGCGCCCATCGCAGCGAACGCCTTCTGATGGCAATGGCCATGCAATAGCGCACGTCCTGCGATTTTTCCAAGCTTCAGCTTCAGGCGGCCCGCTTCCGCCTCGCGCGCCAGGAATTCCTCGAACAAGAACGCGTGCGCGGCGAGACGTTTCGCGCTCTCGCCTTTCAAGATGGCTGGAATTTCGTCGCGAAAACCGAGAATGCAACTCGGCTCGAGCCCGATCACAGGAACGCCGCGGGCGAGGAACGGCGCGAGCGCCGCAATGACACGCTCGGCCTCGCGCCGCGCCTCGTCTACCCGCCCGATCGAGAGGAAGGTGCGCCCGCAGCAAAGCGGCCGTGATGCGCCGTCGGCGGGCCTCGCAACATGGATGCGATAGCCCGCTGCCTGCAGCACCGCGACGGCGGCATCGAGATTTTCACGCTCGAAATAGCGATTGAACGTATCCGCGAACAGCACGACCTCGGAGCCCTCCGCCGGACCGACGGGTGCCGCGGGATCGCGGAAGACATCGGTGCGCCAGCGTGGAAGTTTCCTGCGCGAACTGAAATTTGCCACGGCTTCCGACAACCTGGCGGCGCCCGGGACGATGTCGCGCAGATTAAGGAGCCACGGCAGCTTCGCCGCATAAGGCGCATAGCGCGGCAGCCAGCCGACGAGACGGTCGTGCAGCGAAAGGCCGCCCTTCGCGGCGCGCGCCGAGAGCACCTCGATCTTCATCCACGCCATGTCGACGCCGGTCGGGCATTCGCGCCGGCAGCCCTTGCACGAGACGCAGAGTTTCAGGGTTTCGGCCATCTCGTCGGAGGTGAAGGCGTCGGGCCCGAGCTGGCCGGTGATCGCGAGGCGGAGCGTGTTGGCGCGCCCGCGCGTCACGTCGCGCTCGTCGCGGGTGACGCGCCAGCTCGGGCACATGACGCCGCCGACATGCTTCAGGCAGGCGCCGTTGTTGTTGCACATCTCCACGGCGCCCTGGAAACCGCCGCCGGCTCCCGAATACTCGGACCAATCGAGCGCGGTCGTCATCTCCCCAGCCCGATAGTCCGGGCCGTAGCGGAAGTTCTGCCGGTCGTCGAACTTCGGCGCCCGCACGATCTTTCCGGGATTGTAGAGGCCCCTCGGATCGAAGCGGTCCTTCATCTCCTCGAAGGCGGCGACCAGGCGGGCGCCGAACATCGGCTCGTGAAACTCGGAGCGCAGGATGCCGTCGCCGTGCTCGCCGGAGTGCGAGCCCTTGTAGGCGCGCACCATGGCGAAGGCCTCCTCGGCGATCGCGCGCATCGTCTTTACGTCCTGGTCGAGCCGGAGGTTCAACACCGGGCGCACGTGCAGGCAGCCGACCGAGGCGTGGGCGTACCAGGTTCCGCGCGTGCCGTGCTTTTCGAAAATGGCGGTGAGCCGCGCGGTGTATTCGGCGAGATGATCGAGCGGCACCGCGCAATCCTCGACGAAGGACACGGGCTTCCCCTGCTCCTTCATGGACATCATGATGTTGAGGCCGGAGGTGCGCAGATCCGCGATCGCGGTCTGCAGCGCGGGATCGAGCACGTCGACGATGCCGCCCCATTTCGCGCCGTTCCTGTCCCAGCCGAAGCCGAGGTCGCCCATCAATTCGTGCAGGCGCCTCAGGCGGCTCAGATTTTCCTCTTGATCTTCCTCGCCAAATTCGACCAACAGGATCGCATCGGGCTCGCCGCGCACGAATTGCTCGAGGGTCGGGCGGAAGATCGCAATGTCGCGGGCGAGCTCGATCATGGTGCGATCGACGAGCTCGACCGCGATCGGCGCGAGCTTCACGATGTGGCGGGCCGCGTCCATAGCCTCGTAGAAGCGCCCGAAATGGCAGGCGCCGACCGCGCGCTTGCCGAGCAGCGGCCAGAGCTTGAGCTCGATGGCGGTCGTGAACGCGAGCGTGCCCTCGGAGCCCACCAGCACATGAGCGAGATTGGCGTCGTTCTTGCCGGGCACGAGCGCATCGAGATTGTAGCCGCCGACGCGGCGCTGGACCTTGGGGAAGCGCGCTTCGATCTCGGCGGCCTCGCGCGCGCCGAGCGCCAGGAGATCGCGCGCGAGCGGCCGCAGCGGAGAGGAAGCGGGAATGTCGGAGAGGTCAGCGCCGATGGGGCCGAAATGGGCGGGCGTGCCGTCGGCAAGCACCGCGTCGATCGAAAGCACATTGTCGCGCATGGTGCCGTAGCGCAGCGACCGCCCGCCGCAGGAATTGTTGCCGGCCATTCCGCCGATGGTGGCGCGCGAAGCGGTCGATATGTCGACCGGGAACCACAGACCATGCGGCTTGAGCCTGCGGTTCAGCTCGTCGAACACGATCCCGGGCTCGACCACGCAGCGCCGGCCGGGGGGATCGAGATCGAGAGTGCGGGTCAAATGCTTGGAGCAATCGACGACGAGGGACTCATTCACGGTCTGGCCGCACTGCGAGGTGCCGCCGCCGCGTGCAAGCACGCTTACGCCTTCCTCGCGGGCGAGCGCGATGGCGCGTTCGGCTTCCTCGACCGACCGGGGTACCACGACACCGAGCGGCATGATCTGATAGGAGGAGGCGTCGGTGGCGTAACGGCCGCGGCTGAAGCGATCGAACAGCACGTCGCCCGTGACTTCACGCCGTAGCCGCCGCTCGAGCCCCGGCATCAGCTTTGCCATCCGCATGCCCTCCACCGGTGCGCCCGCCGCGACATCTTCGCTCTCACTCGTTTGACGAAATCTGCAGTATAATTCAGATGGTGGGCCTATAGGGTCAGGCCCGGCTGGCGGGCGAGAATCGCACGCGAACGATCCGAATCAATAACGCTTTCTGAGGAGCCATAGCGATGTCTTCGAATATTTCGCGCACCGTCGGCCGTCATTTCCTGCAGATTCCGGGGCCGACGCCGCTGCCCGACCGCATTCTCAGGGCGATGGACATGCCCATCATCGACCACCGCGGGCCGGAATTCGCGAGACTGGCCAAGCGCGTGCTCGAGGGCGTGAAGACCATCTTCAAGTGCTCGGGCCCTGTCATCATCTATCCCTCCTCCGGCACCGGCGCGTGGGAGGCGGCGCTGGTCAACACCTTGTCGCCCGGCGACCGCGTGCTCATGTTCGAGACCGGCCAATTCGCTACCCTGTGGAAGAACATGGCGGTGAAGCTCGGGCTGAAGCCCGAATTCATCGAGTCGGACTGGCGCATTGGCGCCGACGCCAAGATGATCGAAGCCCGCCTTCGTCAGGACAAGAACAAGGAGATCAAGGCCGTTTGCGTCCTCCACAACGAGACATCGACGGGCTGCGTCTCGCATCCCAACGAGATCCGCAAGGCGCTGGACGCCGCCGGCCACCCTGCCCTCTTGATGGTCGACACCATCTCCTCGCTCGCCTCGATCGACTACCGCCACGACGAATGGGGCGTCGACGTCACCGTCGGCGGCGCGCAAAAAGGGCTGATGCTGCCGCCGGGCATTTCTTTCAACGCTATCGGCGACAAGGCTCTCGCCACCGCCAAGACCGCGAAGCTTCCGAAATCGTTCTGGGCGTGGGAGGACATCATCGCCATCAACAAGCAGGGCTTCTTCCCCTATACGCCGGCGACCACCATTCTCTACGGCCTCGCCGAGTCGATCGAGATGCTGCACGAGGAAGGTCTCGACAACGTGTTCGCGCGCCACGACCGGCTTGCCGAGGCGACGCGGCGGGCGGTGCGCGCCTGGGGTCTGGAGATCCTCTGCCGTGATCCGAAGTACTATTCCTCCACGGTCACCGGCGTGCTGTTGCCAGAGGGGCACGACGCCGATGCCTTCCGCAAGATTGCGCTCGAACATTTCAACATATCTTACGGCACCGGTCTCGGCCGCATCACCGGCAAGGTGTTTCGCATCGGCCATCTCGGTGATGTCAACGATCTGATGATTCTCGGCGCGCTCGCCGGCACCGAGATGGCGCTCGCGCTCGCGCGCGTCCCGCACAAGAAGGGCGGCGTGCAGGCGGCGATGGATTATCTGGTGGCGGAGGCTGCGAGCCCGGCGCGCGCGGCTGCCGAGTAACGGAAGGATTCTCCCCACCGCCCTCGCATGCGCGCTGCGAGGTCGCCGCGGGCTTCAGCGGATTCCCTTGCCCTTGCGGACGACCTCGTCGAGCAGCGCGAGATTGCTCTGAATGTATTGGCTGTCCGGATCCTTGGACTGGGCCGCGGTGAGTTTCTTGCGGGCCATCTTATAATCGCCCCGCAGCATGTAGGAATATCCCTGATTGTTGAGAATCTCCGGCGTGGGGCCGAGGATCGCGATCGCCTGTTCGTAGGCGCGGTCGGCGAGGTCGAAGCGGCGCAGGCGATCATAGGAAGCGGCGAGCCCCACCCAGGCTTCGGCGGTGCGCGGCTGCGCCTCGACGGTGTGGCGAAAATATTTTTCGGCGAGCCCATAGTTCTGCTCGCGATAATGCCGCTTGCCGAGACTGAGATTGTCGTTGGGATCGCCGCCGAGCAATTCGCTTTTGATCGGGCTCGCGTCGGCGTTCTCGGGAGGAACGGATCCGATGGCCGTCACCGTGCCGGTCGTCTCCGGTCCGGAGGAAGCGATCTCCTGAGAATCGCTACCGGTCGACTCGGACAGCTGCGTCGTTTTCAGCGAGCTTTCGCAGCCGGTCAGCCACCAGAAACAGGCAGCCGTCACGACCAGCCGTGTTACTCCAATTCTCATCGGTACGCTCCCGGCGTCGAAAAGATCGGGCCCATCCCTTCCGGATGAGCCTCGCGCGCGGCTTTTCGATGCGGATTCCCGAGGAAACCGAACCGTCGGAAGCTAGAGCAGGATGGTTAAGAATTTCTCGCCGGCCCGGTAAGCGATTGTGGCGCTATTTTCGAGCCGTTCCGGTCAATAACCGCCCATCTTGATGCGGACATAGGCCGGCAACATGATCACGATGACGAGCACCGGAAAGACGCACAGCACCAGCGGAACCGAGAGCTTGGCCGGCAAGCTGTAGGCCTTCTCCTCGGCGCGGGAGAGTCGTTTGTGGCGCATGTCGTCGCTGTAGACTCTCAGCGCCTCGGTCATGCTGGAGCCGAGTTCTTCCGATTGCTGCAGGAGCGTGGCGAAGGAGCGCGCTTCCTCGAGTCCCAACCTGTCTCCGAGATGCTCCAGCGCTTCGCTCAAGGCGCGGCCGGCGCGCATTTCAAGGGTAGCCATGTGAATATTGGCACCGAGCGAGGGATAGGAGTCGGCGAGCTCGCGGCCGACCCGATCGAGAGCTGACTCCATGCTGAGCCCTGCGTCCGCGCAAACGACCAGGAGATCCATGAAATCTGGAAAGCCGGCGCGGTGCTCGATCTGCCGGCTGGCGATCCGGCGGCTGACATAGAAGCCGGGCGCGAAATAGCCGACGAGCCCGCTCAGACCGACGAGGGGCCAGAACATCGACTTGATATCGGGAGAAACGACCGGCACGATGAAGAACGCGCCGACACCCAACCCGACCGCCAAGGCGGTGCGGGCGATGAAGAAGAAGGCGGCCGAACGCGGATCGAGGAAGCCAGCCTGAACCAGACGGCGGCGCAGCATCCGCATGTTCTTTTCGTTCGATGCCGAATAGTTCTTGGTGGTGTAGTCGATGAGGCGCTGGGCGGCCTTGCCGCTCGCATAGCGCAAAGAACGCGAATTGGAGGCGGCGGATCGGCGCGGACTGTCGGACGAGATGTCGGCGGCGCGGCGTTTCACCGAGCCGCGCACGCGGATTGCCGCCATGATACCGAAAGCGAGCGTCGAACCGGCGAGAAAAACCAGCATCCCCAACATGAATGTCGGGTTCTCGTCGAAATAGGCGAAGAAGAATTCCACAATCGCATCCATCGCTCAGACCCTGAAATTCACCAGGCGGTACATGACGTAGTTGCCGAGCATCATCCAGGCGCCGGCGCATGCGAGTCCGATTTTCGTGAGGTCTTCGTGCCAGACCTTGCCATAGAAGTCCGGCGCCACCGCCTTGAGGATGAAGAACATGACGATCGGCAGACCTGAAAGGAGAATCGCCGAAAAACGCCCCTCGGCCGCCAGCGCCCGGATCTTGCGGCGCATCTTGAATCGCTGACGGATCACCGAGGACAGATTCTCGAGAATCTCGCTCAAGTTTCCGCCGGTCGAGCCCTGGATCGCCACCGCGGTGACGAACAGGGGCAGGTCGTCCTGGCCGACGCGAAAATAGAGACTCCGCATCGCTGCTTCCATGTCCGCGCCGTAGGTGACCTCGTCGGCGACCATGCCGAATTCGCTGCCGACCGGGTCGGGCAGTTCGCGTCCGACCATCGAGATGGCGATTGGAATCGGATGGCCCGCGCGCAGGCTGCGGACAATGATGTCGATGGCGTCGGGGAACTGCGCGCCGAACTTCTTCTGGCGCCGGCTGCGCAAGAATCGAAGCGTGAGATACGGCAGCACCAGGACTGAAACCACAGTGATCATCGCCGCTTCGATGAGATCGCCGCGCAGGATCAGTGCGCCGACGAACACCGCGATTGTCCCGATCACGACGAATATGGCGAGCCTCCAGACTCCGACCGTAAGTCCCGACTGCAGAATGAGCTGGTTGATCGACAGGATAGGCAGTCTGAAATCGCCGCCGCTGGTGAGCCCGCGCTCGCGCCGCAGCTGCACCAAAATGTTCTCGCGGTTCGGCTGATTGTGCATCAATTGCAGGCGCCGATTGACGCGATTGCGATACGACGCCGCCGAAAAGAACAGTAGATAGATCGCCTCGACCAGGAGCACGACCGACACCGCCACGAACAGATAGAACAGGTGAGTTTCGTCGAATTCGAACGGCATGAGCGTCACAACGGCTTCGACGGGTCGAAATGGGTGCCCGGAATGTTGATGCCCTTGGCGACCAGATCGCCCAAGAAGCGGGGGCGCACGCCGGTCGCCTGGAAATGGCCCTCTACCGTTCCGTCCGCGCCGGTTCCGGTGCGGGCGTACTTGTAGATCTCCTGCATCTGGATGATGTCGCCCTCCATACCCGTGATCTCGGAGATGCTGGTGACGCGCCGCTTGCCGTCGCTCATGCGCTGCAGCTGGACGATGACGCGGATGGCGGCGGCGATCTGGCCGCGCACGCTCGCGATCGTCATGGGCATGCCGGCCATGCCGATCATCTGCTCGAGGCGGGAGATCGCGTCACGCGGCGTGTTGGCGTGGATGGTCGCCATCGAACCTTCGTGACCGGTGTTCATGGCCTGCAGCATGTCGAAGGCTTCCTCGCCGCGGCACTCGCCGAGGATGACGCGATCAGGCCGCATGCGCAGCGCGTTCTTGACCAGCTCGCGCTGGCGGATCTCGCCTTTTCCTTCGATGTTCGGCGGCCGCGTCTCCATGCGGCCGACGTGCGGTTGCTGCAATTGCAGCTCGGCTGCATCCTCGATCGTGATCAGGCGCTCCTTCTCGGAGATGAAGGCCGACAACGCGTTCAGCATCGTGGTCTTGCCCGAGCCGGTGCCGCCCGAAATGATGAGCGTCACGCGCGCTTTGACCGCCGCGGCGAGCAACTCACCCATTTGCGGCCGTATCGCGCCGATCTCGATCAGCTTCTTGAGGTTGAAGGGCTTCTTGGAGAATTTGCGGATCGACACCAGCGGGCCGTCGACGGCGATCGGGCGGACCGCGATATT
>JAHFPO010000002.1 GCA_023266695.1 Hyphomicrobiales bacterium | reverse complement strand
GCATGGCCTCGATCGACCGCCATGCGACCGAAAATCCGCCGCTGCCGCTCGACGACGCGGCCACGGTGCAGGCCGGCGCGCGCGCCTACGCCGCGCGCGGCTGCGTGCATTGTCACGGCGGACCGGGAGTGGAGTGGTCGAAGTTCTCCGAGGGCCTGCGCCCCGATCCGCCCGACCTGAAGAAAATCGCCGACCAGCGCGCGCCGCGCGAGCTCTTTTGGGTGGTCAAGAACGGCATCAACATGACCGGCATGCCGGGCTTCGGTCCTGTGGGAACGCCGGACAAGGAAATCTGGTCGATCGTCGCCTTCGTCAAGAAGCTGCCCGGCGTATCGGAGGCGGACTACAAGGCCTGGACCGCGCCGGCGGCGGGCGCGCCCCGGAATTGAGCGGTCGGCGGGCGCAGCTGGGCGATCGAGGCGGCGCACTTCGCGGCATTCACAGAAAAGCTGCGCGCACAGGCGGGCGCCGGAGCAGACGCGCGAAAACCGTCCGCGGGAACGATCAAGTTTTCCCTCCCCCTAGAAGGGGGGAGGGAAAAAGAGGCCCCTGCATCCAAACGGCGCCCCCGCGTGTATAGGGTGAGTGAGACAGAGAGGAGTGTCGGCCATGCGGATTCTCGCGGTTTGTTGCCTGGCGGCGGCCGCCCTCGCGGCGCAAGGCTCTTTCGTGAGTACCGCGGCAGCGCAGGAGAATTACGCAAGCTGGCCGCTCCTGAAGAGCACCTTCCCCTCGACCGGCGGCGGCGGCATCATCATCAAGGGCTATGACCCGGTGATCGTCGGCGGCAAGTGCCTCACCACCTTCATGGCGGTGGAGCCGGGCCCGGGCGGCAACGTCTATCCCAATTTCGTCGAGTTCGAAGCGGTGCCGGCGGAAGGCGGCATGCTGTGCCGCAACGGCAAGTGGCGCGCCTTCGACGGCGGCGCCTCGGGGACCACTCCCTTCCGCGTCTTCTTCAAGGACGGAGTGTTCCGTGGGTCGCCGCAATAGTTCGTGTCCCCGAGCGATAGGTTTGCCGCGCTGGCCCCTCGTCGCGCTCGCCCTCGCCGCTTTCGTCCTGGTGCCGCGGCCGGCGCCGGCCGAGGAGTCGCCCGCCGTTCCCGATCTCGCCCGCCTCGCGCGGCTCGCAGGCGAGCCGAAAATCCCCGGCCTCGCGATCGTCTATCTCGTTCCGCTCGGCGATCCCGCCGCCGCCAAGCACTGGAAACACATCCTCGTCCATCAGACCGAGGGACCGCCGGGCTCGGCGCGCTCGATGGCACAGGCGCAGGCCGCCAATCCCACCAAGCGCGGCGTGACGCTGTGGGTCGAGACCGACGGCACCGTCTATTGGGCGACCGCCGAGACCGCGATCCCCACCCACGGCGACGGCGCCAACCGCAACGACAACAAATATATCGACAACGCCGGGACCTACCGCGCGGTCACCCAGGAGAACTCGCTCGGTGTCGAGTTCGTCGGCAATCATCCCGACGTGCGCAAGCCGCCGAGCGCGGACCAGGTGCGGGCCTGGCTCATCCTCGTGCGCTTCCTGCAGGAGCGCTACGGCATTCCGGCCGAGCACATCTATGCCCACAACTGGATCGACTTTAAGGACCGCCGCTATTGCGAGGGCTGCGAACTCGCGACGCTCGCCCGTAAGCTCGCCTATCGGCCCGGAGAGGACGCTGCCCGCTGAGCGCATCCCGGCCATCCCCCGGCAAACCGCCGTACGGGAATCAGGTTGACGCCGCCGCCAGCCATGGGACATATGCCGTGTGCTTCACATCACGTGGAGTCGACAGGGGGTTGACCATGAGGAAATTCGGACTCGCACTCGCGGCGGTCGGCGCGCTGATGCTCGTCGCACCGTCGGCCATGATGCAGCCGGCCTATGCGGCCAAGGAGAAGATGACGCTCGGCCAGGGCTTCTGGGAAGAGATCGACAAGATCGGGGAGCCCGCGCCCGCCAAGAAGAAGAAGGCGGCCAAGAAGAAGGCCGAAAAGAAGAAGTAATCGCGACAATCAGGAGCGCTTCGCCGGCCGCCCGGCCGCGCGAAGCGCTTCTGCACCGGGGACTGGAATGGGCGGACGGCGCTTGCTACCCGGTTTTCAGGCGGCCGCCACCGTCCCGCCGCCGCTCGCTGCCGCCCCGGAGGGCACCCGGCGCGCCAAAATGAACGAATTCTGATCGCTTCATTCATCCGCCGTTCACATTCGGCGCCCGCCCCGATTCATCAACAACAAAAATTCGCGTAATTGCTGTTGACGCCGCCCGCCCCCATGCGAAAAATACCGTCACTTCACTCCAGGTGAAGATCAGGGGGATACCTCATGAAGAAGTTTGGTCTTGGAATCGCATTGGCCGCTGCGCTGATGCTCGCTCTGTCTCCGGTCCTGTCCGTACAGGCCGCGGAGCAGAAGCGGCTCTCGCAGGGCTTTATGGAAGAGGTCGGCAAGATCGGTAAGAAAGAGACGGCCAAGCCCGCCAAGAAGAAGAAAAAGAAGAAGAAGGCCAAGAAGGCCATGGAGAAGAAGGCCGAGCCCGCCAAGAAGGCCGAGCCCAAGAAGGACGACAAGAAGAAGTAATTCTTCGTCCTCGCGCTATTGCGATGCGCTTCGCCGGCCGCAGGGCCGCGCGAGGCGCATCCGTTTCGGGCGTTCGATCATTCGATCGTGCGCACCACGCTGGAAGTCGGGCGGGTGTTGACCGTCGGCAGCTTCTGGTCCTTCAGCACCAACTCGTCATATTCCGGCAGCGTGGTGATCGGCGCCTTCGCCTTCATGTGCACGATCTTGTAGCCGCCGGCCTTCAGGCGGGTGAGAAGCTCCGGCAGCGCCTCGGCCGTGTGCTTCTGGAAATCATGCAGCAGCACCATGCCCTTGCCGTGCTTTTCCAGCTTCTTCATCACCGACTCGATCACCCGTTCGGGGGTGCGCATGGTGAAGTCGAAGGAGTCCATGTCGGTGGAGAAAATGCCGATGTTGCGCTCGCCGAGATAGGTGACGAGCTGCGGCGGATGCTTGAGCACCGGGAAGCGGAAGAACGGCGCGGTCGGCCCGCCGGCTGACATGTGCACGGCGGAGGCGCCCTTCTCGATCTCGGTCTTGGCGTCCTCGAACTTCATCTTGTCGAGGTTCTTGTGCGACCAGGTGTGGTTGCCGATCGTGTGCCCGGCTTCCGCCACCTGCTTGAGAATCTCCGGGTACCAGGTCGCGTGCTTGCCGATCGGGAAGAAGGTGGCCTTGATGCATTGGTCCGCCAGCGCCTTGAGCACGGCCGGCGTATTTCCCGGCCACGGGCCATCGTCGAAGGTCAGCACCACTTCGTTCCGCTTGAGGAAATCGTGCTGCTTGAAATGTTCGAAGCCGAAGCCGGGCCCGCCGGTGGTGTCGATCTCGACCGTGCGCGATACGCCGAGCGCGTCGGGATTGGTGCAGGCGGCGGCGGGAGAGGCGGCAGCAGGCGGAGTGGCGGACCGAGCCGGTGCATTTTGCGCCTGCGCGGCGCCCGCGGCCGCCGCCGACATCGACATCACAACTACGCACGCAACAACCATACGCATGACTTCACTCCCTCGAACCGGTCGCATGAAAGGATCCAGCGGACGATCTTAGATCAGAAACGGCAGCGGTGCCACGGGATTTGGTGACCGGCCGGGCGCCCCCGGCCGGCCGTGGGAGCGGTCCCACCTCGATCCGGAAAGCGCCGGCTCGCCCGTCCCTCCCGCGCGGCCCGCCGGGCGGGATCAAGCGAAGTCGGGCCGAGGCGAGACGAATCACCGGCAGCCCGCGACGGCAAGCGAATGCCGCGACGATCCGCCGCCGGCGCGGCCCGCGAGATGAACGCCAGATGAACGAAATGCCGCCCAGATGAATGCGAGATGAACAAACATCCGGTGCATGGAACGAGGTCTGCTCGATTTACTTGTGCGTCGCAAAAAAATCCCGTGCGAAGTGGGATTTTTCCTGCATTTTTTGGTCGCCAGCCCACGGTAGCGATTGACTTCCGACATGATTTGAAGGGAATCTAATCTCGTGATCATCCCATTTTGGGCTGAAAGGGGAGCAACATGAGAAAATTAGGTCTCGTAATCGCCGCGACTCTGGCCTTGGCGTTCAGCGCCCTGCCGACTGCACCGGCGCGCGCGGACGGCGGCGCCGTTGCTGCGGGCGTCATTGTCGGCAGCTGGGCATGGTGCCATTTGACCATGGACCGGCCCCGGGTCACGCCGCTGTGCTGGTGGCATGACTCCTGGCACGATCGGTGGGACGACGGGGCGAAGAAGAAGGGCAAGAAGAAGGGCAAGAAGAAGAAGAAGTAAGGTTCGTGCCGGCGGCGGCCGAACGGCCGCCATCCACGATCCGACCAGTCCGGAAACGGATGAGCGCGAGCGCTTCGCGGGCCGATTGGCCTTGCGACGCGCTCGTTTGCTTTTAGACCCTTACGTTTGCGTTCAGCGCGGCTCGATCTCGAAGACGGCGGTGACGCGGCTGCGGAATTCCTGCTCGCCGGCTTCGACCGGCACCGCCGCGCGCGCTTCCGGCGCGCCCGCCGCCAGCGTCCGAAGCACGGGCGGGCGCGGCCCGTCCTGTTGGCCCTCCGCGATCGATATCACCCGCACGATGCGCACCCCCGCCGCCTCGGCATAGATGCCGGCCTTGCGCACGGCGTCCTTCATCGCCGCCGCGCGCGCCAAATCGCGCGAGGGTCCCGGCTCGGCGACCGAGAGTTCGACGTTGCGGATCTGGTTGGCGCCGGCCACCACCAGCCGGTCGAGCAAAGGCCCGAGCTTGTCGAGCTCGCGTACGCGGATCGAGAGCGCGTTGCTCACTTCGTAGCCGACGATCTTGCGCGGCTCGCGCGAGCCCGAGGGCGGATAGGAATATTGCGGCTGCACCGAGACGCGCGTGGTCTCGAGGTCATTGGCTTCGATGCCCGCCTGCTTCGCCGCTGCGATCACCTCGCCCGTCGCCTTCGAGTTCTCGGCGAGAGCATCCTTGGCGTGGCCCGCCTGCGAGACGACGCCGACCGTGACGACGGCGAGGTCGTGCTGCACCCGCGCCTGCCCTTCGCCCACGACCGAGAGCGTCGACCTGGATCGCTCCTGCGCCGCCGCCGGGGCCGAGAGCGCGAGCGACAAGACCAGCGCGGCGAGCGCGCTTGCGGTATGGGCGTAGGCGACACGGCGGGAAAGCATCGTGGATTTCTCCCCTCGATACCCGGAGAGCGAGCCCGACGTTCGCGGCGGGATTGCGGCGCGCGTGCCGTCGGCACTCCTGGAAATTGCGCCTCCGCCGTGCAGCGGTCGCAATCCTGCGCTAGGCTCGTGACCCTTCGATCCCGGAGAGACTCCGATGCGCCACGCCATTCTGATCCCGAGCATCCTCGCCCTCGCCGTTCTGCTCGCGCCCGCGCCGGCGGTGGCGCTGAAGAAAGCCCCCTATAGCGCGATCAAGGTCGAGGTTCCCGCCCCCTTCGAGGGCGATGCGGCCTTCGAAGCCATGCGCAAGGCGTTCGCCGCGGCGGTCGACAAGAAGGACCTCGCCGGGCTCGTGGCCCTGGTCGCGCCGAATTTCACCTGGACCGCGGGCGGCGAGCCGTCCGAGGAATTCGACGGCAAGCTCGACGCCCTCCACAATTTCAAGGTCGCCTTCGGATTCCGCGAAGCCGGCAAGAGCGCCGACGGCGAGACCGAGATCGGTCCGCAGTGGGAGCTGCTCGCCGCCTTCGCCGCCGACCCGAGCTTGGCGCAGGAGCCGGGTTCGCCCCTGGTGTGCGGACCGGTTACGGCCAAATTGGTCGATCGGGCGGCCTTCGAACAGGCCATGGAAAAGGTGGACGAGGATGACGATCCGACCGACTGGATCTATTTCGTCGACGAGGTCACGCTCACCGGAACGCCCACCGGCGGTTCGTCGGCCGGCAAGTTTGCCAAGACCGCCATGCCGGTGGTCTCGCTCTACCCTAATCCGGCGGCCGTCAAGCCGCCCGCCCAGCCGAAGCCGGTGTCTCATGTCGAGTTGTTGCTGCCGTCGGGCAAGACCGGCTGGGTGCCGGTGGATAAGGTGCGCCCGCTCCTGATCGACCGTCTGTGCTACGCCAAGTCCGCGAACGACGACTGGAAGATCGCCGGGTTCTCCCAGTCCGATTATTGATGGGGGATTTTACACGGACCGCGCTCGTCCCCGAACTCAGGGTCGAAGAGCACGGCCAAGCCGTCGTGAACCCGCGAGTTGCCGAATAGAAATCTACGCCGGAATAAAAATATCGTTGTAGGGTATTTCTCCTTGGGAGGAACCGCCATGTCACAGAAACAGCTTGCTTCGCTTGCCGCCGCGTTGATCGCTGCTGCGATCGCCGGATCGGCCTGGTCGCAGTATGCGGACCCGCCGACGGCGCCGGCGCAACCAGCCGCGCCCGCGGCCCCGCCACCGGCGGCCCAGCCGGCACCGCCCGCAACGCCACCGGCTACCCAGGCTCCGGTCCAGCCTGCATCGCCGCCTCTTTCCACCCGCAAGACCGAATGAACCGGCAGCGTCTAGATTTTCCGCTACGGCGGCCATCAGGCGATGTTCGTGGTCACCACGGACCTCGCTGAAAGGGAAGCGCAAGCGCCCTTCCCTCGCGCATCGCGTGCCGACGTGAGCAAGGAGACAGCCATGATCATCGAGAACCAGCAGATGGTGACGACCGCGGTGCTGGCGGAATTGAGCCGCGCGCCCGATCCGCGCTTGCGCGAGATCATGTCGGCGTTCGTGCGCCATCTCCACGACTTCGCGCGTGAGGTGAAGCTGAGCGAGGATGAATTCGAGCGCGCCTGCGCCTATATCGTCGCGCTCGGCCAGCATTCCAACGAGCGCCACAACGAGGCGGTGGTGATGGCGGGCTCGCTCGGCTTCTCGACGCTCATCTGCCTCCTCAACAACGGCAACATGGGTGAGAGCGAGACGGCGGCGAACATGCTGGGGCCGTTCTGGCGCATGAACTCGCCGCGCACCGAAAGCGGCGCTTCGATCGTGCGTTCGCCGACGCCGGGGCCGGCGCTGTTCGTCGACGTCACGGTGCGCGACGGCAACGGCAAGCCGATCGTGGGCGCCGAGATCGACGTCTGGCATTCCTCGCCCGAGGGCTTCTACGAGAACCAGGACGAAAAGCAGGCCGATATGAACCTGCGCGGCAAGTTCACGACCGACGCCAAGGGCCATTTCGGCTTCCGCAGCGTGAAGCCCGCCGGCTATCCGATCCCCAACCAGGGCCCGGTGGGCGAATTGTTGCGCGCCCAGGGCCGGCACAATTTCCGGCCCGCGCACCTGCATTTCCTGTTCTACAAGCCGGGCTTCAAGACCCTGATCTCGCAGGTCTATGTGAACGACGATCCGCGGCTTGAGTCCGACGCCCAGTTCGGCGTGACGCGCGCGCTCATCGGCAATTACGTGCGCCACGACAACGGCCCGGCACCGGCGCCCGGCGTCGCGAGCGAGTGGTATTCGCTCGACAAGACCTTCGTGATGGAGCCGGGCGAAGCGCGAATACCGAAGGCGCCGATCGAGTGAACAGGCGCTCCCCCTTTAATCGTTGATTGGCGATTTTACAACTTTAAGGATGTGGCCTAGTCTGCCGCTCCCTAAGCCGAGGGGGCCGCAGGATGAAGATTCTTTCCGGTTTTCTCGCCAACGGGCTCATCGCCTGGTTCGGATTGCTGGTGATCGTGGTCGCCGTCCGCATTTTGCGCGGCGACATCGGAGCCGCCGGTTTTCTCTCCGGCCGCCTGCAAGCAGGCGAGGCTCCCGTCGAGCCCGAGCGCGTGGCGGCGATGGTCGCCTTCCCGATGGTCCTCGGCATGTACGCCTTCACCGCGCTGCACGCCGACATGAGCGTGATCGGCCCCACCGGCCGGCCGGTCATGCCCGACGTGCCGGAATTTCTGCTGACCCTGCTCATGGGCGGCAACGGTCTCTATCTCGCCGGCAAGCTCGTCCGGCGTTAACTGCGGGAGGTTCGTGATGACCACTTCCAATATCGCGCTCTACAGTTTTTTCATTTTGAGCGCGATCCTGCTCCTGTTCGCGTTTCTCGTGCTCTGGAAGATCTTCCGGGGCAGCATCAGTCTCAACGACCTGCTCTGCGAGACGCCGTCGACCGGCCGGCCGAACGCGCCGTGCAAGGCGAGCCTGTCGCGCTTTCAGTTCCTGGTCTTTACCTTCGTGATCGCCGGGCTCTATCTCCTGTTGTCGATCGAAGCCGGCACTTTCGTCGACATTCCGACGAATGTGCTCGGGCTCCTCGGCATCAGCGGCGGCAGTTATCTGGTCTCGAAGGGGATCAATGCATCCGGCAGCAACGGAACAAAAAACGTTCGCCGGTCAGGCCGTTCCTGATTCCGGCTGAAGGAGGCCAAGTTATGCTGCGCGCCACCGCAATTCTCGTCCTGCTGCTCGCGGGCATGGCGCCCGGCGCGGGCGTCCGCGCCCAAGACCAGCCGGCGAATGACACGGCGGAGTGCCGGAAAATCCGGGCCGATATCGGCCTGCCCGAGAAGACGGACGACGACGCCACCGCCGACGACATCAAGATCATTTGTCATCTCGGCTATATCACCGCGCAAAACGCTCGCACCCGGATTCCCGAATGGGTGATGGAACGGCTCACCCCCGAACTGTTGCAGGGTCCGTTCGGGCGCAAAGGCGCGAACTTCAAGGCGGATCCGGCCGCACCGGATGAAACGCAAGCGCGCGGCTCTGACTACAAAAAAAGTGGGTTCGACCAGGGCCACCAGGCCGCCGCCGCCGATTTCAAGAGCTCCCAACAAATCCTGTTCGACACTTTCTTCTTCACCAATGCGGTTCCGCAGGTAGGCAAGGGCTTCAATCAAGACAGCTGGCGCGGACTGGAATCGCTGGTGCAGAAGCTCGCCGAGAGCCGGCCCGAGCTTTACGTGATCACCGGGCCGGTGGAACAGGAATCGCGCGCGGTTCGTATCAAGCGCGAGGCCGACGCCTGCCGGAATGAGATCGTGTTGAACCCGCTTCCACGCAAGGAAATGTGCCCGCAAAGCAACGAAAATCCTTCGGCGTCCTGCACCGACGGCGTGCATATCCCGGCGGCGCTGTACAAGATCATCTACGATCCGGGCATGGGCCGGGTGAACGCGTTCCTGATGCCGAACATCGATCACCGCACGCTGCGCGGCAAGCAGAGCTTTCTTGAATACGTCAAGCAATTTCGCGTCGGCGTGAATTCGATCGAATCCCTGACCGGGCTGAAATTCTTCCCGGCTTTGCCGGCGCGCACGCAGACCCAGTTGAAGGAATCCTGCGCCATCACTTTGCTGCACTGAGGCGACGGCTTCCAACGCGGCCGGACTCACCCCATATTGGGCCGATGCCGAAGCCCCTGAAGCCCTATCGCACCGCCCGCGGCACCCACCACGGCATGGCCGAGCGGGGCCAGCGCGCCTTCGAGCCGGCGCCGGTCACCGGCCTCGACCCCAAGCTCGCCGTCGAGCTCGGCCTCGCCGGCGACGAAACCGATCTCGTCCCCTCCCTCGGCGCTACCGCCTCGGCCGAAGCGCTCAACGCGCTCCTCGCCGAAGGCCGGCCCGAGTTCCGCCATCAGGTGTGGGTGCCGCACCGGCCCGAGCGGCCGGAAAAACTGGAGGGCGGCAGGAAATTCAATCTGGTCTCTCCGTTCGAGCCCAAGGGCGACCAGCCGCAGGCGATCGCGGAGCTGGTGAAGGGCGCCAACGCCGCCGAGCGCATGCAGGTGCTCTTGGGCGTCACCGGCTCGGGCAAGACCTTCACCATGGCGCAGGTGATCGCGCGCGTGGAGCGCCCGGCCTTGGTGCTCGCGCCCAACAAGACCCTCGCCGCCCAGCTCTATGGCGAGTTCAAGAGTTTCTTTCCGGACAACGCGGTCGAATATTTCGTGAGCTATTACGATTATTACCAGCCCGAGGCCTATGTCCCGCGCACCGACACCTATATCGAGAAAGAATCCTCCATCAACGAGCAGATCGACCGCATGCGCCATGCCGCGACGCGCGCGCTCTTGGAGCGCGACGACGTCATCATCGTCGCCTCGGTTTCCTGCATCTACGGCATCGGCTCGGTCGAGACCTATAGCGCCATGACCTTCGCACTCAAGCGCGGCGACCGCGTCAGCCAGCGCGCGCTCATCGCCGACCTCGTCGCGCTCATGTACCGGCGCACCGACATGGATTTCTACCGCGGCAGCTTCCGCGTGCGCGGCGACGTGATCGAGCTCTACCCGGCCCACTACGAGGACCGCGCCTGGCGGATTTCGCTGTTCGGCGACGAGATCGAGTCGATCCAGGAATTCGACCCGCTCACCGGCGCCAAATCGGCCGACCTCGAGCTCGTCAAGATCTACGCCAATTCGCACTACGTGACGCCGAAGCCGACGCTCGCCCAGGCGATCACCGGCATCAAAACCGAACTGAAGCAGCGCCTCGACCAGTTGAACCGCGCCGGCCGCCTGTTGGAGGCGCAGCGCCTGGAGCAGCGCACGCTGTTCGATCTCGAAATGATGGCCGCCACCGGCTCGTGCGCCGGCATCGAGAACTATTCGCGCTACTTGACCGGCCGCAAGCCGGGCGAGCCGCCGCCGACGCTGTTCGAATATCTTCCCGACAATGCGCTGGTGTTCGTGGACGAGAGCCACGTCACCATCCCGCAATTGGGCGGCATGTTCCGCGGCGACTTCCGGAGGAAGGCGACGCTCGCCGAATACGGCTTTCGCCTGCCCTCGTGCATGGACAATCGGCCGCTCCGCTTCGAGGAATGGGACTTGATGCGGCCGCAGACCGTGGCGGTGTCGGCGACGCCGGGCCCGTGGGAGCTCGCCGAGACCCACGGCGTCTTCGCCGAGCAGGTGATCCGGCCCACCGGCCTGGTCGATCCCGAGGTGATCGTGCGGCCGGCGCGCACCCAGGTCGACGACCTATTGGGCGAGGTGCGCGCGGTCGCGCAGCACGGCTACCGGACGCTGGTCACCGTCCTCACCAAGCGCATGGCCGAGGACCTCACCGAATATCTGCACGAGCAGGGCGTGCGCGTACGCTACATGCATTCCGACATCGACACCATCGAGCGCATCGAGATTATTCGCGATCTCCGCCTGGGGGCCTTCGACGTGCTGGTGGGAATCAATCTCCTACGCGAGGGCCTCGACATTCCCGAATGCGCGCTGGTCGCGATCCTCGACGCCGACAAGGAGGGATTTCTCCGTTCGGAGACCTCGCTCATCCAGACCATCGGCCGCGCCGCGCGCAATGTGGACGGCCGCGTGATCCTCTATGCCGACACCCGCACCGGCTCGATCGAGCGCGCCATCGCTGAGACCGACCGCCGCCGCACCAAGCAGGCGGCCTGGAACGCGGCGAACGGGATTACGCCCGAGACCATCCAGCGCTCGATCGCCGACGTGATGTCGAGCATGTACGAGCGCGACCATGTGATGGTGGACACCGGCTTCGAGGAGGCGATCGCCATCGGCCATAATTTCGAAGCCGTGATCGCCGATATGGAGGAGCGCATGAAGGAGGCCGCCGGCAATCTCGAATTCGAGGAGGCGGCGCGCCTGCGCGACGAGATCAAGCGCCTGCGCGGCATCGAAATGGCGGTGCTCGACGATCCGAGCGCGAAAAGCCCCTCACCCCAACCCTCTCCCCGCCTGCGGGGAGAGGGAGGAGCGGCGCGCAGCGGCGCGGAGGGTGAGGGGCAATTGCGGCGCACCGAACGCGCCCCTTCCTCGCGCGGCGGCAAGGCGGGGACCAGGACGTTCAAGAGCAAGAGCCGATGATGATGCGTGGACTGCACGTCGCGGCGGCAGCGCGGCTGGTGGCGAGGCTGGATTAGAGCATTTTCCGGCGAAGTGGATACCGGTTCGCCGCACCGACGAGCCCGCAGGGCGAGTGTCCGGTGCGGCTCACTTAATCATGTTCGCGCTGGCCACTTCGTCAGCGCGAACGCCGCACCGACGAGCCCGCAGGGCGAGTGTCCGGTGCGGCTCACTTAATCATGTTCGCGCTGGCCACTTCGTCAGCGCGAACACAGCAGAAAATGCGATAAAACAAGAATCTAGAGCGGTTTCTCGATTCAATTCGATCGGAAACCGCTCTAGAAGCCGGATTGTCTTCTTTCCTTGCGGCCGGGAAGGAATAAGCTGGGGCGTGGCATTGTTTATATGCCGAAGCCGCCGGCCCGCTCGGGGGCATCCCGGGCGGCCGCATCAGGGAGGACAGCATGAAATTCCATTATTCCGTCGCGATTTCCGCCGCCATCGGCGCGCTCGTCGCATCGGCGCTTTTGGTTCAGGTCCGCGCCGGCGGCGACAAGATCGCCTTTCCGGAGAACTACGCCCAGGGCCAGCTCTATACGACCTTCGATCGCGCCGACAACAAGCAGTATCGCGAATACTACACCTCGGCCGCGGCGCTCGATGCGGCCAAGAAAGGCCAGCCGCTGCCGAGCGGCACGGTGATCACGCTGGTGCAATATGCCGCCAAGCTCGACGCCCAAGGCAATCCCGAGAAGGACGCCAACGGGCGCTTCATCAAGACCAACGTCGTCGGCTACGGGGTGATGGAGAAGCGCACCGGCTGGGGCACCGAATATCCGGACAATGTGCGGAACGGCGAGTGGGAATATCAATCCTTCACCCCCGAGAAGAAGGTGAACGAGAAGGCCAATCTCACCGGCTGCTTCAATTGCCACAAGCCGCTCGACAAGGAGGACTACGTCTTCACCTACGACAAGATGAAGAGCGCCGCGAAGTGAGGGGCGGGGCAAGTCGGACGAGCCCGGCTTGCCGCAGCCTTCTCAGGATGATGCGTGGAATTGATTTAAACTGATCCGCTGCCGGACTGGCGGCCGGGCCGGATCACGCGCTCACGCGGGAACCGGCGCCTTTGCCTGGGGCGCGGCCGTCTTCGCCGCCGCCTTGCCGCCGTTGGTCGGCCGCGGCAGCGGATAATCGGCGTTCTCGTACAGCCTGCGGATGTCGGCGTGATTGAACCGCTTCTCGTCGACTTCCATATAGGCGCCGAGCAGGAATTCGCGCGGCAGCTCCTCGATCGCGAAGCGCACCGCTTCGGCGGCGCTGTCGAAGCGGCGGTAGCCCATCGGCCGGTTCGCTTTGCGGCTCCGGCTCGGGAACAGCTCGGCGGACTTCTTGTAATCAAAACGGGCCATCATTCACGTCCTTCCTGTCGGCGGATTTTACATCGGTTTCGGCGCCAGCGGCGCGCGCCAAGCTCACGCCGGCTGACCGCGATCGAGCTGGCTCTCGTTGGCGACCCGCTCGTGGGCGTCGCGGACGCTCTTGATGCGGTACTGAAGATCGCCGCTCTCTTCCGGCAGCAGCCGGGTGATGCGGTAGCTCCCCGCCGGCGTGGCGGTGCGGTCGTAGCGCGCCGGCCTGAGATAGACCGTCTGGCCGACCGTGAATCTGTGAGATGACAAAGCTCGTCTCCTGCTGGCCCGATCCACCCGGTCGGGCCGAAACTTCTGGCCGCCGGGTCGGCCCGGTGAACTCGCACTCAGAAATCGCGGCCGTTCGCCCAGGCATCGACTTCGTTCTGGGCCTGCCACGGGTTCACGCCGTACTTCGCCTGCACCATCGCCACCAGGTCGCTCTTGGCTCGCAAGTTGTTGGCTTCCTGGTCGGAGATCATCTGCCACTTGTCGTGGACGTCCTTGCGGCGGATCTTGAGCGGACGCGGGTGCGCGGCGCCCAGGTTCGGCGCGGCCTCAGCACCGGCTTTCGGCGCCGTCGGCGAGCCCGGATTGGGGGCGGCGATCACGCCCGTGTTCGAAGCCTTGGTCACGTTACATTCTCCCGAAATCGGCTGGGTTCGAAATAGCTGAACGCCTGTCATTCAAGCTATGGGGCAAGTTGAGCACGAAATAGAGGCTTATCTGTGTTGCGGAATGGCGAACGATATCCGGGCGTTAGCGGATGATTTGTGCGCGCGCAGCAGCGGCGATGTTGATTCTTGGTGGTGAAGGAGCGAAATGCGGAGGAAGATGAATATGCGAGGCTGGTTGGAATGAACGATTTTCTCTTCACCTTCGTGGTGAGCAATGTGAATGATCAAGAGGTGACTGCTGGTCACTCGCAATTCGGATAAAAAATTCTGATCAAAAAATGCACGAACGAGATGACGAATAGGCCGCCGCCGAAGTAAGGACAATCTGCGAAAAAGCAGAACCTTCTGGGCCAATAAATTGTTGGCCAAGGGCAAAACCAGCCAGCGAGTATCTTGACTTTCCAACTTCTTTGCGAACAAATCAAGAACTATTTTTTCGGCGGTGATTCCTAATGAATATGCACGCTCGGATCGTCAGACTGCGCGCTGACGCTCAAGTTCAAATTGCTTGTGAAGATAACCTGTCTTTCATGCGGCGGATGAAGAACAACAGCGTCAAGCTGATTGTCACATCTCCTCCGTACAACATCGGAAAGAGCTACGAAAAGAGAGATTCACTTGAAAATTATGTAAAGGTCCAAGCCCAAGTTATTTCGGAATGTGTTCGCCTCCTACACCCAAAGGGGTCAATTTGCTGGCAAGTCGGGAACCATGTGCAGGATGGCGAGGTATTCCCTTTAGACGTAATTCTCTACCGCATTTTCAAAGACCACGGCCTTCAACTGCGAAATCGGATCATTTGGCACTTTGAGCACGGGTTGCATTGCTCGAAGCGCTTGTCGGGTCGACATGAAACCATTCTTTGGTTCACGAAGTCGAAAAACTATACCTTCAATCTCGACTCGATCCGGGTGCCTTCGAAGTATCCCAACAAAAAGCATTTCAAAGGACCGAGGGTCGGTCAGCTTTCGGGCAATCCACTTGGAAAGAATCCGAGTGATGTCTGGATTTTTCCAAACGTGAAAAATAATCACGTCGAAAAAACAATTCATCCGTGTCAGTTCCCCGTAGAGCTGATTGAGCGTCTCGTCTTATCGATGACAAGCAAACGAGATATTGTCTTCGATCCTTACATGGGGGTCGGCTCGACAGTTATCGGCGCGATCAAGCACAGTCGCGTCGGGTGCGGATGTGATATTCAGCCTGAATACGTGGACATTGCTTGGGAGCGCATTCATCAACTGCGCGCGGGTACTTTGAAGACGCGACCGATGGATCGGCCAGTATACGATCCAAGCAAGCCTTACGGCGGTCATCGATGAGGCTCGTGGAAAAGTACTCGCACTTGGGCGGGCTCGAAATCTTGTTGGTCCATAAGCCGTCCCTCTGGAAAGAGATACAGGACGTTATCAAGCGGGCCGACGCCAGCGCTTGCAGAACAAAAGTCTCCAAGGAAATTCGATCAAAGGGCAAGTTGTTCTACTCGCCCAGGGCAATGAACAAAGCCATCCGAAACGGTTTTGAAAAACACAAATGGCTTGAGCGGCGCATCTCCTATTGGGTAACTACTGATGCCCGTTTGATCCGAAAGACGTTGTTCATGAACGCGGCTCAACAAAGGGCGGAAATCGAGAATGCTGGTCTGAAAGCGCTTCCTTCGCACAATCAGACCGACTTTGTGAAAGAGCGAGTGGCGGTCGAAGCGCAATTTGGCAAGTATGCCTTCGTCGCGTACGATCTCTTTGTTAAGCACTTGGCCTTTTTCGTTGGCGACGTAATCGATGTGGGAGTCGAAATTCTGCCGATGAAGGAATTGCAGCAGCATATGTCGTCGGGCGTTGGATATTACGAAAGTGAGCTCTACAATCTTGTTCGCGAGGGAAAGGGTGTCCCAGCAGTGCCGCTTGTCTTGATTGGCGTAGCGCCCTGAAGATAATGAGAAATTGGCGTGCAGGAGCAATAAATGGCTTGGTTTCGCAACTATTATGAATGTGCCCGCTGCGACTCGAAGTGGACGGACGACTGGTCGTGTATGTGCGACGATGATTGTCGGCGTTGCGGCGCTCGGCATATGTCGCCCTACAAGAGCGATGACTTAACCGAAATCATTAAATCGCATGGCGGGACGTTCGTCGTCCTTCGATCACCTGATACTGCGGAACATACGCCAGACTACTGCGAGATTACGACGTTTTCGACGCACGCGCAGGCTCAAGCCTATCTGAAGAGCGTCAGCTAGGAATCGGCGCCAACTGTAACTTCTCCGGTTCCAAGATACTCGCTTGACAATTCATCCTATCTAGGACTATATTCCCCTGCATCCCCTCCCTTGAGGGCCATGACTGGATCCGGTCCGGCCATGGGGGAGGGGTCGGCGCCCGCGCCGCGGATGCAACCGGCATCTGCGTCTCGGGAGGCCTCGGGTAGCCGTCCGTGGGCACTATGACCCGCTGCCTTCAGTGGCTGGACGGGATCGGGCTTGCCGGGGCGAAAGCCCCGGCTCGTGGGTTGCGTATTCGCGCCCTTCCCGATCGCCGGAAGTACGGCCCCGGGGACGGAAATCGCCGGTGCGGGCGGCCGTTCGGCGCCCGTAAGAAATCGCCGTCTCCGGCCATAACCGGAGACGGACGCGCCGTTCGGCGCCCGCACCCGTCGCTTTTCGAGGGGCTTCGAACAGGAGAACCAACAATCCGGCGGGAAAAACCCCGCGCGGAAACGATCGAACTCGTCATCCTGAGGTGCGAGCGACCGCAGGTCGCGAGCCTCGAAGAATGACGGTTGTCACCCTTCGAGGCCCGGCTTTGCCGGGCACCTCAGGGTGACGGGTCACGGAAACGGAGAAGCTTGGCCGCAGGGCCGAAGGATGGAATGTGCGAGCCGCAACAGAGCGTCTTCCCCCCTCCCATCGGGCAGTGGATCGCTCCAATTTTCCCCGACAAAAGCCGCCAAGCCGTCACAATCGAATGGCGCAATCCCGGCGCGGAATTCGACCCATTTCCGCCCGCGGGGACGACAGCCATGAACGTCATTCGATCCGGAAAGCTCGCTCCAGACGGCCATGCGGCCGTGGAATCGCAAGGGCAGGTCCTGGAATTGATCCGCCGGGATCTGAAATTTCCGCACGACGCCCAAAGTCAGGACGGCGGCGCCGCCAACAATCTCACATCCCTCATCCATCGCGTCTCCGGCGCTTCGATCGAGGAGATCGACGACCTCATCGTCCGCCTGCAGCAGGTGCGCGAGTTCCTGCGGCGCGAGGGCGAGCGCGTCCAGCGCGAGATCGCCGGCTACGCCCATCTCAGCCAGGCCACCCGCAGCTATGTCGAGACCATCTCCGAGCAGGTGGCCGAATGGAAGGCGGGCATGGCCGACGCCGATCGCCCATAGCCCGCCGCCCGTTAGCGAGACTGGATCGCCGCGCGCCGCCGCTCTGCCGGCGGCGTCGGCGAATTTCCGGTTGCTGCGGCGCGTCCCCGGATTTCGGGTCGACAGGTGCCGGCGTGCGGCCTAGCATCGCGCTCGCAATCGGTGGGGAATGGTTTCGCCGGCGTCGAATCCGCGGCGGCGCGCCGGCGCGATCGCGTCTAGGGGAGAACACCATGTACAAGCGTATGTTTGCGTTCGCCGCGGCCGCCTGCGTCGGCCTCGGTTTCGGCCTCCTGCTGCTGCCGGCGGGTTCGGCGGCAAGGTCCGGCGGATTTTCGGCCCATGGCGGCGGGCACTTCGGGCACCACGGCTTACACCATTTCCATTCGCACGCTTGGCGTCACCACGCGCGGCGCCATCACGCCCGGCGCCACCATCACTTCCGCGGCTTCCCGTTCTGGAGTTATCCGGTCGCCGCCGTCGTCTACCGGACCGGCGACGACCTCACCGGCGCGATCCCGGTGACGGAGCCGCAACGGACGATGGCGCCGAAGATCTATCGCGTCGGCAGCGACGGCGGCTGCCGCTCCGAGCGCGTGCCGGTAGCGACGGCGAGCGGCCAGGGCGAGGTGACGGTGACACGCTGCTGACGGGGCAGCGGTATCCGTCAGCGCAGCGCCGGCGCGGCGCGCCCGCGGGTGGCGAGCGCGAGCACCGCGATGCCGGCGGCGGCGTAGGCGAGCGTCACCGTCAGATGGAACGGGAAATAGCGGCTGACGCGAGCGACATATTCCGGCACGCCGAGCGCCGCATATTCGCTGCCGAGGAAATAGCCGGCATTGGCGACGAGGAAGAAGGCCGCGACGCCGCCGCAGGCGAGGCACAAGAACTTGCCGGCGGTGAAGAGATCGAGCCGTTCGGCCGGGCGCATGGCGCGGCCGGCGAGCCATAGCGCCGCGTAGGCCGGCGCGATGAGCGCATAGCCGGAAGTCACGCAGGCGTCGGCGACGCCCATGAGACCGATCGCCGCCGCGTCGAGCGCCACCGCTTCGACCAGGAAGGCCGCGAGCCACCACGGGCTTGCGAGCGCAAGCCCGGCGAGCAGGAAGGTAGCGGTCGAGGCGTCCGGCGCGATCGCGCCCACGCCGAAATGATGGATTCGCGTCGCCGCCATCAGCACGGCGAGGGCGATCGCGGCGATCCGCTCGGACCTGGTATCGAGGACGAACATGAGGCGCTCCCGGGAAGGCGGTCAGGCTGAACCTAGGAGGGCCTATCGCGGCGCGCAAGGGCGGGTTCGCGCGCCCCTCCCGGGGCGGTGAAAGACCCGTAAAACCTTCTCCCGCGGAGACATGGATGCTCCCGCTTGACCCGCGCCCGGCCGGGTTCCATCGTTCGGGGAACAGCAGGGGGGGACGACGATGACGGTACGAAGGATTGCGGGCTTGACCCTCGGCGCGGCCGTGGCGGGGCTTGTCCTCGTGACCACGGCCCAGCCGGGCGCGGCGGGCCCGGTCGAAAGATTGTTCACGCGCCATCACGGCATCATTCCGGCTTGCGACAATGCGTGGGCGCTCGGCACGATCTGGGGGCGCTTCGCCTACAAGGAACTGCGCTACTGGTCGTCGTTCAATTTCGTTCACGGCTTCGAGGACGTGCGCGAGATCGACTATCGCCCATGGGGACCCAACGCCATTCCGCGCCGTTATTGCGAGGCCAAGGTGCGAGTTTCCGGCGCAGAGGACACGGTGGTCCGTTACTGGATCGGCGAGGGCACCGGATTCGCCGGCGTCGGCTGGGGCATCGAATATTGCGTCGTCGGCTACGACCGCAACCTCGCCTATGCACCGCGCTGCAAGATGGCATTGCCATGAGCTGGCTGCGCGTTCTCGGCCTCGCGCTCGTTCTCGCGCTCGCCGTCCCGGCCCGCGCGCAGGCGCCGGGCGAGCCGGGCAAGTTCGATTTCTACGTGCTTGCTTTGTCGTGGTCGCCGTCGTTCTGCGAAACCTCCGGCGACAAGCGTAACGCCGAGGAACAGTGCCGGCGCGGGCGGCCGTTCAGCTTCGTGGTGCACGGGCTGTGGCCGCAATACGAGCGCGGATTCCCGAAGAATTGCGTCAATCCGGCGCCGCGCATCCCCGACCCGCTTATCCGCTCCATGCTCGAGCTGATGCCGGCCTATGGCCTTGTCATCCACGAATGGCGCACGCACGGCACCTGCTCCGGCCTCGAGCCCGATAAATATTTCGAGACGGTGCGGCGCGCGCGCGAGCGCGTCGTCATTCCCGAGCGCTTCCACCGCCTCGCCGACCACACCATGGTGTCGCCGGGCGAGGTCGAGGAGGCCTTCCTCGCCGCCAACCAGGGGCTCAAGGCCGACATGATCGCGGTCACCTGCGACAACCGTCACCTGCGCGAGGTGCGCATCTGCATGAGCCGCGACCTCGCCTTCCACCCCTGCCCCGAGATCGACCGGCGCGCCTGCCGAACCCCCCGCGTCGTCATGCCGCCGGTGCGCGGCGGCTGAACGCGAGACGTCGCGCGTCCGGTTGCGGCATTGAACTATCGCCACGCCTTTCATGCCGGAAACTTCGCCGATGTCCTGAAGCATGCGGTGCTCACGCGCGTGCTCGTGCATCTCGCCGCCAAGGAAACTCCGTTTCGCGTGATCGATACCCATGCCGGCGCCGGCCGCTACGATCTCGCGGGCGATGAAGCGAGCCGCTCCGGCGAATGGCGCGAGGGCATCGGGAGGATTTTCGAACGTCCGCCCGGCGGCGAGACGGGAGCGTTGCTGGAGCCCTACCTCGCCGCAGTGCGGGCGGAAAATCCCGCCGGCGGATTGCACATCTATCCGGGCTCGCCTTGCCTCGCCCGCGCGCTCACCCGCCCGCAGGACCGCATGATCTTCTGCGAGCTGGAGCCGCAGGAGCGCGCCTTGCTCGCGGCGAGCATCAAAGGCGACCGGCGCGCGAAGGCGATCGAGATCGACGGCTGGACCGCGCTCAAGGCCTATGTGCCACCGCCGGAGCGCCGCGGCCTCATCCTCATCGATCCGTCCTTCGAACAGCCGGGCGAATTCGAGCGCCTCGCGGCCGGATTGGCCGAGGCGCACCGGCGCTGGGCCACCGGCATTTATTTGCTCTGGTATCCGATCAAGGATCCGCGCGCGACCGAGGCCTTCGCGCGGCGGGTGGCCCGGTTCGGGATTGCGAAAATCCTCCGCATCGAGCTGACGATCGGATCATTGCGGCCCGATGATCCGCTCGCCGGTTGCGGCCTCCTCGTCGTCAATCCGCCCTGGACGCTCGAACGCGAGATGACGTTGATGTTGCCGGAATTCGCGCGAGCGTTCGGCCGTGGGCGGTCGGGCCGCCAGCGGCTCGACTGGATCGCTCGGGACACATGAACGCCCGCAACTTCACCCGGCATCGGGCGGCTTTTCAGGACCGCGCGGATGTCTTAGGAATGGAGCACCTCGGCGGTCCGGCGGGCCAGAGCGAACAGTAAAGACAGGGAGTGGAGGTAATGCCGATCACGGGTACCGTGAAGTTCTTCAATACCAATAAGGGTTTTGGGTTCATCCAGCCGGACGACGGCAGCCGCGACGTATTCGTCCATGTCTCGGCGGTGACGAGTTCCGGACTCGGCACGCTCAGCGAAGGCCAGCGTGTGTCCTTCGACGTCGAGCCCGACCAGCGCGGCAAGGGTCCGAAGGCGGTGAACCTCAAGCCCGCCGCCGGGTGACGGCGCGCTCCACAGCTTCATCGATATTTTTCACAAGGCCAGCGGCGATGATGATCTTGCGCTCCTCGTCGAGTTCTCCATTCGCGCGAAAAGTCCGGATTGCGGTCCATCTCCTCGGCCTCGCCGGAGAAATTCGCATCGAGAACACCGACACCATGGACCCCAAGGACAGCGTCCGGCGGCAGAACCCGCTCGGGAAGATCCCGGTGCTGATGCTCGAGGACGGCACCGCGCTCTACGATTCGCGCGTGATCCTCGAATATCTCGACGACCGCGCCGGCGGCGGACGCATCATCCCGCGCGCGGGAGCGCCGCGCTTCGCGGCGCTTCACCTGCAGGCGACCGCGGACGGGATCATGGATGCCGGCGTCCTGCAGATCTACGAGGGCCGTTGGCGGCCAAAGGAGAAGCATGAGCCGAAGTGGGTCGAGCACCAGGTCGGCAAGATCACGCGCGCGCTTTCCCAACTTGAGCAACGACCTCCGGCGCTCGCGCCGATGGTCCATGTCGGTGACATCGCGCTCGCCTGCGCGCTCGGCTATCTCGATTTCCGCTTCGAGGGCCGCTGGCGCGCGGATCATCCGCGCCTCGTCGAATGGCTCGACGAGTTCGCGTTCAAGGTGCCGGCGTTCGCGGAGACGAAGCCGCACTGAGTGCGCGCGGGTTCCGAACAGCAAAAAGCCCCGGACCGGGCCCGGGGCTCGCGCAAGATCGCAGGCAGCGGGTCAGAACTTGTAGTTCATGCCCATGCGCACGATGCTGGTATCGTAGTTGACGCGCACCGGACCGCCGATGGACGCATAGGTCTCCTTGCCGAGATCGGCATAGAGATATTCGAGGCGGGCCGTGATATTCGGCGCGATCATGGCCTCGACGCCGCCGCCGATCGTCCATCCGAAATGCGTCTGCTTGTTCGAGAGGCCGCCGATCGTAAGATCGCCGCGGCCATAGGCGAGACCGCCGGCGCCGTAGAACAGCACGCGGTCCACGGCATAGCCGAGGCGCGCCCGCACGGTGCCGAGATAATCGACCTCGAAGGTGGTGCCCCCGCCCTTGTCGTCGATTCCCGAAAACGAGATGTCGGTCTCGATGCCCGCCAGGAACGCGCCGGCGAGCTGAAAGTTGTATCCGGCCTGGAGGCCAAGGAGATAACCGTTCGGATCGAGGCCGAGAGCGCTACCCCAGCCCCAGCCGGCGTGACCGCCGACATAGAAGCCGGTCCAATTGAAAAGGGTGCGTGCGACCTCGGGCGGCCCATAATAAGGAGACGAGCGCCTGACCGGCAGGTCGCCTGCGAATGCCGGCGTCGCCGCTGCCAGTGCAGCGGACGCAGCGAACAGCAGTCTCTTCATGGTGCTCCCCTCCGTCGCGAACGTCTTTGTCGATCCCACCGGCTACAATCCTAAAATTTTAGGAGAATTGAATCCTTAACGGGCGAGCAAGGATCGACTCTCGTTGATATCACGCTTAATAATTCGTTGACGACGGCCTCAGCTTGACCGGAAGCTGGCGAAACAGCGGCCATTTCGTGGGTGGAGCGACATGAGCATAGGCGAACAAGACATCCATGGCAGAGCATGAAGGCAAGCGCGGAGCCGCGCTCGTCACCGGCGCCGGCCAGCGGATCGGACGGGCGATCACCCGTGCCCTCGCGGACGCGGGCTTTGCCGTCGCGATCCACTGCCGAAGCGCGCCGGGCGAAGCGCGCACGCTCGCGGCCGAGATCGAGGCGCGCGGAGGCCAGAGCGCAGTCTTCGTCGCCGATCTCACCGAACCCGCCGCAATCACGCGCCTCGTCGCGGACGCAGCAGCGGCGCTCGGGCCGCTGACGCTTCTCGTCAACAATGCCGCCATCTTCGAGTCCGATGACATCAGATCGCTCACGCGCGAGCGTTGGGAGCGGCAGTTCGCGATCAACCTCGAGGCACCTGTCTTCCTCGCCCAGGCATTCGCGGCGCAGGCGCCAGCGGGCCGCTCGGCGATCATCAACTTGATCGACCAGCGCGTGTTGAGGACGACGCCGCAGTTCTTTTCCTACACGCTCGCGAAAGCCGCACTCGCCACCGCGACCCGCACGCTCGCCCAGGCGCTGGCGCCGCGCATCCGCGTCAATGCGGTGGCCCCCGGCCCGACGCTCCCGAGCGCGCGCCAGCGGGCGGAGGACTTCGCACGGCAGACGGCGGCGCTGCCGCTCGGCCGCGGCCCGACGCCCGAGGAGGTCGCCGCGGCCGTCGTCTTCCTCGCCACCGCTGCGAGCGTCACCGGCGCGCTGATCCCGGTCGACGGCGGCCAGCATCTCGCCTGGGCCACGCCCGACGCCGCCGGCGTGCGCGAGTGAGTGACGGTCTCCCCTGGCCCTTGCGCGCGTAAATCCCTACCTTCGCGGCATGGAGCGCGAGCGCAAGGATATCGATCCCGAGATCGAGCCGGAGATCGGGCCGGGGCAAGACGACCTCGCCGCCGAAGCGGACGAGGAGACCGAGGCGCCGATTCTCGAGCTCGCGCCCGATGACCATGCCGACGAGGAGCCCGCGCCCGAACATCTCGAGACCGGATGCGAAGCAATCAAGCGTTTTGCCCGTCTCGCTCCCACCGGCGCCGGCGTCTATCGCATGCTCGATGCCAAGGCCGAGGTGCTCTATGTCGGCAAGGCGAAGAACGTGGCCAAACGCGTTCTCGCCTATACCCGCGGCGCCGGCCACACCAACCGCATCGCCCGCATGATCGCGGCGACGGCGACGATGGAGTTCGTCTCGACCGCGACCGAGACCGAGGCGCTGTTGCTGGAGGCCAATCTCATCAAGCGCTTCCGTCCGCGCTTCAACGTGCTCCTGCGCGACGACAAATCGTTTCCCTATATCCTGCTCACCCGCGGCCATCCGGCGCCGCAAATTATGAAACATCGCGGCGCGCGCAACCGCGAGGGCGATTATTTCGGACCCTTCGCCGCGGCCGGGGCGGTCAACCGCACCATTACGGCGCTGGAGCGGGCTTTCCTGCTGCGTTCGTGCTCGGACACGGTCTACGAGAGCCGCACCCGCCCCTGCTTGCTATTCCAAATCAAGCGCTGCGCCGCTCCCTGCACCGGCGAAATCGCTTTCCCCGAATACAACCGGCTGGTGGAAGAGGCGCGCGATTTCCTGTCGGGTAAGAGCCGCGCGGTGCAGGAGACGCTCGCGCACGACATGGAAGCGGCCTCCGCCGCCCTCGATTTCGAACGCGCCGCGGCATTGCGCGACCGTCTCGCGGCCTTGTCCGCGATCCAGTCGCACCAGGGCGTCCATCCGCGTGGCATCGACCAGGCCGATGTCTTCGCCTGCCATCAGGACGGCGGCGTCACCTGCATCGAGGTCTTCTTCATCCGCAATTTCCAGAACTGGGGCGACCGCGCCTATTACCCACGCGCCGATCGCTCGCTGGAGCCGGGCGAGGTGCTGGAAAGCTTTCTCGCCCAGTTCTACGACGACAAGCTCAGTCCTCCGCTCGTGCTCATCTCCCACGATATCGAGGACCGCGACTTGCTCGCCGAGGCACTCACGACCCGCGCCGGCTACCGGGTCGAGGTCGCCGTGCCCCGGCGCGGGGAGAAACGCGATCTCGTCGATCATGCGCTGATGAACGCGCGCGAGGCATTGAGCCGGCGTCTCGCCGAGTCCGCCTCGCAGTTGCGCCTGCTCAAGGGCCTCGCCGACATCCTCGGCCTGCCGCAACCGCCGCGGCGCGTCGAGGTCTATGACAACAGCCACATCACCGGTACTAACGCCGTCGGTGTGATGATCGTCGCTGGACCCGAAGGTTTCGCCAAGAACCAGTATCGCAAGTTCAACATCCGCTCCGAAGAACTCGCCCCCGGCGACGATTACGGAATGATGCGCGAGGTGCTGCAGCGGCGCTTCTCGCGGCTGATGGAGGAAGCGCCGCGATTGAGCGGTTCCGATTCGCCGTGGCCCGATCTCGTCATCCTCGACGGCGGCCTCGGTCAATTGAACGCGGCGCTGGAAATCCTTGTGGAACTGGGAATCCATGACTTGCCGATCCTCGCCGTCGCCAAGGGACCCGACCGCGACGCCGGACGCGAGACTTTCCATCTGCCGGGCGGCGCGGCGTTCCGGTTGCCGCCGCGCGATCCGGTGCTCTATTTCGTCGAGCGGCTGCGCGACGAGGCGCACCGCTTCGCCATCGGATCGCACCGGGCCCGGCGCAAGCGCGACCTCGCCACCACCGGCCTGCAGGAAATTCCCGGCGTCGGGCCGGCGCGGAAACGGGCTTTGCTCCGCCACTTCGGCACGCTTTCCGCGATCGAGCGCGCCTCGCTTGCCGACCTCGAAGCGGTTCCCGGCGTCAATGCCGCCACCGCCAAGGCGGTCTACGATTATTTCCATGCCGACGGTTGATGTGATTTTTACTCCCTGCCGCATTGACGCCGCTCTTGCGGGATGTCTTTGTGAAGACGAGCGAGGCTACTGATGAACCAGGCGACGTCTCCCGCCGCGACCCGGATTGGAGCTGGGCCCACGGGCGAAGGGCGGGCTTTCGCCTTGCCGAATCTGCTCACCTATGGGCGCATCGCCGCCGTGCCGGCGGTCGCCGCCTGCTTGTTCGGAGTCGCCATTTACGAAGCTGGGCTGTGGCTGCGCTGGGTGGCGCTCGCGATCTTCATCGCCGCCGCGCTCACCGATCTGCTCGACGGCTGGGCCGCGCGCGTCTATGGCGAACAATCGAGGCTCGGACGCATGCTCGACCCGATCGCCGATAAGCTCCTGGTCGGCGCCTCTCTGTTCATGCTCGCCGCCGACGACACCATCAAGGGCTGGTCGCTGTGGGCGGCGCTCATCATCCTTTGCCGCGAAATCCTGGTCTCTGGTCTGCGCGAATATCTCGCCGAGCTGCGCGTGAGCGTGCCGGTGTCGCGGCTCGCCAAATGGAAGACGACCTTGCAGCTGGTCGCGGTCGGCTTTCTGCTGGCGGGGCCCGCGGGTGATCTGGTGATGCCCGGAACCACGCTGACCGGGCTTTCGCTGCTGTGGCTATCGGCGATCCTCACTCTCTATACCGGCTTCGATTATTTCCGCGCCGGGTTGCGCCATATCGTGGCCAGCGACCAATGAAGATTCTTTATTTCGCCTGGATCCGCGAGCGCGTCGGCAAGGCCGAGGAGGAGATCGAGTTGCCGGCTTCGGTGCAGACCGTCGGCGATCTCGTCCAATGGCTCGGCGGCCGCGGCGAGCAATATGCCCACGCCTTCGAGAACCGCCAGGTCGTGCGCGCGGCGATCGACCGCATCCATGTCCGCCCCGAGGCGAAGATCACGGGCGCCCGTGAGATCGCCCTTTTCCCGCCCATGACCGGGGGCTGACCCCCTCACGCCTTGGGCGCTGAGAGGGTATGATCGTCCCCATGAGCATTCGTATCACCGAGGACGAGATCGACGTTACGGCCGAGACCGCGGCGCTCACGCGCGGCCGCACCGACATCGGCGCCGTCGTCGCCTTCACCGGCATTTGCCGCGACGATGAAGACGGCGAGCGGATCGCGGCGCTCGTCCTCGATCATTATCCCGGCATGGCCGAGACCGAGATCGCCCGTCATGTGGAGGAGGCGGAGGCGCGCTGGCCGCTCCTGGGCGTGCGCATCGTGCATCGCGTCGGCCGCATCAAACCAGGCGAAGTGATCGTGCTGGCCGTGACCGCGTCCGCCCATCGGCGGGCCGCGTTCGAAGCGGCCGAATTCCTGATGGACTATCTCAAGACCCGCGCGCCGTTCTGGAAGAAGGTGGAGCGCGCCGCGGGCACGAGCTGGATCGAGGCGCGCGGAGAGGACGACGCCGCGGCGGCGCGTTGGCGGGATCGGCCCAAGCGCGACGCGGCGGAATAACGCAATTCCGGGAGAAACCACATGAAAGTGAAATTATTCATGACGCTTGCCGCGCTCCTCGTGGCGCTGCCGGCGGCGGCGTTCGAGGTCAAGATCTACCCGGTGCCTTCCGGCGCGCGCCCGCACGACGTTGCGGTCTCGGCCGACGGCATCGTTTGGTACACGGCCCAGGGGCAAGGCGCGCTCGGCCGGCTCGATCCCAAGACCGGGGTGGTGAAGCAGATCAAGCTCGGCACCAATTCGGCGCCGCATGGCGTGGTCGTCGGCCCCGACGGCGCGCCCTGGATCACCGACGGCGGCCTCAATGCCATCGTGCGCGTCGATCCCAGAACCGAACAGGTGAAGACTTACCCACTGCCGAAGGGGAGCGGCTACGCCAATCTCAACACCGCCACCTTCGACAAGAACGGAATCCACTGGTTCACCGGCCAGGCCGGCATCTACGGCAAGGTCGATCCCAAGACCGGCGAAGTGAAGGTGTGGGACGCGCCCAAAGGCCGCGGGCCCTATGGCATCGCCACCACGCCCTCGGGCGAGGTTTGGTTCTCCTCCCTTGCCGGCGATTACATCGCGCGCATCGAGACCAGGACCGGCGAGCTAGAGGTGGTGGAATCGCCGACGCCGGGCGCCGGCGCGCGCCGGGTGTGGTCGGACTCGAACAACCGGCTGTGGGTGAGCCTATGGAACTCGGGCGAGGTCGGCCTCTACGACCCGTCGAGCAAGCAATGGAAGAAATGGAAGCTGCCTGGGGCGAGTCCGAGCTGCTATTCGGTCTATGTCGACGAAACCGACGCGGTCTGGCTCACTGATTTCAGCGCCAACGCCATCGTGCGCTTCGATCCCAAGACCGAGAAGTTTCAGAGCTTCCCCGGTCGCAACGTGCGCCAGATGCTCGGCCGCCCGGGCGAGGTGTGGGCGCCGGAATCGGGCGACGACCGGCTGACGGCGATCCGCTACGGCAAGACGAACTGACAGGACCTCAATCAAACGAAAACGGGGCGACGATGGCCGTCGCCCCGTTCGCATTCTCGAATTTGATTACGCCGCCGCCGAACGCTTCTTCGGCTGCACCGCGGTGGAATAGTCGTCCATCAGCTGCTTGGTGATGCCGCCCGGATTGAAGTTCCACTGGGCGATCTCGGAGACCGCCGTCACCTCGGCCGCGGTGCCGGTGATGAAGCACTCGGAGAACGACGCGAGCTCGTCGGGCATGATGCGCCGCTCGATCACCTCGAAGCCGCGCTTGTTCGCAAGCTCGATCACCGTGCGCCGGGTGATGCCGTCGAGAAAGCAGTCGGCGATCGGCGTATGGATCTTGCCGTCCTTGACGAAGAAGATGTTGGCGCCGGTGCACTCGGCGACGCGTCCCTGCCAGTCGAGCATCATGGCGTCGGCATAGCCTTTGCGCTCGGCGATGTGCTTGGAGATGGTGCAGATCATGTAGAGGCCCGCCGCCTTGGTCATGCAGGGGGCGGTCTTCGGATCGGGGCGGCGATATTCGGCGAGGTCGAGCCGGATGCCCTTCAGCCGCTCGGCCGGATCGAAATAGCTCGGCCATTGCCAGGTGGCGATGGCGAGATGAATCTTGTTCTGCTGCGCCGACACGCCCATCATTTCGCTGCCGCGCCAGGCGACCGGGCGGACATAGGCGTCCTTCTGCCCGTTTTTCTCGAGCACCAGGCGCTTGGCGGCGTCGATCTCGGCGACCGAATAGGGAATTTCAAAATCGAGCGCCTGCGCCGAATGCTTCAGGCGCTCGGAATGCTCGCTGCACTTGAAGATTTCCCCGCCATAGGCGCGCTCGCCCTCGAACACGGCGCTCGCATAGTGCAGGCCATGGGAGAGCACATGCAGGGTCGCATTCTCCCACGGCACCAGTTTGCCGTCGTACCAGATCACCCCCGGCCGCTTGTCGAAAGGCTCGCCGGCCATCACCTCACTCCTCGGAACCGGCAGCGACCCTACGCCCGGTCATGTTTCCGCCGAATGAATCGGGTTTTGCCTCGTCGGCGAAGTCCCGATATGGTCCCGCATGAGAGCGCGTCTCGCTGCAGAGCGCAACGATCGACCCGATTGCAATCGACCGCAAGGATCGATCTTTTCGACGGAACGCGTGACTCGCTAACAACCTGAACCTAATATGTCAATATGGCTGACGTAAACGTCTCGACGGCCTCCACTCGTCTTCCGGGCCCGGAGTCCGACCGCTCCGGCGCGGGCGGGCCCGTATTCGATCTGATCGAGTTGCTGTTCTTCGCCTATCGCGATTTCATCGGCGACGCCGACGAGCTCCTGGCGGGCATCGGCTTCGGCCGCGCCCACCACCGGGTGCTGCACTTCGTGAACCGGCATCCCGGCATGCGCGTCGCCGACCTCCTCGAGATACTGAAGATCACCAAGCAGAGCCTCGGGCGCGTGCTGCGCGAGCTGGTGGAGGACGGCTACGTGGTCCAGAAGGCGGGCCCCGCCGACCGCCGGCAGCGCCTGCTTTATCTCACATCCAAGGGCGAGGCGTTGGCGCGCGATCTGGCGGCCCTCCAGACCCGGCGTTTCGTACGTGCGCTTGCCGAGTGCGGCCCGGGCGCGCGCGCCGCCGCCCGGCGCTTTCTTGTCGCCATGATTGATCCGCAAGCTCGCGAGGGAGTCGAGCGGCTGATCGCTCGTGCCGATCACGCCGGCCGCAACCGGACGCGTTGAGGTCTTGCCCGAGCGAGGCGCCACCATGGTCCATTCCCCCACGCCGCCGCCCGACGATGCGCCGCACCTTCTCGTCGTCGACGACGATCTGCGCATCTGCGATCTGCTGTCACGCTATCTCAGCGATCACGGCTACCGGGTGACGACCGCGAGCTCGGCGGCCGGGGCGCGCGCCCAGCTCGCCGGCATGGCGTTCGATCTCCTGGTGCTCGACGTGATGATGCCGGGCGAGAGCGGGCTCGATCTCGCCCGCTCGATCCGCAATGGCTCGAACGTACCGATCCTCATGCTGACGGCGCGCGCGGAGCCCATCGACCGCATCGCCGGCCTGGAGATCGGCGCCGACGATTACGTCCCGAAGCCGTTCGACCCGCGCGAGCTTCTGTTGCGCATCGGCAACGTGCTGAAGCGCACGGCACAGACGAGCGTGCAGCCGATCGAAATGGTGCGTTTCGGCGATTTCGTCTTTCACCTCGAGAGCGGTGACCTGACGCGCACGGGCAAGGCGGTGCGCATCACCGACCGCGAGCGCGACATGCTGCGCGTGCTCGCCGCGCGTGTCGGCGAGACCGTGCCGCGCCAGGATCTCGCCGCGCCCGGTGCCGGCTCGAGCGAGCGGGCCGTCGACGTGCAGATCAATCGTTTGCGCCGCAAGATCGAGCGCAACCCCACCGATCCCGTGTATTTGCGCACGGAGCGCGGGATTGGATACCGGCTGGTGGCGACGCCATGACCGCGCTCCAGGCAAGTCTGGCGGGCGTTCGTTCCGTGCTCGGACGAATCGCCGCCCGCTGGAACCGGCTCGGGATTTGGCTCAACGCGCGGATGCCGAAGGGCCTCTACGCGCGCTCGCTCCTCATCATCGTGACGCCGATGGTGCTGCTGCAGTCGGTGGTCGCCTTCGTCTTCATGGAGCGGCATTACAATCTGGTGACGCAACGCCTTTCGGCCGCCGTCACCCACGACATCGCCGCGCTCATCGAGATTTATCAGAAATATCCGCAGGACAAGGACATCGCGACCCTGCGCAAGATCGCATCCGAGCAGCTCAATCTCAATATCGAGCTGTTGCCGCCCGATCCGCTGCCGCCGTCCGGGCCCAAGCCTTTCTTCTCGGTGCTCGATTCGGCGCTATCGCGGGAGATCGGGGCCCAGATCGGCCGGCCGTTCTGGATCGACACCGTCGGCAATTCGAATCTGGTGGAGATCCGCATCCAGCTCGATCAGGAGGTGTTGCGGGTGTTCGCACGGCGCAGCCAGGCCTACGCCTCCAATTCCCATATCTTCCTGGTCTGGATGGTCGGCACCTCGCTGGTGCTGCTCACGGTCGCCATCCTGTTCCTGCGCAATCAAATCAAACCGATCGTGCGGCTGGCGGAAGCGGCCGAAGCCTTCGGCAAGGGACGCGAGATCGCGAACTTCCATCCGCGCGGGGCACGCGAGGTGCGCCAGGCGGCGCTCTCCTTCCTCGAGATGAAACGCCGCATCGAGCGCCAGATCGAGCAACGCACCACCATGCTCGCCGGCGTCTCGCATGATTTGCGCACCGTGCTCACGCGTTTCAAGCTCGAGCTCGCGCTTCTGGAGGACAATCCGGAGGTCGAGGCGCTGCGCCGCGACGTGGACGAGATGCAGCGCATGCTCGAGGCCTATCTCGATTTCGCCCGCGGCGAAGTCGGCGAGCAGCCGGCGCTCGTGGACGTGGCCGAGATCCTCGACGAGTTCGCGGCCAACGTCGAGCGCCGCGGCAAACGCGCGAGCGCGAGTTTCGCCGGCCCGCCCATCGTTCAGGTGCGGCCCGACGCCTTCAAGCGCTGCATCGCCAATCTCGTCGCCAATGCCATGCGCTTCGGCTCCACCGTCGCGCTCAGCGGCACGCGCGAAGCGCGCTGGCTCATGGTCCAGGTCGACGACGATGGCCCCGGCATTCCGGAGGAAAAGCGCGACGAAGTGTTTCGGCCGTTCCTGCGCCTGGACGAGGCGCGCAATCAGAACGAAAGCGGCAGCGGACTGGGGCTTTCGATCGCGCGCGACATCGCCGGCGTGCACGGCGGCGAGATCGTTCTTTCGGACAGCCCGCTCGGGGGCTTGCGAGCGACGGTGATGATTCCGATGTGATCAGGCCGGGATCGGTTCCGCCGGCTCGGCGGCCGAACCGTCGCGGCCATGACGACGCGCCCGCCGCCGGCCGCCGCAGCGCGGCACCAGCCGGCAGAGATCGTCGAGGAGATTGAGGCACCGTTCTCCGCTGGCAAGCTCGCGGTCGAGCTTCGCCATCGTCCGCGCCAAGCCTGGATCGTCATCGTCGAGCCAGACCCGCAACGTGCGCGCGAAGACGAGCACGAGCCCTTGCGCCCGCACGCGGCCTGAAAGGCCGGCGGAATCGATTCCGGCGGCCGCGAGCATCCACTGCTGCGAGCGGAGCGAGAGCCGATTCAGCCCCCACGCAAAAGCGGGATCGCGGCGCGCCGAGCATGCGAGCGAGCGCACCGCCTCGCGCTGCGGCTTCAGCGTCTCGATCCGGCGCATCAGCACGTCGAACAGGCGTTCGCGCGCGGAAGACTCGGCAAGCTCGGGGTCGCCCCCGGCAAGCACCTTGCGGTCGGTCTCGCGCATGAAGGCGGCGAGCATGTCGAAGGTGGAGCCGAATTCTGCGCGCAGATCGGCGAGCGGAACCCCGGCACGGGCCGCGACCGCGCCAAGGCCGATCTGCTCGAACGGCTTCTCGGCGAGAAGCATGAGGAATGCCTCGATGATCTTGTCGCGTTTCGATGCACTGGCCATGGCGACCTCCCGGAAACTGAGATGTCACCGGACTCTAGGGGAACTGTGTGGCCGGGAAAAGGCGGGTGAATTCAACCCGCCAGCTCGCGTGAGCGGCGGACGGCTGCGGCAATCGCTTTCTTCAACAGCGGATCGAGCCCGTCCGCGGCCATCAGCACCTCGAGCGCGGCCGCTGTCGTGCCGCCGCTCGAAGTGACGTTTTCGCGCAGTTTCGCGGCATCGAGGTCCGAGCGATGCATCAGCTCGCCCGCTCCGGCGACTGTCGATCGCGCCAGCCGTGCCGCCAGATTCGCCGGCAATCCCGCAGCGGCGCCCGCCTTCGCCAGACTCTCGGCGAGCAGAAACACATAGGCCGGCCCCGAGCCCGACAAGGCCGTCACCGCATCGAGCAGACGCTCGTCATCGATCCACTCGACCGCACCGACGGCGGCGAGGAGATCGTCGGCGAGCGCGCGCGCAATGCCGTCCACGCGCTTGTTCGGCACGGCGACGGTGATGCCGCGGCCGATCGAGGCGGGCAGATTGGGCATGGCGCGCACGACGGCGGCGAAGGCGGGGAGCGCCCGTTCGAGAAAAGCGATGGTCCTGCCGGCCATGATCGAGATCACGACCGTCTTCGGTTTCACCAACGGCGCGAGCTTGGGCACCACCTCGGCCGCGATCTGCGGCTTGACCGCGAGCACGATCGCGGCGGGCGGCGGAATTTTCTTCGGATCGGGATTGTGGGCGATCTTGTGCTTGGCGATGAGTGCCGCGACTTCGGGCGGCGGAGCGGGGTCGTTCACCGCCACGCGTGCCGGCGGAAGCCCGCGCGCAAGCCAGCCTTCCATGAGCGCGCCGCCCATCTTGCCGGCGCCCACCAGCAGCACCGTCCCATCGAGGGACGCGAGCCCACCCATGGCTCACGCCTCGCCGACGGTCTCGAACAGGGTCGCGCTCATCGCCTCGCGCGCCGACTTGCCGGCCCAGATCACGTATTGGAAGGCGGGGAAGCAGCGCTCGGCGGCATCGACCGCGCTTTTCAACAGCGCCTCGCATTGCCGGCCGCTCGCCGTCGCCCCGCCGGCGAGCAGAAGCGCGTTGCGATACATCACCATGCCCTCGTCCGACCACAGGTCGAAATGGCCGACCCAGAGCTGCTCATTGACGATGGCGAGCAGCCGCAGCACCTCGGCCTGGCGGCCTTCCGGCACCTTGAGGTCGAAGGCACAGGCGAGATGTAGCGCCTCGATCTCGTTCATCCACTGGAACGAGATGTGGTAATCGGTCCAGCGCCCGGTGATCGAGAGCGAAATTTCGTAGTCCCCGGAGCGCTCGAAGCTCCAGTCGTTGAGCGAGGCGAGACGCTCCACCAGATCGACCGGGTTCGCCAGCTGTTCGGTATCCAATTCGGTGAAGGTCATGCCGCGACCTCGCGATCGGGGTTGTGGAGAGCGCGCGGGGCGGGAGCCCATCGCGCGCGGCGCACGCCTCACCGCCACCGATGATTCGTCCCTGCCCACATGGCAGCAGCGTGACCGAATCATCGCTCAACTTCGGCCAGATTCGACGCCCGTATGGCGAAACCTGAGCGCTGCCAAGAGAATCGGATTCGGCCCGCGCTTCAATGGCTATTCCGCAGCGTCCACAAGCTTGCAGAGTTGAAAGCGAGTTTGGCGGGCGTCAGGCGACTCCGGAGCCGCCTTTCCTGCCCTTTCCGGGGTCGTTTGCGAGCTTCTTCTCAACCTCGGCGAGTCGGGCGGCGAGGCGCTCGTTCTCCTCGCGGGCCTTGGCGGCCATTTCCTTGGCGGCCTCGAACTCCTCGCGCGTGACCACGTCCATGTCGCGCAGGATGCGTTCGGCCTGGGCCTGCACCAGGGTCTGAATTTCACGGCGAACGCCCTCGGCGACCCCGGCGGCGTCGTTCAGCAAGCGGGCGATTTCGTCGAAGAAGCGGTTGGTGGTCTGGGCCATGCGCATCTCCGCATGCGGGCAAGCGAGCCGCCCCGCAAGACATGGGGCTTGCGGCGGATGAGCGCAAGGCCGCCGCTATGCCCGTCGGCGCGGCGGCGCACTTGACTTCCCGCCCGCGCGGACGGCATCACGCCGCGATGCCGCTCTTCGCCCTGCCCTTCCCCGCTTTCGATCCGATCCTCTTCTCGATCGGCCCGTTCGCGATCCGCTGGTATGCGCTCGCCTATGTGGCGGGAATCCTGATCGCCTGGCTGCTGGCGCGTCGGATCGCGGGCAATCCGCGGGCCTGGGGCGGCCTCTCGCCGATCCGAGCGATCGACGTCGACGACGTGATCGTGTGGGCCGCGCTCGGCATCGTGTTGGGCGGCCGGATCGGCTATGTGCTGTTCTATCAACCCGCCTATTTCGCCGCGCACCCGGTCGAGATCCTGGTGCTGTGGCGCGGCGGCATGTCGTTCCACGGCGGATTTCTGGGAACGATCCTCGGCCTGCTGCTGTTCGCGCGCGCGCGCGGCATTGCCATGCTCTCGATGCTCGATCTTGCGGCGATCGTCACGCCGATCGGCCTTTTTCTCGGCCGCATCGCCAATTTCGTGAACGGCGAATTGTGGGGCCGGCCGACCGACGTGCCGTGGGCCTTCGTGTTTCCCTATGCCGGGCCGCAGCCCCGTCATCCCAGCCAGCTCTACGAAGCCGGGCTTGAAGGCATCGTTCTGTTCGGGGTGATGCTGTTGGCGCTGAAGCGCGGCGCGCTCACGCGGCCCGGCCTCATCGGCGGCCTGTTCGTCGCCGGCTATGGCCTCACCCGCGTCGCCGGCGAATTCTTCCGCGAGCCCGACGCCCATATCGGCTTTCTCGCCGGCGGCCTCACCATGGGCATGCTGTTGTCCCTGCCGATGATCCTCGTCGGCGCTGCCGCCATCCTCTATGCCTCGCGCCGCCCGCCTGCCGGGAAGGCATGACCGCGCTTGCGCAGGTGATCCGCCAGCTGATCGAATCGGAGGGGCCGATCCCGCTCTCGCGTTACATGGCGCTCTGTACAGCGCACTATTACGCCACCCGCGATCCCATCGGCGCCGCCGGCGATTTCGTCACCGCCCCGGAAGTAAGCCAGATATTCGGCGAGCTCGTCGGGCTATGGTGCGCGGAGGTCTGGCGCACGATGGGTGAACCAGCCCCCGCGCGCCTCGTCGAGCTCGGTCCCGGCCGCGGCACCTTGATGGCCGACGTGCTGCGGGCGGCCAAGGTCGCGCCCGCGTTCCGCGCCGCGCTTGAGGTGCATCTCGTCGAGACGAGCCCAGTGCTGGCCTGGCGCCAACGCGCGGCGCTCGCACAAACCGGCGCGCCGCTCCACTGGCACACGAGGACGGAATCGCTCCCCGCAGGACCGCTCATCGCGCTTGCCCATGAATTCGTCGATGCCTTTCCGATCGATCAGTGGGTGAAGACCGGAGACGGCTGGCACGAACGCCGGGTGGGACTTCAACAGGGCCGGCTCGCCTTCGGGCTCGATCCGACGCCGCTGCCGGGGATCGAAGCGCAATTGCCCGCCCGCCTGCGCCCGGCGCCCGCCGGTTCGATGCTGGAGCGCCGCGAGCTCGCGCCGGTCCGCGATCTCGCGCGCCGGATCGCGACCGATGGCGGTGTCGCCCTCCTCATCGACTATGGCCATGCGCGAAGCGCATTCGGCGATACGCTGCAGGCGGTCCGCGCCCATCGCTTCGCTGATCCGCTCGCCAGCCCCGGCGAGGCGGACCTGACGGCGCAGGTGGATTTCGAGGCGCTCGCCGCCACTACGGAGGAGCAAGGCGCGCGCTCGCACGGACCCGTTGCGCAAGGAGTCTTCCTGCGCCGGCTCGGGATCGAGCTGCGCGCGGAAAAATTGAAGCATGGCAAGGATGCAGAGACCCGCGCCGCCATCGATGGAGCGATCGCGCGTCTGATCGGACCCGCGCCGGGCATGGGCGAATTGTTCAAGGCGTTTGCCTTCGCAGATCGCGATCTGCCGGCGCCGCCCGGATTTGACACTTGAATGACCCGCGGCCAGCTTCGTCTCGATGTTGATCCGCTCGCCCCGATTGGCCGCGCTCAAGCGCGTGCGCCACGCTTTCTTCACCCGCGCGGGCGGCGTCTCGAAAGGCGTCTATGCGAGCCTCAATGGCGGCCAGGGCTCGAACGACGATCCGGCCCATGTCGCCGAGAACCGCCGCCGCATGACCGCGGCGCTGCAAGTGCCCGGCGGCGCAATCGTCACCGCTTATCAGATTCATTCGGCGGCGGCGGTGGTCGCGGAGCAGCCCTGGACGCGCGCCGAGGCGCCGCGCGCCGACGCGATCGTCAGCAAGACGCCGGGGCTCGCCATCGGCGTCACCGTCGCCGATTGTGGGCCGGTGCTCTTGGCCGATGACCAGGCCGCAGTGGTCGGCGCCGTCCATGCCGGCTGGAAGGGCGCGCTCGGCGGCGTGATCGAGGCGGCGGTCGCTGCCATGGAACGGCAGGGCGCGAAACGCACGCGCATCGCCGCCGCCATCGGCCCGCTCATCCGCCAGCCGAGCTACGAGGTCGGCGCCGAATTCGTCGAGAGCTTCCGCAAGGTCGATCCGGGAAACGAGCGCTTCTTCCTTCCCGCCGCCCGGGCAGGCCACGCTTTGTTCGATCTACCCGGATTTCTCGTTTTCAGACTGAAGGCGGCCGGGGTCGAGGCCGTCGATGATCTCGGCCTCGACACCTATGCCGACGAGGCGCGCTTCTTCAGTTATCGCCGCGCCACCCATCGCCGCGAGGCCGATTACGGCCGCCTCATCGCCGCGATCGCGCTTTCCGAGTGACGGCTGGACCTCGCCGCGGATTCCGATTACGAAATCCCCTGCGGGCGGCGACCTCTCCTGCAAGAATGGGGCGGCCGTCCGGGGGTGCGTCATGCGTATGGAATATCTCGCTGCCGGTGTGCTGGCGGCGCTCGGGCTCGCCGGCTGCGCCGCCCACGAGCCGCTGTTCACCGGCTCGATCCCGTCATCCGGCCCGCGGTCGATCGCCTTTGAATCGATCGACGGCCCCCCCAAGCCCGTGTTCGACCGCCTGGTCAGGACGCTCGCGGCCGAGGCCGAGGCGCGCAGGCTGCCCGTCGTCTCCCATACCGGCCCGGCCGTATTCCGGGTACGCACCTATCTCGCCACCCATGTGGAGAAGAAACAGGCGACCCTCTCCTGGGTCTGGGATGTCTTCGACGCCCGCTACAATCGCGCCTTCCGGCTTGCCGGCGAGGAGCGCCTCGGCCCCGCCCGCGGCGACCTCTGGGCGCAGTGCGACGATGTCACGCTGGCGCGCGTCGCCGCCAACGGCTTCGCTGCCCTGATCGCCCGACTGGAGAGCGAGCCTTCCGGCGCCCCGGCGCCGGGAAGCGAGCCCGCGCACGGCGGCCCAGAAGTGGTGGTGGCGGGGACGCCGCGGACGGCCGCCTATGCCGATCCGCGCCGATGAAACCGGCTGCCGCCATGGACGATCGAATAAAGCCGAGGGACGAGGCGGCAAGCATATTTACAGCGCCGGGCGGCACCGCTAGTGACTGACCGGCAGCGGCCGATCACGCGGTCGCTGAGGGGGAATACGGAAATGCCGGCCCGCAATGGTGACATCAAGATCGTCGCCGGCAATTCGAACCGTGCCCTCGCCGAAGCGATCGGCGCCTATCTCGCGACTCCGCTCACCAAGGCCGTCGTGCGGCGTTTCGCCGATATGGAGGTCTTCGTCGAGATCGAGGAAAACGTCCGCGGCCGCGACGTTTTCGTGGTCCAGTCGACCTCGTTCCCGGCCAATGACCACCTGATGGAACTCCTGATCATCATCGATGCGCTCCGGCGCGCCTCGGCACGACGCATCACGGCGGTGATCCCCTATTTCGGCTATGCCCGGCAGGACCGCAAGGTCGGTCCGCGCACCCCGATCTCGGCCAAGCTCGTCGCCAATCTCATCACCCATGCCGGCGCTGATCGGGTGCTCACCCTCGACCTCCACGCCGGGCAGATTCAAGGCTTCTTCGACATTCCGACCGACAATCTCTACGCCTCGCCGGTGATGGTACGCGACATCAGGGAGCGCTTCGATCTCAAGACCATCACCGTGGTGTCGCCCGACGTGGGCGGCGTGGTGCGCGCGCGCGGGCTTGCCAAGCGCATCGACGCTCCGCTTGCCATCATCGACAAGCGCCGCGAGCGGCCGAACGAATCCGAGGTGATGAACGTGATCGGCGAGGTTGCGGGCCAGACCTGTCTCCTGGTCGACGACATCATCGACTCCGGCGGCACGCTGGTGAATGCCGCCGACGCGCTGTTGGAAAAGGGCGCCAAGGACGTCTATGCCTATATCACCCACGGCGTCTTGTCCGGCGGCGCGGTCGCCCGCATCACCGCCTCCAAGCTCAAGGAACTGGTGACCACCGACTCGATCCAGCCGACCGAGGCGGTCAAGGTCGCGCGCAACATGCGAGTCCTGTCGATCGCGACTCTGATGGGCGAGGCGATCGGACGCACCGCCTCGGAGGAAAGCGTTTCGAGCCTATTCGATTGAAGCCTTCCAATCGGCCTTGCCCCGCGAACGGTCGCACCGGGAGAGCCATGGCCATCACCAGCTACGCCCAGAATTTCGAGGACGTGATGCTCGCCCGCTGCTTTCCGGGACCGCGGGGATTCTACGTGGACGTCGGCGCCAACGATCCCGATATCGACAGCGTAAGCCGGGTTTTCTACGAACGCGGTTGGAGTGGCATCAATATCGAGCCCTTGGCGGCTAATTCCGTGCGCCTGCGTAAACGCCGGCTGCGCGACGTGAATTTGGAGATCGCGGTCGGCGAGCACGAGGGAACGATCACCTTCTATGAGATTTTCCAATGGCACGGCTATTCGACCACCGATCCGGAGATCGCCGCGCAACACCGCAAGGACGGCCTGCGCGTCGAGGAGCGTCGGGTTCCCTTGCGGCGGCTCGCCGCCGTGCTCGATGAGCATGTCCGCGGACGTCCGATCGATTTTCTGAAGATCGACGTCGAAGGCGCCGAGCTCGCGGTCCTGCGTGGCGCCGGCCTCGACCGTCACCGGCCGAAGATCATCGTCGCCGAATCCCGGATGCCCGTCACCATCCACATGATCGACCGTTTCTTCGAGGTCCCCGACCGCGCCGATCAATATGCGCAATTCCTCGCCCCCCTCGGCTATCGCCTGGTCTATCGGGACGGGCTGAATGCCTTTTTCCTCGCCGACGAGCACCGCGAGCTGGAGCGGCACTTCGTCTTTCCACCCGGGATCGGCGACCAGTTCGTGCACGCCGCCTCGGTTCGCCCCCATGAGAAGGCGATTGCGAAGCTCCGCGCCGAGCTCGCAGCCCTCAGGGCCAGGCGGGGCAAACCGGCAAAGCGGAGGCGGGTCAAAGGCAGGCCGGCGAGCCGGAAACCGGCGAAATAGCCGCGGGCGACGCCCCCCGGATCATTGCCTCGAAAAGCTTGAGCCGCTATAGAAACGCGCCCGCGGCCTTCCGCACCCCTGGAGGCGCGCCGCGGTCATTCAGAGGATTTCGACCATGACCGTCACCAAGGAGATGAAGGCGACCGCGCGTTCGAAGGCCGGCAAGGGGGCCGCCCGCGCAACCCGCCGCTCCGGCCGCGTACCCGGTGTGATCTATGGCGAGAAGAAGCCGCCGGTTTCGATCTCGGTCGACGCCGCCGATCTCACCCACCGGATCTATGCCGGCCATTTCCTCACCACCGTCTACGATCTCGACGTCGACGGCGAGAAGCACCGCGTCATTCCGCGCGGCTTCCAGCTCGATCCGGTGCGCGACCGGCCGATCCATGTCGACTTCCAGCGTCTCGGCGTCGGAGCGACGGTGCGCGTCCATGTGCCGGTCAAATTCATCAACCACGACGCCGCGCCGGGCATCAAGCGCGGGGGGACGCTCAACATCGTCCGCCACACCATCGAGTTCTATTGCCCGGCCGAAGCCATTCCGGAATCGATCACAGCGGACCTGACCGGTCTCGAGATCGGTAATTCACTTCACATCTCGAAGGTTGCCTTGCCCGAGAACGTACGCCCGGTGATCCGCGACCGCGATTTCACGGTGGCGACGATCGTGTCCTCGTCGGGCTACATCGAAGAACAATTGCTCGCCAAGCAGAAAGCCGAAGCCGAGGCTGCCGCTGCCGCCGCC
>JAHFPO010000055.1 GCA_023266695.1 Hyphomicrobiales bacterium | reverse complement strand
CCTGCGCGACGGAAACACGGCGGAGATCGCCGATGACCTGGCAAAAATCCGCAGCGACAAGATCGCCATTCGCGCCGACCGGCAGGACCTCTGGCGTGATCTGGCGACTCTGAGACAGGATCGCATGGAGCTCCAGCGCGATCTGCACCTCGGAAACAAGGCGGACGTTGCCAGTCACATGGCGCACCTCCGCGGCGACAACAACGACTTTCGCATCGACTGGCGGAACATGAATCTCGCCCGGCCGGACTTCAAGGCGGATAAATGGGATTTGCGCGCTGATCGCCATGATCTCTGGCGTGGCCTTGCGGATCTGAAACGTGACCGCTTTGATCTTCGGCGTGATCTAAGCAATGAAAGATTCGCGAATGTCATTGCCGAAAGGGTGGATATTCGCAACGACAAGAACGACATTCGTAACGACCGGCGTGACATGAATCACGTCCGTGCCGACCTCCGCCGTGATCGTTTCGATCTGCCGCGAGACCAACGCAAAAAATAGCTGGAGCGGGCAGTACGGAAACTAATCCGACCGTAACAAACCTCGTTGCGGGCCTTGTCTCAGATGGGGAAGTATCATGCGGATAGCACTGATTTTATTGGCGTGTCTAACTGCTGGATGTGCGGCACAACAACAGATGGGCGCGCTGAACGCTGATACAACGTCCGAAAAAAATGAGGGACAACGCTCGTTGCAGGACTTACGCGTAGGCGTCTCCCGCGATGACAACCAAACGCGCGCAGATTTGAGTTGGAGGTATTGAGCTCCGAGTCAATCTGCGCGCGTTTCGCGGCATACCGAGTGGTTGCGGCCCTATGGTTGCTCGATCCAATATGCGTCGTGATAGCGGCTGGAGAGCGCGAGCGACGATGGCGGGCCGCGGCTGGTAGCTAATCGACAGCCCGGCGTGTTGATCGGCCCCCGCACGCCGACAACCGAGCTTCAGCGGTTGCTCAAGGCGGCATTGGATGGATTCGCGGCGTCGGCCGCGACGGCGGTCGTTTTGTCCGTGCGCAGCTGGGGAGCAAGCGCCAATGTCACGAGAACGAACAGCCCGATCGATGCATAGACCGGGATCATGACGCCGGTCCACTTGGCGATGGCCTTTTGGTCGGACGATGTCAGCCTGACGTGGACGGCCCGACACATCGGCGCCTCCTCTCGGTGTTGCATTCGTACATGATTGTTGTATCTCAAATTTTCTTTCCTGTCCCGTTGACTTCGTCCCCCTTGATGATGCGATCGCACGAAAGAAGCCAAAGTTCGCCGCATATTTTCCGCTTGCGATGGACCGCGGCGCAACCTACAAGGCCGGGCCCATGGCTTACATTCACTTTGGATCACCGATCAGGAACAAGCGAGCACCATGTTGAAAAAACCGAAATGTCCGGTCATCGCGCTGGAAGAGCATTATTGGGATCACGAATTGGCGGCGACCTTTTCGGGAGGCGACGCCATGCGCGGCGAAGAGACGATCAAGCGTCTCTACGACCTCGGCGAATTGCGCATCAAGGAAATGGACGAAGCCGGCATCGATATCCAGGTGATCTCCCACGGCGCGCCCGCGACGCAAAAACTTTCAGGCGACGGCGCGGTGGCATTTGCGCGCCGGGTCAACGACCGGCTCGCGGCGGCGATCGCCGCGCATCCCAAGCGCTTCGCCGCCTTCGCCGCCTTGCCGACCTCCGATCCGAAAGCCGCCGCCGACGAGCTCGAGCGCACGGTCAAGCTCGGCTTCAAGGGGGCGATGATTCACGGGCTCGCGGGCGCGCTCTTCCCCGACGACAAGAGCCTGTGGCCGATTTTCGCGCGCGCCGAAAAGCTCGACGTGCCGATCTATCTGCACCCGTCGGTTCCGCATCCGGCGGTAATGGAGGTTTATTACAAGGACTACGTCAAGGATTTCCCGATGCTGATCCGGGCGGCATGGGGATTCACGGTGGAAACGGCGACGGTCGCCATCCGCCTGGTGCTCTCGGGGATTTTCGACACCCATCCGAAGCTGAAAATCATCCTTGGCCATCTCGGCGAAACGCTGCCTTTCCTCTTGGAGCGCATCGATGAATCGCTGTCGCGCCCGGACCACAAGCAAGTCCGGTTCCGCGAGGTGTTCTGCAATAATTTCTGGATCACGACGAGCGGCTTCTTTTCCACCCCCGCGCTCCAGTGCTGCGTGACGGAAATGGGGATCGATCGAATCATGTTCTCGGTCGATTGGCCGTTTGTCGCCAACCCACCGGGGACGCGCTGGATGGAGAGCGTGCCGCTTTCAGACGAGGATAAAATCAAGATTTTGAGTGGGAACGCCAAATGGCTGTTGCGTATGTGATCCCGGCGCGCGGCCGATGCCGCCGATCACTCCGCGAGCAACGTCGCCATGATCCGTTCGCGGGTGAGCGGCAGATCGCGAATGCGTGCGCCCAAGGCGTGCGACACCGCATTGCCAATCGCGGCCGCGGTGGGACCGGCCGTCACCTCGCCGACCCCGAGCGGCACGTCGCTCGCGGATTTCACCAGCTCGACGTGGATTTCGGGCACCTCGCTGAAGCGCAGGACAGGATAGCCGAGCCAATCGAGCGAGCTCACTCCGTTCTCGAAACGAACCTGCTCCTTGAGAACCCAACTGATCGATTGGATGATGCCGCCCTCGAGCTGGTTGATGGCCCCGTCGGGATTGACCACCAATCCGGCATCGGTCGCGCACCACACCTTCGAGAGCCGAATCGTTTCATCGGCCTCGAGGTCCACGACGACGGCCGCATAGGCCGCGCGGTTCTTGTATTGGGAGAAGGCGATCCCGCGGCCGCGTCCGGTTCCGGCCGGCAGATCGGGTTTCCACCCGGCCATCTCGGCCACGCGTTCGATCACCTTGCGGCAGCGCGCATCGGTGAGAAGCGACAAGCGGTATTGCACGGGGTCTTTGCCCGCCCGCTCGGCCAGCTCGTCGATGAACGACTCGAGCGCGAACACGTTGGGCATGGCGCCGAGGCTGCGCAAGGCCGAGGTCCGCACCGGCGTTTCGGGAATCAAATGATGGATGATGCGCTTGGCCGCAATGTCATAGAGCGGCTCGCCGTTCCGCACGGCGCCGCCGCCGGCGGCGTCGGGCACGTCGGCGGGCGGAGGCGGCGGCAGCGGATTCGGCAGCGCCGCGGCGACGAGAAGATTGGCGCCGTGGCCCGGCCGCCCGCTGTGCGAGCCGCTCCAGATTTCCGCCGTCCAATCGACCGGTCGGCCGGCTTCATCGAGCACGGCGCGCACCTTCACCACCATCGCCGGACTGACCGGCTCGAAGGCGAATTCCTCCTCGCGGCGCCAGCGCACCCGGATCGGCCGGCCCGGCAATCGGAGCGCGATCACCGCCGCGTCGGCGGCGGCGTCGTCGGCGCCATTGTGGCCGTAGCAGCCCGGTCCCTGGACATGCCGCACCGAAATCGATTTGGGATCGAGCGCAAGCGTCTTCGCCAAGGCGGCCTTCAGCGGATAGACCCCCTGGCAATGGGTCCAGACCGTGAGATGGCCGTCGCGATAAACGGCAAGGCCGCAAGACGGCCCGATCGCCGCATGGGCGAGATGACCGCGCGTGTAGGTGGCCTCGTAGCGTTGCTGGCCTCGCGCCGCGGCCGAGGGCTGGGGTGAACCAATCGTCCGGTCGATGGAAGGCCGCTGCAACAGCCAGGACGCTTCTTGCTGAGGTGCGCTCGGTTGCTCGACGCCTTTCCAGACCACGTGGTTCGGCGCCGCCGCACCGGCCGCCTCGACCGCCGTCTCGTCCGGTCCGACGATCGCCAGGAAATTGCCGTGCCGGACGAACTCGATCGGACCTTTCGCCGCGCGCCGGATTGCGTCCTCGTTGACGGTGCCGATCGACGCGCCACGGTTGGGCTGCCGCACGACGCGTGTATGGGCCATGCCGTCGAGGACCATGTCGTGAAGGAAGGTCGGTTCGCCGAAAACCTTGGCGGCGAGGTCGAGGCGGGCAGCACTTCGGCCGACGACTTTATATTCCGCCACGGGCTTGCGGATAGCATCACCGGTCGCATTTCCGCTCAGGCTGACGGCGGAAGAAAGCGTCCAGTAATCGTGTCCGGTCGGGGCGTTGTTGCGGAGAATGCTGCCGTCCCGCACCGAAAGCTCCTCCCGCTTGCAACCGAGCGCGCCGGCTGCATGCCGCAAGAAGAGAGCGCGCACTTCCGCGCAGGCCTGTCGCATGGCCACGCCGCCGAACTGCATCGACAGACTGCCCGCCGTGTAGCCCTCGTTCGGGGTGAGATCGGTATCCCCCGACTGGATGGCGACCCGCTCCGGGGCCACATCGAGCTCGTCGGCGGCGATCTGCATCATCGCCGTCAGCACGCCCTGACCGATTTCCACCCGGCCGGTGGAGACCGCAACCTTTCCCGGTTTCGGAAACGACACCCAGCGGGAAAGGACCGGATTGTCCGCCAACGGGCCGGGGAGGACGGCGGCCTTCATCGCTTCGCTCCTTGGCGCAGGCGCGCCGCCGCTTTCTCCACGGCGCGGATCATGCGGTTGTGGGTACCGCAGCGGCAGATATTATCGTCGAGGGCTGCCGCGATCTCGGCCCGCGACGGTGACGGATTGCGGTCGAGGAGCGCTTTCGCCGAAATCAGGATTCCGCTGAGACAGTAGCCGCACTGGCAGGCCTGTTCCTCGATGAAGGCAGTTTGCAACGGATGCGGCCGCTCGGGCGTGCCCAATCCTTCAATGGTGGTCACCGACTTGCCGGCGACATTCCAGATCGGCCGGGCGCACGATGTTTCGGGCTCGCCATCGATCAGCACCATGCAACAACCGCACTGCTCGAGCCCGCAGCCAAATCGCGTGCCCATCAAGCCCAGGTGATTGCGCAGCACGTCGAGAAGCGGCGTTTCCTCGTTTTCGACGGTAACGCTCTGCGGGCGCCCATTCACGGTTAGAGCGAATTGCTTGGACATCGGTGATTCAGGTCCCGTCAGGCGAAGGTGAATGCATCGTGGTAGGCGCCCTGCACGCTGCCGCCGGGAACGGGCCCGCCGCCCGGCACATGCACCATGTTGCCGATCACCGCGACAGTTGCGCCATGGAGGCCATGGCGCGGGATCGCCATCGGCGCGAGCGCTTCCCACGTATCGGTCTTCGGATCATAGGCTTCGTTGGTGCCGAACACCTTGCCGGTCGCCTCGCCGCCGAACACCGCGATCTTGCCGTTGATATAGACCGCCGAGGGGCCGCTGCGCGGGGTCGGCAGCGGCGCGCGGAAGGTCCAGCCGTCGGTCTTCGGATCATAGACGGCATTGAGCCCGGTGTTGAAATCGTAGGAGTCCATGCGCCCGGCAATCGCGTGGATTTTCCCGTCCACGACGACGACGCCCATGTGGTCGCGCTGGCCGACGAAGGGTTGGGTTCCGGTGGATCCGCGCATGCCGGCGAGGAACTGGTATTTGTCGGTCGCCGGATCGTAGATCTCGTGCCATTCGACCGAACGCACGTCGCGCCCGCCGAGCAGATGTATTTTGCCGTCGAGCACGACGGCGGATATGGCGCCGCGCGGCCGCGCCAGTCCCGCGATCGGCTGCCATTGGTCGCTCGCCGTGTCGTAGACGAAGCACTTGGAATGCGGGCAGCGGTTCTGTTCGACAAAGCCGCCGAACGTATAGATCTTCGGGCCGATCGCTACGCCCGCGACGTGATTGCACGGCAGCGGGAACGGCGCCTTCAACGACCAGCTCCCCGATTTCGGATCGAACACTTGGTGAAAGTTTCCATCGACGCGGTGGCGCGCATAGCCGGCGATGATGTGAATCTTGCCCATGCATTCGATCACGCCATGCTCGCCGACCGGAATCGGCAGCCGCGGCTGCTCGACCCACTTGCCCGGGTTGGCGGCCTTCGGCGCCACGCTGGTCATGTAGCGTTGCTTCTCGACGGTCGCCGGAATCGCGGTGATGGTGCGGTCGTTCAGGCCGAGGAAAAGCGGATCGTTCTGGTCTGCTGCCATGGTCGACCTCAATTGACGGTATTCGGGACTGCTTCCCGCAAGAGTTTGCGCGTCAGCACGATGCCTTCGCGCGCGACATCGTAGGGCGATTGCGCCCACAGCTCGGGGTTCGGCGCCTCGTAGCTGAGATAGCCGGTGTAGTTCTTTTCCGCCAACAGAGCGAGCATCTCGCGCCATTTCACGGCGCCCTTGCCGGGCGCGAGGCGGTCGGTCGGCCGCCGGACGCCGGCAGGCACCGGCTGGGCGGGAACGTCGCTGTACTGGAACACGAAAATATCCTTTCCCGGCACATCTTCGAACCCTCTGCCGCCGGCGCCGCTGCGAGTGAGATGATAGGCGTCGAGCAACAAGCCGCAATTCGGCTTGCCGGCGCCGGAAACAAGCTCGCGCTGCACCTCCAGACAATTGAGCACGTCATGTTGCGAGTTGAACTCGATCGCGAGCTTGAGGCCGAATTCCGCCGCGATGTCGCCCGCCGCGCGCAGATGGATGATGGCGTCGCGGATCGGACCGCTGATCTGGCCGGGCGCGCTCATCAGCATGTCGCAGTCGAGCGCCACGGCGTTTTGGCAGGTTTCGCGGAACACCTGGAACAGACGCTTGCTTTCATCGCCGGTGGCGAACAGCCAGCCGTATTCGACCCCGAGAATGCCGACCTTGATGCCGCCTTTGCGGATGAGGTCGAGGACCGCCGCGTTGCTCATGCCGGCATCGAAGCAGCGCTTGAAATCGATGCGCCGCAGCTCGACCGCATCGTAGCCGGCCTTCTTCGCCGCATCGAGGGCGGTCGCCAATGGCGTGGTGTCGATCGTCCATGTGTGCAGGGCCAAGCGCCCGAATTGATGTTTCATATGCCGCTCGATTGCCCGGGATCAGATAGAGGAAGTTGTAGGAAACCGCGCTTCGCCCGCGCGAAGAATGTTTCCGATCTGCCGTTTGGATATTCGCACCGAGGCCATATGCTGTCCATGTCGTCGTTGAGGGAGAGTCTGAGCCATGAATGCGGTTGCGTCCCGCAACATCAAATTCATCAGCCACTGCGACCAGGGCGGTCGCGGCGACGGCGTCCAGGTCATGGTCCATCGCGGCTATGCCTATATCGGTCATGGCTTCAGCGACGGTATCAGCGTGATCGATGTGCGTGATCCGAAACACCCGAAGGCGGTCAATTTTCTGCCCTGCCCGCCCAAGACCCGCGCCCTTCATGTGCAGACCCATGATGACCTGCTGTTGGCGGTGAACGGGCCGAGCATGTGGACGTTGCAGGTGGATGCGAAGGCTTATTTCTCGGGATCGCCGGCCGATCTGCTCAAAGGCCAAGACGCAAAATATACCTCGGGCTTGCGCGTGTTCGATATTTCACGGCCCGAAACTCCGCGCGAAATCGGTTTCATGCCGGTCGATGGGTTGGGGCCGCACCGCATCTGGTACGTGGGCGGCCGCTACGCCTATGTTTCTATTCATTTCTCCGACTTCACCGATCATGTGCTGGCGATCGTCGACATGGCGGACCCGACGCGGCCGCAGGTGGCCGGCAAATGGTGGCTGCCCGGCATGTGGTCCGGCGGCGGCGAGACGCCGAGCTGGCCGAAAGGCAAGCGCTATGCCCTCCACCATGCACTGGTGGCCGGCAATCTCGCCTATGGCGCCTGGCGCGACGGCGGCCTGACCGTGCTCGATGTCGGCGACCCGACCCGGCCGACCCTGGTCAGCCACCGCAATTGGGATCCGCCGTTCGGAGGCGGCACCCACTCGCCGCTCCCGCTCCCCGACCGCGATTTGCTGGTGGTCGCGGACGAGGTCAATTTCGCCAATTGCAGTCAGGGACTACGCTACACTTGGGTATTCGACGTCCGCGTACCCGCCAATCCGGTGAGCATTGCTACCTTTCCGATTCCCGCCGAGGCCGATTACTGCGCCAAGGGCGGAAATTTCGGCACCCATAATCTGTGGGAGAATCGGCCGGGCGCGTTCCAGAGTTCTCGCTACATCTTCGCCACCTACCAAAACGCCGGCGTCAGGGCCTACGACATCGACAATCCGTTCCAGCCGCGCGAGGTAGGATATTACGTGCCGCCCGATCCGGAGCGCATGTTCGATCCGCGCCCGAACCGACCGCGGGTGATTCAATCCGCCGACTGTTTCGTCGATTCCGAAGGCGTGATGTATCTCACCGACTCCAACGCCGGATTGAATATCCTGCAATTCGAGGGCGGCTAGCGCGACCGTTGAATCCATTTTTGCCGGCGGACGCGGAAGCTCTGCGGGTCGGCGATTTCCTTCGCTCGTGCAATTTGTAACTTGTCCAGTTTTCAGGGCGTGAAACATATTGCTGCGCAAGGCATGACGCGTCGATCAACAAAGGCGCCGTTCGCTGGCGAATTGGGCGAGCCGGTCCGAACACTGCCGTCATATTGATTGACAGAAGGTCGCGCCCTCTCCCAGACTATTCGCATCGAGAGCCGCCGAAGCGGCCCTGGGGGAGGAATCGTCATGGCCCAAACAATCGAAGCCTATGTCGGAAAGGCGCTGGACGAGGCGAAACTCACGCCCATTCATTACAAGGTGATCGCACTCGTTGCCGCCGGATACTTTTTCGACATTCTCGATCTCATCGTCCTCGGCGCGCTCATCCCGGACATGGTCGCAACCAAATTCGCGACCGCGCCCGAGGCTGGATGGATAGGGAGCGCCACTCTCGTCGGCCTCTTCGTCGGCGCCGTCGGTCAGGGGCAATTCACCGACCGCATCGGCCGCAAGACGGTCTATCAATTCAATCTTCTGCTGTTCGGCGTCTTCACGATCCTGGGCGGGCTTGCACCGGACATCTGGACGCTTGCCGCGTGCCGTTTCATCGCGGGCATCGGGCTCGGCGCCGAACAGCCGCTCACCTTCACCTATGCCGGCGAATATTCGCCCCAACGGATTCGCGGGCGCATCCTGGCCTTCGTTCACTTCATCGGCGGCGCAATGGTGTGGCCGATCGCGTTTCTGTTCCCGCTCCTGTTCCGCGACATGATCGGCTGGCGCGGAATCTGGATCGTCATCGGCATCGGCGCGCTGATCGTCTTCGTGTTCCGCTTCGCGCTTCCGGAATCGCCGCGCTATCTGGCAACGCACGGCAGGGGCAAAGAAGCGCTCGATCTGCTCGCAAAAATGGGCATACCGCCGCCGAAGGAGCAGCTCACCACCGGCCCCGCGAGCGACACCAAGAGCGACCCGTTCATGGTGGTCTTCCGCATGTTTCCGCGCCGCGTGATTGCCGGCATGATCTGCTTCACCGCCTTCTTCGGCGTCGCGATCGGACTCGGCGCGTGGCTGCCCAACATGATGAACTCGAAAGGGTTCACCATCACCAAGTCGCTCCAATACACCTTCCTGATGACGCTCGCGGTTCCGTGCGCGAGCATCTTCATGATGTATGCGCTCGATAAAATCGGCCGCAAGAAAACGTCGATCACGACGTTTATTCTCGCGGGTGTCATGGCCATCGCGTTTGCGAATGCGCAAAACGATGTGCAGCTGGTGATCGCCGGCTTTGTCATGATCTTCTTCTACCAGGTCGCCGGAAACGCGATGCAAATCTTCACGTCGGAGGTGTTCCCCACCAACGCGCGGGCGTCGGGCTTCGGCATGGCCTCGGGCGTCGGGCGGCTGATGACGGCGTGGATTCTTCCGACCATCCTGTGGATCCAGACCGGCTACGGCCTCACGACGACGTTCGTGTGCATCGCGATCGTTCTCTTGATCGCGGCCGCCACGGTCACGCAGCTCGGTCCGGAAGCCAAGCAAAAGGGCCTGGACGAGGTCGCGGCGCCCACGGGCTGAAAATAGGGCCGCCCCTCACGATGATGAGGGACGGCCGTACTGTCTTGCAAACAGCGCGACCTCGCGGTTCTCAGATCCGGCGCGGCAAGAGGTCCGATATTTCCGCCGGATAGACCTGCCGGGCGTCGCCGTAGATCGGCTTCACCGCCGCGGCGAAGGCTTGATGCTGATCGGCGGTGAGCGCCGTGATCTCGCAGCCCTGGTTCTTGATCGCGGCGTGCGCCTCTTCGTCTTCCACCACCGCAAGCTCCCGTTGAAACAGCACCGCCGCCCTCACCGCCTCCCGCATCACCTGCTGCAAGCGGATGGGCCAGGCGTCGAAAGCCGTTCGATGCAGGAAGATCGGCCGCGAGACGTAGAAATGGTTGGTGATGGCATGGAACCGGTGAAACTTGTGTACGCCGTAGGTCACGGTGTTGGCGAACGGATTCTCCTGCGCATCGAGGGTGCCGGCTTTGATCATCGCGATCGCCTCGGTCAGATCCAGGCGCAAGGGGACGGCGCCCAGGAGCTCGAACGTCCTCGCCTGGACCTTGCTCGGCAGCACGCGGATGCGCATGCCGGCCATGTCGGCCGGCGTGTGGATCGGCCGCAAGCGGTTCGAGATTTGGCGGAATCCGTTCTCGAAATAGCCGAGGATACGGTGGTTCACGCGATCCTCGATCTTGCGGGCGAGAATTTCGCCGAGCCTGCCGTCCATCGCCTCCCGTGCCTCGCCGTTGGTCTCGAACAGAAAGGGGAGATCGACCACTCCCAATTCGGGGACGCGGTCGGTGAGATAGCTGCTCGATTGGTAGCCGAGCGTGAGCAGCCCATGCTCGACCAGCCATAAAATATCCTCGGCGCGGTAACCGAGGTCCATGATGTTCCAAACGTACTTGACGTCGACTTCGTCGCCGAACTCGGCGACCAGACGATCGCCGATCATCTTCAGGGCGCGGCTGAACCCCGTGGTGGCAGGGCCGTATCCGCCCATGCGGATTTGGAGCGGACGGCTCATTCCATGGATCCTATGCCCGGTATTTTGCACGGAGGAACGCGAGATCGCAACCAATGCCGACAGCTATTGCGTTTCCTGCAATTCGTGGCAGAAGCCATTTATTGCCGCTTGTCCGTATTGTCCGACAGTCCGAGCAGGTTACGCCAAGACGCACCAGTACTTGTTCGGATGCCCCATGGTAGCTATCACGGCCTGTGGCACGGTAAACTGTAACCTTGGCTACCACACGCCTTGGCGAACAGGGATCTGAGCTAGAATCCGCCACGTGGCACGACCGGGCATCGACGCGAAACAAACCCAGCAGAACAAACCCAGAGGACTCCGCAATGACGTACAAGGAATAACAGGACGTGACACAGCTCTCAGGCAATCGAGTTATCGTGACCGGAGGAGCCGGCCTCATCGGTTCCGAACTCGTTCGCCACCGCCGCGAATTACCGTGCGGAAGTCATCGATCCCACGCTCGATACGTTCCGCTTCGTGCCGGCACCGGAAGGGCCGCCCACCGGCCCGCCTCCCGCCTTGCAGCCTGAGATCATCGAGCACAAGGGATTTGATCCGGTGCGGGCGGCGCTCGAAGCGTTTGCCGCGTCAGTCCGCACCAAGACCCCCTTCCCCATTCCGCCCGAAGAGATCGTCCACGGCGTCGCCGCCTTCGAGGCGATCGTCCGCTCGGCGAAAACCCGCCGGCCGATCAAAGTCAGTTGAGGAGCAGACGATGAGTTACGAAGAGAAGAGCGAAATTCGCGACGGCATGCAGATCGACTGGGACGTGCCGATCAAGATGGACGACGGCCTGGTGTTGCGCGCCGACATCTACCGGCCGATCGCCAAGGGCAAGTACCCCGTGATCCTGTCCTATGGACCCTACGGCAAGTGGCTGCACTTCGAGGACCTCTACACCGACCAGTGGCGGCGCATGTGCGCGGAGCATCCGGACGTGCCCGCGGGCTCCACCAACAAGTACCAGAACTGGGAGGTGGTCGACCCCGAGAAGTGGGTGCCGGACGGCTACGCGGTGGTGCGCGTCGACTCGCGCGGCGCCGGCCGCTCGCCTGGGATCATGGACATCTGGTCCAAGCGCGAGGCGGAGGACCAGTATCACTGCGTCGAGTGGGCAGCGCAGCAGCCCTGGTCGACCGGCAAGGTCGGCCTCAACGGCATCTCCTATTACGCCATGAACCAGTGGCAGACGGCGGTGCTCCAACCGCCGCATCTTTCCGCAATCTGCATCTGGGAGGGCGCGGCCGATTACTACCGCGACCTCAGCCACCACGGCGGCATCTACTGCACCTTCCCCGACACCTGGTTCCCGTCGCAGGTGATCTCGGTGCAGCACGGGCTCGGCACCAAGGGCTATCGCAGCCGCATGAACGGCGACTGGGTGGCGGGTCCCCCGACGCTCACCAAGGAGGAGTTGAAAGCGAACCGGCGCGACTTCGCCGCCGACTGCTACGCCAATCCGCTAGCGACGGACGAATACTGGACCTCGCGCATGCCCGATTGGTCGAAGGTGAATGTGCCGCTATTCTCCGCCTGCAACTGGGGCGGCCAGGGCCTGCACCCGCGCGGCAATTACGAGGGCTTCGTGCGCGCGGCCTCTAAGGAGAAATGGCTCGAGGTGCACGGGATCGAGCACTGGACTCATTTTTACACCGACTACGGCGTCGCTTTGCAAAAGAAGTTCTTCGGCCATTTCCTCAAGGGCGAGGACACCGGCTGGGCGAAGCAGCCCAAGGTGCTCCTGCAAGTGCGCCATCCGGGCGAGCAGTTCGTCGAGCGCCACGAGGACGACTGGCCGCTCAAGCGTACAGAGTGGACCAAGTTCTACCTGCATCCGGACGGCCCCACGCTCTCGACCGAGCCGCAGAGCAAGGCCGGCAGCGTGACCTACGGCGGCCTGTCGGACGGCGTCACCTTCCTCACCGCGCCGATGGAGAAGGAGACCGAGATCACCGGACCGATCGCGGCCAAGCTCTGGATTTCGTCGAAATCGCCGGACGCCGACTTCTTCCTGGTGGTGCGCGTGTTTTCGCCCGACCTAAAGGAGATCACCTTCATGGGCGCGCTCGACCCCCACACGCCGATCGCCCAGGGCTGGCTGCGCGCCTCCCACCGCAAGCTCGATCAGAAGCTATCCCTGCCCTACCGGCCCTATCACACCCACGATGAGATACAGCCGCTGAAGCCGGGCGAAGTCTACGAGCTCGACATCGAGGTGTGGCCGACCTCGATCGTGGTGCCGAAGGGCCACCGCGTCGCGCTCAGCGTGCGCGGGCGCGACTACGAGTGGGGCGGCGGCGCCGGCCAGGGGCTGGGGACGCTTGGCAAGGTGTTCACCGGCGTCGGGCCGTTCCAGCACAACGACGGGCGCGACCGGCCGCCCATGGTGTTCGGCGCCGACGTGACGCTCCACACCGGCAAGGACCGGCAGGCCTATCTGCTGTTGCCGGTCATCCCGGCGAAATAGGAACTGCGGCCGACTAGCGTGGAATACGGCTGAGCGGACAGACCTCTAACCTCCCCCTGCAAGGGGGAGGTCGGTTTGCGTCAGCAAACTGGGTGGGGGTCGCGGGCCGAATTGCAACCTCTGTAGCGACCCCCTCCCTTGCCCTCCCCCTTACAGGGGGAGGGAATTCAAGCGGACGCACAGAGAGATTTGCATTATCGGTTGAGCATGGCCTGCGCCACCGGCGGGTAGCGCATGCCGTGCACCGCCGAGGACGGGAACGCGGAATCGAGCCGCTTCAGATCGCTGTCCGAGAGCTTGATCTTCAGAGCGCCGAGGTTCTCCTCGAGATAGGTGCGGCGCTTGGTGCCCGGAATCGGCACGATGTCGTCGCCCTGGTACAATACCCAGGCGATCACGAGCTGCGCCGGCGTGCATTTCTTTTCCTTGGCCATCGCCTGGATGGTATCGGCGAGGTCGAGATTCTTCTGGAAGTTATCGCCCTGGAAGCGCGGCATGTTTCGGCGCACGTCCTCCTCGACCAGATCTTCGACGCGTCG
>JAHFPO010000054.1:11679-13901 GCA_023266695.1 Hyphomicrobiales bacterium | reverse complement strand
GGGCGGGCCCGATGGCTCGAGGGCGGACGCGGCGCTCGAAGCGATCGCGGCGGCGATCGGCGCCGGCTGAGCCGACCATGACGCGGGCGGAACACACGTCAGCACTGCGGCACCGGATTTACGAAATCCTGGAGCACGGGCCGGTCGGCGATCACATCGCCCGCTTCGTCAGCCGGATGCTGGTCGTTCTCATCATCGTCAATCTCGTAGCGGTCGCGCTCGCATCGGTTCCCGATCTCGATCAACGCTTCGGGATGCTGTTCCTCGTGGTCGAGGCGCTGTCGCTCGTCGTCTTTACGCTGGAATTTGTCTTGCGGATTTGGATCGCGGTCGAGCACCAGCACTATCTGAGGCTCAAGCCGGCCGAAATGCGGCTCCGATACGTGCTGAGCCCGGACGGCATCATCGATCTGCTCGCGGTGGCGCCGTTCTGGATCTCGCTCCTCACCGGCGCGGACCTCAGGGTGCTGCTCGTCTTCCGCATGGTGCGCTTTCTCAAGCTCACGCGCTATTCGCCGGGCATGCGCTCGCTCCTGGACGCGGTCAATTCCGAGCGTCGCGCCCTGTTCGGCTGCCTGGTGATCCTGATCGGGGCGGCCATGATCGCCGGTTCGATCATGCATCTCATCGAGGCCCAAGCCCAGCCCGACAAGTTCGGCACCATTCCCGACGCCATGTGGTGGGCGATCGTGACGCTCGCCACCGTCGGCTACGGCGACGTCACCCCGATCACGGTGCTCGGCAAGCTGTTCGCCTCCGTCGTCATCCTCGGCGGACTGATCATCGTGGCCTTGCCGGTCGGCATCATCGCGACCGCGTTCGCCAACGAGATTCACCGGCGCGACTTCGTCGTTACCTGGAGCATGGTCGCGCGCGTGCCGCTGTTCGCCGGACTCGAGGCCGCCGACATCGCCGATATCTCGCGCTTGCTGCGCGCGCAAATGGTCGAGGCCGGCACCGTCATCGTGCGGCGGGGCGATACCGGCCACTCGATGTATTTTGTCGCCAGCGGCGAGGTGGAGATCGAGCTGCCGCAACAGCGACTGCGTCTCGGCGTGGGCGATTTCTTCGGCGAGATCGCGGTGCTGCGCCGCGCACGGCGTTCGGCGACGGTGACCTCGATTACGCGCACGAATCTCCTGGTGCTCGATGCCCATGATCTCGAGGCATTGATGGAGCGCGAGCAGCGCATCGCCGATCGCATCCAAGAGGTGATGCGCGACCGGATCGCCAGCGACCAGATCACGCCCACGGGCGATATGGCCGCCGGGGAGACCGAGCAGGGCGAGAAGAGCCGCCCCGCCTCCAGCCGGGAGAAGGCGGGGGAAACTCGGGCCAAACGGAAACGGCCGGTAGAATAAGCCTCCGGAACGATCAGCGCATTGCCCGCTTCAGGTTCTCGTCGACCTTGTCGAGGAAGCCGGTGGTGGACAGCCACTTCTGACCGGCGCCGACCAGAAGGGCGAGATCCTTGGTCATGAATCCGGCCTCGACCGTGTCGACGCAGACCTTCTCTAGAGTGGCGGAGAATTTGGCGAGCGCCGCGTTGTCGTCGAGCTTCGCCCGGTGGGCAAGGCCGCGGGTCCAGGCGAAGATCGAGGCGATCGAATTGGTGGAAGTCTCCTTGCCCTTCTGGTGCTCGCGAAAGTGACGCGTCACCGTGCCGTGGGCGGCTTCCGCCTCGACTACCTTGCCGTCGGGCGTCATCAGTACCGAGGTCATCAGCCCGAGCGAACCATAGCCCTGCGCCACCGTGTCCGACTGCACGTCGCCGTCGTAGTTCTTGCAGGCCCAGACATAGCCGCCCGACCATTTCAACGCCGAGGCCACCATGTCGTCGATCAGCCGGTGCTCATAGGTGATCTTCTTTTTCTCGAACTCGGCCTTGAACTCCTTGTCGAACACCTCCTGGAAGATGTCCTTGAAGCGGCCGTCATAGGCCTTGAGAATGGTGTTCTTGGTCGAGAGGTAGAGCGGATAGCCGCGCGCGAGCGCATAATTCATCGAGGCGCGGGCGAAGTCGCGGATCGAGGCGTCGAGGTTGAACATCGCCATGGCGACGCCGCCGCCGGGAAAATCGAACACTTCGTGCTCGATCTTGTTGCCATCCGCGCCGGTGAAGGTGATGGTGAGCTTGCCTTTGCCAGGCACCCTGAAGTCGGTGGCGCGATACTGGTCGGCATAGGCGTGGCGGCCGATGATGATCGGCTGGGTCCAGCCCG
>JAHFPO010000054.1:0-11669 GCA_023266695.1 Hyphomicrobiales bacterium | reverse complement strand
CGGCACCAGCCGCGGCACGTTCCTACAGATGATCGGCTCGCGGAAGATTACCCCGCCGATAATGTTGCGGATAGTGCCATTGGGCGAGCGCCACATCTTCTTGAGCTTGAATTCTTTGACGCGCGCCTCGTCGGGCGTAATGGTCGCGCATTTGATGCCGACGCCGATCTTCTTGATCGCCTCGGCCGCGTCGACGGTGATCTGGTCGTCGGTCTTGTCGCGACTCTCGATGGCGAGATCGAAATATTTGAGCTCGATGTCGAGATAGGGATGGATCAGCTTGTCCTTGATGAGCTTCCAGATGATGCGGGTCATCTCGTCGCCGTCGAGCTCGACGACCGGGTTCGCGACCTTGATCTTCGCCATTTGAATTCGACCTTTTGCGGTTCTTCGGGAGTGAGGGAGGGACGAATGCCAAGCGCGCCCACGGGGTCCTGCCCAAGCCGCGCGCTACATATCAGAGAGCCGTCGCGGGCCAAAGCGTCCGAAAGGCGAGGGCGAGATTGGGCGGCTCTATGGGCCCGGCCGCCATGCTAGCCGAGAATGTGCTCCACCAGGACCTGTTCGCAGCTTTTGAGCAGCACGTAAAATATGACGGCGAGATAGCCGTAGACGAAGAGCTCGATCAGTTGCAGCAGGGCGCCATCGAAGAGCGCCATCGCGCCGTGGACGGCGATCAAGTTGAAATTTGCGCTCAGCATCATGAACAGGTTGAGTGTAGCAAGCCCAAAGCCGAGCGCGAACAGGCCCATCAAGGCCAAGGTCGTAAGCCAGTGAAACTTCAGCACCGGTTGGAGTATCCTGAGCATCGCAACACCTCGTTCGGTCATCTGCTTCTTCTCGCAGCCAAGCATAGGACCGGGCGGGGCTCAGCGGTCAATCCTTCCGGCGTGGCCGTCGACTCCACAGTGGCGATGCGATACCCGTCCCGTCTTGGATTGCGTTTGACATCATGCCCGGCGCCGGCACCGACAGCAGCAGGGAATGGACCGATTACGGCGGTCCGGCCGTCATCCTGGTCGAGCCGCAGCTCGGTGAGAACATCGGCGCTTGCGCCCGCGCCATGGCGAATTTCGGCCTCACCGACTTGCGCCTCGTGCGCCCGCGCGACGGCTGGCCGAACGCGCAGGCGCAGCGCTCGGCCTCGGGCGCCGATCGCGTGCTCGAAAGCGCACGGCTCTATGACACGATCGAAGCGGCGATCGCCGATTGCGGCCTGGTGTTTGCGACCACCGCGCGGGCGCACGGGCAAGCCAAGCCCGTGATCGGCGCCGAGGAAGCCGCGCAAGCGATGCGGCCGTTGATCGCGGCAGGCAAGACCGTCGGGCTATTGTTCGGGCGCGAGCGCAACGGGCTCGAGAACGAGGAGATCGCATTCGCCGACCGGATCCTCACCTTGCCGATCAATCCCGCCTTCTCCTCGCTCAATCTCGCCCAGGCGGTCGCCATCGTCGCCTATGAATGGTTCAAGCTCGCCTCCGGCGGCGAGCTTCCTTTCACCATGCCGGAAAAATCAGAACCCGCGACGAAAGAGCAGATACTCGCCTTCTTCACCAGCCTCGAGCGCGAGCTGGAGAGGGTCGAATTCTTCCGGCCTCCGGAAAAACGCAAAGTCATGGCGATCAATCTGCGCAACATCATTCATCGCATGGAGCCGACCCGGCAGGACATCCAGACGCTCCACGGCGTGATCATGACCCTCGCCGAGGGCCGCAAGGGTCCGGCCAAAGGCGGCGTGCTTGACGGCGAGGAGGCGGAGATCTTGCGCGAGCTCTTGGCCGAGCACGGCGCGGGCAAGGTTCCCTCCGAGCGAGCGCCGGTGCGGGGACTGGCGCGGCTCCTGCGCCGCAATCCGACCGAAGCCGAGCGCATCTTATGGAAAACGCTCGTCAATGACCGCCGTTTCGCCGGACGTGGCTTCAAGCGGCAAGTTCCGGTGGGGCCGCATATCGCCGATTTCGTATCGTTTCCCCTGCGCACGATCATCGACCTCGTGCCGGGGGAGGAATCCGAGGCCGCCTTGCGCGCCCGCATGGACAAACGCGCCTGGCTCGCCGGGCACGACTATCGCGTCATCGAGGTGCGCGCCGCCGAGTTCGAAGCAGAGCCGAAGCCGTTGCTCGACCGGCTGGCGGCGGAGATGTTCGGGCGGGGTAGCGCCCGTTAGTTTGAAGCATTTCGCCGGAGTGGCGTTCGCCACATTGCTGCCGCGGGGAAAGAAGAAAGCGATGGATAAAGTGACGCCGCCCACGGGCTCCATGTCCCTCGCGCGCTCTCCTTCGCCGGCCAGGCCGGCCGTGCTGGTGTTCGATTCCGGTCTCGGCGGGCTCACCGTGCTCCGCGAAATCGCGCGTGCGCGGCCCGATCTCCGCCTCGTCTATGCCGCCGACGACGCCGCTTTCCCCTATAGCCGGCTCGACGATCGGGCGCTCATCGCGCGCGTGGTCGCGGTGATGGAACGCCTGATCGATCGCATCCAACCAAACCTCGTCGTCATCGCCTGTAACACCGCCTCGACCTTGGCGTTGCCGGTGCTGCGCGCGCGCTTCTCGCTCCCCTTCGTCGGTACGGTGCCGGCGGTGAAACCCGCCTGCGCGCAATCGAAGACCCAGCGCATCAGTGTGCTGGCGACGCCCGCGACGGTGCGGCGCGACTATACCAAGGAGTTGATCCGCGAGTTCGCCGGCGATTGCCGGGTGACGCTCATCGGCACGGACCGGCTCGCGGGCATCGCCGAAGCGGCACTCCGCGGCGAGCAGGTCGAGGATGCGGCGATCAGGGCCGAGATCGTGCCCTGTTTCGTGGACGAGGGGGGGCGCACCGATACCATCGTGCTTGCCTGCACCCATTATCCGCTCATTCTCGACCAGATGGAGAGGCTCGCGCCCTGGCCCGTCGCCTGGATCAATCCGGCCGCGGCGATCGCCCGGCGCGCCTCACAATTGCTCGGACCCGTCGGTGCGCGGGCGGACGCGGTCGCGCGGGCCTATTTCACCAGCGGCACCAAGCTTTCGCCGGTGCTCGTCCGCGCGCTCGAAGGCTTCGGCGTGGTGGCGGCGGACGGGGAGCCGATCCGGCTGCCGGTTTGACTTGGCCGGCGCCAGCGAGTATTTCCCACCTTGCCCTGCGGGCCTTCGGGCCCGCGTGGTCTTTCCCGCACCCGCGGCGGCGCGGCTTGTTTCGCAGGCGGCCTCGATGGCCTGCGGCGCTCGGCTCGCCGCCTGTCGGCCGGAAGCTCCGGCAGAGGAGGGCGTGCGACCCGAAACGAAGAGGGATCCGCGATGACGAAGCGCGTACAGGCGAAGCACAAGCTCGATCGCCGCATGGGCGAGAATATCTGGGGCCGCCCCAAGAGCCCCGTCAACCGCCGCGAATATGGACCCGGCCAGCACGGCCAGCGCCGCAAGGGCAAGCTCTCGGATTTCGGCGTGCAATTGCGCGCCAAGCAGAAGCTCAAGGGCTATTACGCCAATATTTCAGAGCGGCAATTCCGCAAAATCTATGCGGAAGCCGTGCGCATGCGCGGCGATACCGGCGCGCATCTGATCGGGCTCCTGGAGCAACGGCTCGATGCGATGGTCTATCGCTCGAAGTTCGTGCCGACCGTGTTCGCTTCGCGCCAGTTCGTCAGCCACGGTCATGTGACGGTGAACGGCAAGCGCGTCACCATCTCGAGTTTCCGTGTCAAGGTTGGCGACGTGGTCGAGCTGAAAAGCCGCACCAAGGAGCTCGCGATCGTGCTGGAAGCAAGTCAGTCGACCGAGCGCGACGTGCCCGACTATCTCGAGGTCGACCACAAGAAGATGACCGCGAAGATGACGCGGGTACCGACGCCCACCGAGGTGCCCTATCCGGTGCAGATGGAGCCGCACCTCGTGGTCGAGTTCTATTCGCGCTGATTTCATTGTCGTTCATGCCGAAAAACGGGCGTGTCACCACGCCGGCGCGGCCGAATCGCTCGTTTGTGCGCGGCGATTTGCGCCGCGGATCATTCGCGGAGGCCGGTGGAAATCTTCGGCCAAGCCATGGCAGGGAAACGGTTTTTTGCCCTGCGCGGGGTTCAACCAATTATGGTATGATGCTTGATAAAGTGAACTAGATTTAGTAAGTTTACAGACGAAAGTCGTAGAATGAGTATCACAAAAGGGGAGAATCGCACATGGACGCAGTAAGAAGCGTGAAGAGCTTCATCGCAGCATTGACCGAAATCGGCCTGATGCTCCTTGCATTGGCCATCGTGGCGGCGCTGCTGGTCGGCTCCAACCTACCATTCTTCGGCGGCGTGGTCGGCAATATCATCGCGCTCGTGAAAGACCTCGGTGCCAACGGACTGGTCGGGTTGATCGTTCTCGGCTTTATCCTCTGGCTGTTCTCGAAACGCTCGATCGGCTAGATCGTGCGACACTGACGCGCTTTCGTCAGTTCACTAGACGCGATTGAGCAATTCGACGATGTTGGGTGGGGATATTCCCCACCCAACAATTCAGAGGCGAGCCATCATGATCTTTCTGGAAAAGGCAATACGGTTCCTGCGGGCCTTCGTAGAGCTCGGATTCCTGACCGTACTCTCGATCGTGCTGATCTATCTGATCCTGGGTCAGGGGTCGGGTGTCTTCGTCACTTCGGTCGCCGACAACGTCATCAAGTTTTCGAATGCGGTGCCGACCTCGAGCCTGGTCGGAATGGCGATCGTTCTAGCGCTGGTCTACTTCATCATGAAGCGTAAATAGGCGCGGAATCGTACTTTCCCGCGTCTCGCCAGGGTGCAAGATCGGCGCCTAACTACATTGACGAAAGTCAGAATACGCGAAGGCCGCCCCTTGGGCGGCCTTTGTCGGATTTGAGCCCCGCGACCGGGAATCAGGCTTGCGCGCGTTCGCGCAGTGGCACGCCCTTGCCTCTCAACATCGTTTGCAATTCGCCCGCCTGGAACATTTCGCGAACGATGTCGCAGCCGCCCACCAGCTCGCCCTTCACATAAAGCTGGGGAATGGTCGGCCAGTTCGAATAAGCCTTGATGCCCTGCCGGAGCTCGTCGGAGTCGAGCACGTTCAGGCCCTTATAGGACACGCCGAGATGATCGAGAATCTGAACGACCTGCCCGGAGAAGCCGCACATCGGGAACTGCGGCGTACCCTTCATGAACAGCACGACGTCGTTCGATTTCACTTCCTTGTCGATGAACTCCTTGATGCTCATGTCCCAGGTTCCGTTCTGAACGGGCCGTCTCAGCGCCCGCTGGGAGTTGCCGTCTGCAAGGCGAGCGCATGGAGCGCGCCGCCCATCGAGCCTTTGAGCGCAGCATAGACCATCTGATGCTGCTCGACCCGGCTTTTTCCGCGAAAACTCTCGGCGACGACCGTGGCGGCATAATGGTCGCCATCGCCGGCGAGGTCGCGGATCTCGACGGAAGCGTCGGGGATCGCCTCCCGGATCAGGCGTTCGATATCGCGGGCATCCATTGCCATTGGCGGGCCTCCGGCACCGCTCAGGCCGCGCCGCCCATGTAATCGGGCAGCCACGACTCATGGCGCGCTTGCAAGCTCGAGACCAATATTGGGGTCTCGCCCGCAAGCGTCAATCGGTCGCCGCCGGTAATGCCCAAATGCCGTAGCTGGACGCCGACTTCGGCGGCCCGCGCCTCGATCTTGGGAAAGTCCACCGGCGCCGCAGTCAGGAGATAGCGGGCCTGATCCTCGCCGAACCAGAAGGCATGGGCGGGAAAGCCGGGCGCCGCCTCGAGACTGGCGCCGATCCCGGAGGCGATCGCCATCTCCGCGATCGCGACTAGGAGACCGCCGTCCGAGAGGTCATGCACCGCGGTCGTGAGCCCGCCGGCGATGAGGGAGCGGACAAAATCGCCGTTCCTCTTCTCGCTCGCGAGATCAACCGGCGGGGGGGCGCCGTCCTCGCGGTTCAGCACGGTGGCGAGGAAGGCCGATTGGCCGAGCATGCCCCGGGTCTCGCCCACCAGCAGGATCGCCTCGCCCTTCGCCTTGAACGCAAGGGTCGCGGTCAGGGCGAGATCATCGATCAGGCCGACGCCGCCGATGGTGGGAGTGGGGAGGATCGCGCGGCCGTTGGTCTCGTTATAGAGCGACACGTTTCCCGACACGACCGGAAAATCGAGCGCTTTGCAGGCCTCGGCGATACCGCGCACGCAATGGACGAACTCGCCCATGATCTCGGGCCGCTCGGGATTGCCGAAGTTCAGGTTGTCGGTGACGGCGAGCGGGCGCGCGCCGACCGCGGTCAAGTTGCGCCAGGCCTCGGCCACCGCCTGCTTGCCGCCCTCGAAGGGATCCGCCTCGCAATAGCGCGGGGTGACGTCGGTCGTGAGTGCCAACGCCTTCGGGCCTTCGCCCACGCGCACCACCGCCGCGTCGCCGCCAGGCCGCTGCACGGTATTGCCGAGGATCAGATGGTCGTACTGCTCCCATACCCAGCGCTTCGAGCACAGGTCGGGCGAGCCGACGAGCTGTTCCAGCGCCGCGAAGAGCGGAACCGGGCAGGGGACGGAAGCGGGATCGAGCGGCGGCCGTTTCTTCGGCTCGGCGAACTTGCGCTCATAGACCGGAGCCTCGTCGCCCAATTCCTTGATCGGCAAATCCGCCATGACGTCACCGCGGTGGCGCACCACGAAGCGCTTGGCTCGGGTGGTCTCGCCCACGACTGCGAAGTCGAGGCCCCATTTGCGGAAAATCGCCTCGGCTTCTTTCTCCTTCTCGGGGCGGAGCACCATCAGCATGCGCTCCTGGGATTCGGAGAGCATCATCTCGTAGGCGGTCATCGCCTCCTCGCGGGTCGGCACGCGATCGAGGTCAAGACTGACGCCGAGATCGCCCTTGGCGCCCATCTCGACCGCGGAACAGGTGAGGCCGGCGGCGCCCATGTCCTGAATCGCGATCACGCAGCCCTCCCGCATGATCTCGAGGCAGGCCTCCAGCAACAGCTTCTCCGAAAACGGATCGCCGACCTGCACCGTCGGCCGCTTCTCCTCCGAATCTTCGCCAAATTCGGCGGACGCCATGGTGGCGCCGTGGATGCCGTCGCGCCCGGTCTTGGAGCCGAGATAAACCACCGGCCGACCGACGCCGGTGGCCTTGGCGTAGAAGATCTTGTCCTTCTCGGCGATGCCGACCGCCATCGCGTTCACGAGGATGTTGCCGTCGTAGCGGGAATGAAATCCGACCGAGCCGCCGACCGTGGGCACGCCAAAGCTGTTGCCGTAGCCGCCGATGCCGGCGACCACGCCGGCGACGAGCCGGCGCGTCTTCGGGTGCTCGGGCGAGCCGAAACGCAGGAAATTGAGGCATGCGATCGGCCGCGCGCCCATGGTGAAGACGTCGCGGAGAATTCCGCCGACCCCGGTCGCCGCCCCCTGATAGGGCTCGATGAAGGTGGGATGGTTGTGACTCTCCATCTTGAAGACGCAGGCGAGCCCGTCGCCGATGTCGATCACGCCGGCGTTCTCGCCGGGGCCCTGGATCACCCACGGCGCCTCAGTCGGAAGCCTGCGGAGATGCACTTTCGAGGACTTGTAGGAGCAGTGCTCGTTCCACATGGCCGACACGATGCCGAGCTCGGTGAAGGAGGGCGCGCGGCCGATGAGGGCGCGGAAGCGCTCGTATTCGTCGGGCGTGAGCCCGTGCTCGGCGACGAGGGCGGGTGTGATCTGCGGTTCGTTGGGGATCACGGGCGGGCGTTCACGGCTGGATCGGGTGCGGGAGACTCTATTCGCTACCCGATCTCTATACCAAATACCAACGGCCCAAAGTCTCAACTCGTCACGCCCCAACCCGGCATCCACTTTTTAGGTGGATGCCGGAATCGAAGACGTGGACGGCATTAGGACTCGAGTATGCGCGAATCGGATCGATCCGGATCTGCGACTGCGGATGCGGGCGAGCTTCAATGCTACGGGGCGGTGCCCTGGTAACCGGTCTGCGCACATTTAAGCGTCGTTTGACCACTGCTGTTCACCAGGGTCCATGTCCAGCTTGCCGCCGTGCCTGCATTGCTCGACGTCCGGTAATTACAATCTGGAGCAACCGAGCTGTAGCTGCCCTGGGGCTGGTTGCAATTCGACGGAGCAGAATTTTTCTGACAGCTGCCTGAATTCTGGGTGAGCAGCATCGAGCACGCAGCATCGATACTATAAGCGCCGACCGTGCTCGGTAGGCAGATGATGTTGCCGATGTTTTTGGGAATCGAACTCTGGTTGTCGGAGACCGTGCAGCCGCCGCCCGAGCTGGTGGTGGTGCAGGTGTGGAACGCGGCCCCGATGTCCGATGTCCGAAGTCCGACGATGATGCCGCTGCTGGCGATACCCTGCAGGGTTACGCTGGCTTGGACGGTCTGGCTGTCTGACCAAGCCGGACCGGCGGTTGCGGCCAGCACCCAGGCGGAAACGAGGCCTGCCGCGATTGAAGTTCTTGAAGAGCGCATAAGAATCCCCCCTCGATTTACGGCCATTCGCGATCATACAACTTTAGATATATTATTATAATAATACAATCTAATAGCGTGTCTTCTGCCACGACCCGACAGCCGTGGGCGGGGATTCATTCGCAGCAATGTGGGGCGAGTCTTGCGGCAGCCCTAGGCCGCCCGCGACCCGTGTTCCATTAGCCCGGCGAACAGCCCGCGCCCGTCGGTCGGACCGATGGCGGGATCGACGTGGTTCTCGGGATGCGGCATCAGGCCCATCACATTGCCACCCTCATTGACGATGCCGGCCATCGCGTGGGTCGCGCCGTTGAAGTTGAATTCCGGATCGAGCGAGCCGTCGGGCGCGACGTAGCGAAAGAGCACGCGGCCCTCGCCTTCCAGCCGGGCGATGGTCGCCTCGTCGGCGATATAATTGCCTTCGCCGTGGGCGACCGGCATGCGGACGACGTCGCCGGCGTTGTAGCCGCGAGTGAACGGCGTGTCGGAACGCTCGACACGCAGATGGACCTCCTTGCAGATGAACTTGAGCCGCGTGTTGCGCATGAGCACGCCCGGCAGAAGACCCGCCTCGCACAGGATCTGGAATCCATTGCAGATTCCGAGCACCAGGGCGCCCTTGCCGGCATGGGCGCGCACTGCATCCATGATCGGCGCGCGCGCCGCGATCGCACCGCAGCGCAGATAATCGCCATAGGAGAAGCCGCCGGGCAGCACCACGAGATCGATGCCTGCTGGCAGCGCTGTCGCTGCGTGCCAGACCATCTCCGGCTCGCGGCCGGAGACGAGGCTCAGGGCGCGTGCCATGTCGCGCTCGCGATTGATGCCGGGGAAGACGATGACCGCGGATTTCATGGCTTCAACCCAGCACCTCGACGCGATAATTCTCGATCACCGTATTGGCCAAGAGTTTCTCGCAGGCGTTCTTGAGCGCGGCCTCGGCCGTCTTCTTGTCCTTCGCCGCAAGTTCGATGTCGAACACCTTGCCCTGGCGCACGCTCGCAACGCCTTCTATTCCAAGCGACTTCAGCGCGCCCTCGATCGCCTTGCCTTGCGGGTCGAGCACGCCCGGCTTCAGGGTGACCGTCACACGCGCTTTCATCGTGGTCGCTCCCGAAACGGCGACGGGGGCCGAGAGCCCCCGCCGGAACGCAGGACGGCGGCCGGGCCTACTGCACCAGCACGGGGCCGCGGCCCTGCGGCGGCTCGTTCTCCGCCATGATGCCGAGCCGGCGCGCGACATCGGTATAGGCTTCGATCAGCCCGCCGAGGTCGCGGCGGAAGCGATCCTTGTCGAGCTTCTCGTTGGTCTTGATGTCCCACAGCCGGCAGGTGTCGGGGCTGATCTCGTCGGCGAGGACGATGCGCATCATGTCGTTTTCCCACAGCCGGCCACACTCGATCTTGAAATCGACCAGGCGGATGCCGATGCCGAGGAAGAGGCCGGAGAGGAAATCGTTGACCCGGGTGGCGAGCGCGATGATGTCGTCGATCTCGTGGGTCGTAGCCCAGCCGAAGGCGGTGATGTGCTCCTCGGACACCATCGGATCGCCGAGCTGGTCGTTCTTGTAATAGAATTCGATGATCGAGCGCGGCAACTGGGTGCCTTCCTCGATGCCGAGTCGGGTCGCCATCGAGCCCGCCGCGACGTTCCTCACCACCACCTCGAGCGGAATGATCTCGACTTCGCGGATCAGCTGCTCGCGCATGTTGAGGCGGCGAATGAAATGGGTGGGCACGCCGATCTCGTTCAGGCGCTGGAACACGTATTCCGAGATCCGGTTGTTGAGCACGCCCTTGCCATCCACGATTTCGTGTTTCTTGGCATTGAAGGCGGTGGCATCGTCCTTGAAATGCTGGATCAAGGTGGCCGGCTCGGGTCCCTCGTACAGGATCTTCGCCTTGCCCTCGTAAATTTTGCGACGACGGCTCATGGGGGTGTACCGTGGTTTCAGAAAATCCATTGTCGGCGAGGACTCCGATGAGACTCACCCGCGCAAACCAGTCAGGCGGGGCTGCGTAACGGTGCCGTCAGGCAGGAGCGGCTTCTCTTGCACCGCGCGCGACCTCATGGCGGACACTAGCCGATCGGATTCGCGAGCACAATGCAACGCCTGTGGGCAGCCGGGCATGCCGGCCCTCTCCCCGAGACCTAGGGAATCGAACGGATGGTCGCAGGCGAAGAAGATGGCTTTGATCAGGTCACCGCCCGATTCGGGAACGAGACCGATGGTTAGCGCGATCCTCGTGGGTTCCACCCGATCGGGCGATGCAGTTGATCCAGCGCTGGCGGCCCTATATGCAAGGCGTCCTTGGCGGCGAAGGCGGCCTCACGCGGCCGCCTGGAGCAGGGAGCCGATGACCACATTCGACAAGCGCGAGGAAGGCTTCGAGAAGAAATTCGCCCACGACGAGGAGCTGCGCTTCAAGGCCAATGCCCGGCGCAACAAGCTCCTGGGCCTGTGGGCGGCCGACAAGCTCGGGCTCAAGGGCGCCGAGGCTGATTCCTACGCCAAGGCCGTCGTCATTGCCGACTTCGAGGAAGCGGGCGACAACGACGTCTACCGCAAGCTGCGCAAGGATTTCGACGCCAAGGGTCTGACCGATGTGTCGGAACAACAGATCCGGCGCATGATGGACGATTTGCTGGCCAAGGCGATCGAGGAGATCAAGGCCGGGCGTTGAGCCGGTTGTCGACCGAATTCGAGACTTTCCATGGCCGAAATTGCCGCTCCCCTCGGGCTAGCCGGCCGACTGCGCGCTGGCGAGACCGTATTCAACGCATGGGTGACGCTGGCGCATCCCGCCGTCCTCCAGGAACTCGCCCGTTCGGGCTTCTCCTCGGTTACCTTCGATTTCCAGCACGGGCTGTGCTCGTACGACGACCTCGTCGCTTGCATCCCCGCCGCTGACGCTTGTGGACTATCGGTGGCGGTGAGGGTGCCGCTGAGCGATCATGCGCTGGCGTGTCGCGCGCTCGACGCCGGGGCGGGCGCCGTGATCATGCCCATGGTCAATACCGCCGCCGATGCAAAGGCGCTGGTCGACGCGACCAAGTTTCCGCCGGCGGGTGGACGCAGCTGGGGGCCGCATACCGCGCTCGGCCTGTCGGGCCTCGACCGCACCCAATATCTGCACCGTGCCAACGAATTCAGCCTCGCCTTTGCGCTGCTCGAGACCGTGGAAGCATTGGAAAAGATCGAGAGCATCCTTGCAACCCC
>JAHFPO010000053.1 GCA_023266695.1 Hyphomicrobiales bacterium | reverse complement strand
GTCTCGGCTACGACATCGACGGCGTGGTCTACAAGCTCGACCGCATCGACTGGCAGGAACGGCTCGGCGCGGTGTCGCGCACGCCGCGCTGGGCGCTCGCCCACAAGTTTCCGGCCGAGAAGGCGACCACCGTCGTGAAAGCGATCGAGATTCAGGTGGGCCGTACCGGCGCGCTCACACCGGTCGCCAAGCTCGTGCCGGTGACGGTCGGCGGCGTGGTGGTGTCGAACGCGACCTTGCACAACGAGGACGAGATCGAGCGATTGGACGTGCGCGTCGGCGACACCGTGACGATCCAGCGCGCGGGCGACGTGATCCCGCAGGTGCTGGGCGTGGTCGAAGGCAAGCCGAGGGGAGCCAAGCCCTATCGCTTTCCGAAGACCTGTCCGTGCCCGCTCAAGACCGAGATCGTGCGGGAATCGATCGCGGGCGGCGAGGAGGGAGCGCGCGCCTACTGCAGCGGGGAGTTCGCATGCCCGTTCCAGACCATCGAGCACCTCCGGCATTTCGTCTCGCGCCGCGCCTTCGACATCGAAGGACTGGGCGAAAAGCAGATCGAGTTTTTCTTCGAGCGGGGCTGGATCAAGGAACCGGCGGACATTTTCACGCTCAAGGCGCGCAACAAGAAGATCAAGCTCGAGGAGGAGGAAGGCTTCGGCGAGCTGTCCGTGCGCAACCTCTATGAGGCGATCGAGGCGCGCCGCGACATCTCGCTCGAACGATTCATCTATGCGCTCGGCATCCGCCACGTCGGCGAGACCACGGCGGTCGCGCTCGCGCGCGGTTACGGCTCGTGGGACGCCTTCCATGCCGCCTGCCTGAAGCTGGTCAAAAGAGACGAAGAAACGCGCCACGAGATGGATGCGCTCGACCAGATCGGCGACACGGTGATCGATAGCCTAGCGGCCTATTTCGGCGAGGCGCACAACCGGAAACGGGTCGAACGGCTGATCCGGCAGGTGCGCATCCGCGATGCCGAAAAGCCGCGGACCGATTCCGCCGTCGCGGGCAAGACCGTGGTGTTCACCGGTACGATCGAAAAGATGAGCCGCGACGAGGCCAAGGCCATGGCCGAGCGTCTCGGCGCCAAGGTTGCGAGTTCGGTGTCGAAAAAGACCGACTACGTGATCGCCGGACCCGGCGCCGGTTCCAAGCTCGCCGAGGCAAAGAAGCTCGGGGTGAAGGTGCTCTCCGAGGAGGAGTGGTTCAAGCTTCTCGGTTGAATCATGTCATGGCCGAGCTGGTCCCGGCCATCCTAACCGGCTCAGTTCCAGCGCAACAAACGTTTCTCGAGCCGGCTGGCGAGACCGAAGATGACCAGCACGACCGCCATGATCAAGAGCACCAGCGCCATCATCAGCGCGGAGTTGAATGTGCTCTGGGCGAAGGAAAGCAGATAGCCGAGGCCGCGACTGGCGGCGACGAATTCGCCGACCACCGCGCCGGTAAAGGCGAAGCCGACCGCGACCTTGAGATTGCCGAGTACCCAGGCCGTGACCGAGGGGAGATAGACGTGACGCAGGAGCGCAGAGCGTCCGCCGCCGAGCGTCACGATGCGCTCGACCAATCGCCGGTCGACCTGCCGGATGCCGGTGAACACGGTGAAGAAGATCACCACCGCCACCAGGATGAAGGCGAGCGCCACCTTGGAGGCGAGCCCGATGCCGAGCCAGATCACGAACAGCGGCGCCAGGATCACCCGCGGCACCGCGTTCAGGAGCAGCATCACCGGCTCGAGCAGTTCGGCGACGACCGGGATGAGAGCGGCGACGACGCCGAGCACGATGCCCACGACGATCCCGATCACGAGCCCGGCGAGTGCGGCGGTGAAGGTCGCCTCCATATGAATCCAGATACGGCCGCCGGCGAAGAGTTCCACCAGCGCGTCCCAGATGCTGCTCGGCATCGGCATATAGAGCGGGTTCAAGAGATCGGCCCGGCCGGCCGCCTCCCACAGCGCGAGAAAGGTCGCGAGCGCGATCAACTGGCGAATCCAGGCCCGCTTCGGGTTCAACATCACGCCGCCTCCGCCCGCGGATTGTGAGCGACCTCGCGGGAGAGATCGCGCCAGAGCCGTTCCAAAAGCGGTGCGAAGGCGGGATGCATGCGCGCGCGTACCAGCTCGCGCGGGCGCGGGATCGGCACGGGATAATGTTGCGTGATGCGCGCGCGCGGTCCCTGCGAGAGCAGATGGACCGTGTCGGAGAGCGTGATCGCCTCCTCGAGATCGTGGGTGACGTGCAGCACGCTGATCCGTTCGCGCTCCACGAGCTCGACCAGTTCCTGGCTGATGCGCGCGCGCACGATGGCGTCGAGCGAGGCGAAAGGCTCGTCCATCAGCAGCAATTTCGGCTTGAGCGCCAGCACCTGCGCGAGCGCGACGCGTTTGCGCTGGCCGCCGCTAAGCCGGCCCGGATAGCGGTCACTGAGGCCGGAAAGCCCGAGCCGCGCGAGCCAGGCTTCGGCTTCATCGAGCGCCCGGGCGCGTTCCATTCCGTGAAACCCGAGCCCGAGTGCCACGTTTTCGCGCGCGGTGCGCCAGGGCAACAGCGCGTCGTCCTGAAACAGAATGCCGATGTCCGCTTTCGCGCAGCCGGTTTCCACCGACCCGCTCAAGGTTTTCTGCAGTCCGATGATGGCGCGCAGCAGACTCGACTTGCCGGAGCCCGAAGGGCCCACCAGGCTCACATATTGGCCTTCACCGACGTGAAGGCTTACGCCCTCCAGGACCGGCTCGCCGCCATAGGAGAGCGAGAGATCGCGAACGTGCAGGGGTTAGCTCCCCACGATGGTGGTGTCGTGCAGCCCGCTGACGTCGGCGTCGGCCTTGACGAGGCCCGCGATCTTCAGGCTCTCGGCGACACGGCGCGCGGCTGCGAGATCGATCGTCACCCGGTCCGGATAGAGCGAAGTGCGGTAGCGCGCCAGGATGTCGCCGAGCTCGGTCACGTTGGCGCCGGCGAGCAGCTCCTTCGGAAAGGCATTCACCAGTTCGTTGGGCTTCATCTTCGGGAGCGCTTTGAGGGCGTCGTCGAGGCCCTTGGCGAGCGCCAGCATTTCGGGTTTGCGCGCCGCGATCTCCTTGGTGCGGACGGAAACGCCCATGAATTCGTAGGGTCCGCCGAGATATTTCTGCGCATCCTTGCTGTCCATGGCGTTGACGAGCGTGCGCCCGCCCGCGCGTGCGATCAGCGTGAGCGCCGGTTCCTGCACCAGGCCGGCATCGACCAGGCCCCCGCGCAGCGCTTCGAGCAGATTGACGCCAAGGGTCGCGAACTGGACCTTGTCCTTGTCGGCGCCGGCCTTGGCGAGCAGGAACAAGAGAAGCGCATGATCGGCATTGCCGAGCGCTGACACGCCGACGGTTTTGCCTTCGAGGTCCTTGAGACCGGTGATTTCCGCCGCCCGCTTCGGCGCGGTCACGAGCGCGAACAGCGGCAGGCGGCCGGTGGTAACAAAGCGGCGAATGTCCGCGCCCTTGGCATAGGCCTGCATCGCCACGTCGAGCGAGGTTGCCCCGTAATCAACGGCTCCGCCGACGAGCGCCTGAATGGCTGCATTGCCGCCGCGGGTATAGACGATCTCCACATCGAGGCCGTGGTTGCGGAAGTGACCGTTGGCGACGCCTACGACATAGGGCGGGGCGCACAGGATCTGGCTGCAAAAGGAAACCGTGACCTTCTTGGGGTTGGTTTGCGCGCCAGCCGGACCGGCGGCGCTCACCACGCCCGCCAAGGCGGCGGCACCCTTCAGCACCGTGCGGCGAGAGAGGTCGGGCGGCGCCAGCTCGGCGCTGGTCTTGCCTGCGATGGACCGGAACGCAGGATTGTCGTCACAGCAACCCATGAAATCATCTCCGGGGCCGGATGCAGCCCGTCATCGACCCGATAGCATGGTCACTCAACAGTAATTTTTCGTCAATAGAATAAAATCACATAATTTTTATGCTATTTATCGACAGGTGCCGTCGCAGCATCCAGCCATGGCCGGGTCTCGGCATCGAGAAGAGGTCCGATCTCGTTGCGCACAAGTGCGTGATAGGCATCGAGCCAGTCGATTTCCTCGCGCGCGAGTTGCCCGCGCACGACGAGGCGCCGGTCGATCGGCGCCCGGGTCAGGGTCTCGAAGCCGAGCAATTTTTTCTCGGCTCCCTCGCGCGCACGCGCCTCCGTCACCAGGACGAGATTCTCGATCCGGATGCCATAGGCGCCGGTTTTGTAAAATCCCGGCTCGTTCGAGAGCACCATGCCCGGGCCAAGCGGCGCGTTGCCGAGTTTCGAAAGCCGCGCCGGGCCCTCGTGCACCGAAAGATAGCTGCCAACCCCGTGGCCGGTGCCGTGGTCGTAGTCGAGCCCCGCCGCCCATAGCGGGGCGCGCGCGAACGGATCGATCTGCGCGCCGCTGGTGCCATCGGGAAAGAGCGCGCGGGCGATTGCGATGTGACCCTTGAGCACGAGGGTGAAGCGCTCGCGCATCTCCTCGCTTGGGTTCCCGATGGCGACGGTGCGGGTGACGTCGGTGGTGCCGTCCTCGTATTGGGCACCGGAATCGACGAGGAACAATTCGCCGGGCGCGAGGCGCCGGTTGCTCTTCCTGGTCACGCGATAATGCACGATCGCGCCGTTGGGGCCGGAACCGGCGATGGTGGGGAACGAAATGTCCTTGAGCGCGCCGGTGTCGCGGCGGAAGCTTTCGAGCGCCGCCACCGCGTCGATCTCACTGAGCTTTCCCTCTGGCGCCTCGCGGTCGAGCCAGGCGAGAAAGCGGCAGAGCGCGACGCCGTCGCGCTGGTGCGCCGCGCGCATGCCCGCGATCTCGGTCGCGTTCTTCACGGCTTTCATGCGGGCGACCGGATCGGGTCCCTTGGAGACCGTTCCGCCGGCTTTTTCGATGACATCCGCGAGCCGGCGCGGGGCGGTCGCCTGATCGAGGCGGATGGTCTTTTTCTTGGCGTGCTTGGCGAGAACCGCTTCGAGGTTGCGCGGTTCCTCGATCGCCGCGAGCTTGCCGAGTGCCGTTCGCACCTCGTTCGCGAGCTTGCGTGCGTCGATGAAGAGCAGCGGCTTTCCCTCGCGCGGCACGATCGCCCATGAAAGCGGCAGGGGCGTGTGGGCGACGTCGCCGCCGCGGATATTGAAGGTCCAGGCGACGGCGGCGGGATCGGAGAGGACGGCGGCATCACACTTCGCCTTCGCGAGCTCCGCGCTGAGGCGCGCGAGCTTCGCCTCGGCGCTCTCGCCCGCGAACTTCTGATCGTGGAGCTTGACCGGGGCGAGCGGCGGGGCGGGCCGCTCCCGCCAGATCGCATCGACCGGATTGTCCGCGACCGCGACGAGCTTGGCTTTGGCGCGCGCGCAGGCTTTGGCGAGCTTTTCCACCTGGTCGAGGGTGGTGCGCCAAGGGTCGTAGCCGAGGCTGCCGCTTGCCGGAAGATTGTCGGCGATCCAGTCCTCGGGCGGGCGTTCGATCAGATGCTCGATCGTGAAGACCGAGCGATCGACCTCCTCGCGCGCCTGCAACCCATAACGGCCGTCGGCGAAGAGGGCGGCCTTGTCTTGAAGCACCACGGCGGCGCCGGCCGAGCCGGAAAAGCCCGTAAGCCAGGCGAGCCTCTCCTCCGCCGGCGGCACGAATTCGTTCTGGTGCGGGTCGGCGCGGGAGACGACGAAGCCCCCGAGCTTGCGCTTCTTCAGCTCGGCGCGGAGCTTTTTCACGCGCTCCGCCCCCTTCGACGGGTCGGCCCGCTCCTCGAACGACTGGAATTTCGCCTCGAACATGGGGCGTTCTAGAGCCGGGCTGAACCTGCGTCCATGTCGTTCACCTCTCCCCGCTGGCGGGGAGAGGTCGGCGAGCCAACGGGTCGGCGCGAAGCGCCGCCCGATGACAGGCTCCGCGAGCCGGGTGAGGGGTGTTCGCACTTCCGGCCCTTGCCTCTCACCCCATCCCTCTCCCCGTAAACGGGGAGAGGGAGCCAAGACCGTTTGCCCTCGCCAAACCGGATGGGCAGTGCCACTTTGTTCTTTGAGGATTCGCAAGAGACTCCATGGCCGATCCGCTGAAACAGGAACGCTCCGATCCGCCCCTGCCGCCCGCGCCCAAGGCCGGCGGCATTGCCGCGCGCGCCCGCGCGGCGGCGGGTCCCGACTATCTCGACGGGTTGAACCTCGAGCAGATCGAGGCGGTCGAAAGCCTCGATGGACCGGTGCTGGTGCTCGCCGGCGCCGGCACCGGCAAGACCCGGGTGCTCACCACCCGCATCGCCCATCTCCTCGCCGCCGGCCGGGCGCGGCCCGGCGACATCCTCGCCGTCACCTTCACCAACAAGGCCGCGCGTGAGATGAAGGAACGCGTGGGGACGATGGTCGGCAAGGCGGTCGAGGGCATGCCCTGGCTCGGCACCTTCCATTCCATCGGGGTGAAGATTCTCCGCCGCCACGCCGAGCTCGTGGGCCTCAAGTCCGACTTCACCATCCTCGACACCGACGACCAGATCCGGCTCATGAAGCAGGTGATCGAGGCGGCCGACATCGACGAGAAGCGTTGGCCGGCGCGCGTGCTTGCCGCCATCATCGACAACTGGAAGAATCGCGGCCTTTCGCCCGCCGACGTGCCGGCGGGCGACGCCATGAGCTTCGCCGATGGGCGGGGCAAGTCGCTCTATGCCGCCTATCAGGAACGCTTGAAGACTTTGAACGCCGCCGATTTCGGCGATCTCCTGCTGGAGAACCTCCGCCTCTTCCGGGCGCACGCCGACGTGCTCGCGCGCTATCAGGAGCGCTTCCGCTACATGCTGGTGGACGAATATCAGGACACCAACGTCGCCCAGTACCTGTGGCTGCGGCTGTTGGCGCAGGGATCGAAAAATCTCTGCGTCGTCGGCGACGACGACCAGTCGATCTACGGCTGGCGCGGCGCCGAGGTCGACAACATCCTGCGCTTCGAGAAGGATTTTCCCGGCGCCAAGGTGATCAGGCTCGAGCGCAACTATCGCTCGACCGGCCATATCCTCGCCGCCGCCTCGCACCTGATCGCCCACAACGAGGGCCGCCTCGGCAAGACGCTCAGGACCGAAGGCGAAGCGGGCGAGAAGGTGACGGTGACCGGCGCTTGGGATTCCGAAGAGGAAGCACGCGCGATCGGCGAGGAAATCGAGGCGCTCGCGCGCAAGGGCCACAAGCTCTCCGAGATCGCGATCCTGGTGCGGGCCTCGTTCCAGATGCGCGAGTTCGAGGACCGCTTCGTCACCCTGGGGCTGCCCTATCGCGTGATCGGGGGCCCGCGCTTCTACGAGCGCGCCGAGATCCGCGACGCGCTCGCCTATTTCCGCTGCGTCTGCTCGGTAAGCGACGACCTCGCTTTCGAGCGCATCGTCAATGTGCCGAAGCGCGGCCTCGGCGACGTGGCGCTGCAGACTTTGCACGACTATGGGCGCACCAACCGCGTGTCACTGATGGAAGCAGCGCGCGTGCTCACCACGACCGAGGAATTGAAGACGAAGCCGCGCGGGGCGCTGCGCGATCTCGTCGCCGCCTTCGATCGCTGGCGCGGCCAGCTCGATCAGCTGCCGCATACCGAGCTTGCCGAAATCGTGCTCGACGAGTCGGGCTATACCGCCATGTGGCAGAACGATCGCTCGGCCGACGCCGCTGGCCGGCTCGAGAACCTCAAGGAGCTGGTGCGCTCCATGGAAGCCTTCGAGAATCTGCGCGGATTCCTCGAACATATCGCGCTCGTCATGGACGTGGAAAGCGGCGGCGCGACGGACGCCGTCAATCTGATGACGCTCCACGCCGCCAAGGGTCTTGAGTTCGACGCCCTGTTCCTGCCGGGCTGGGAGGAGGGCCTGTTCCCCCATCAACGCTCGCTCGACGAGCAGGGCCGCGCCGGCCTGGAGGAAGAGCGCCGGCTCGCCCATGTCGGCTTGACCCGGGCGCGGCGGCGGGCGCGCATCTATTTTTCCTCCAACCGGCGCATCCACGGGCTATGGAGCTCGAATGTGCCGAGCCGCTTCCTCGACGAATTGCCGGAGGCGCATGTGGAGGTGCGCGAGGCGGCGGGCGGCTTTGCCGAGCCGCGGAGCCGGTTCGACGCCGGATCGTTCTCCTCGCGCTACGATACGCCCGGCTGGCAGCGCGCGCAGACGCGGCGCGGGGGTGGCGCGGAGGGCGCCGCCGGCCGTTTCGTGCGCAAGCCGGTCACCATCGAGGGCGAGGTGGTCGCCAAGACCGGCCACGGCTCATCCGCCTTCGCTCGCGGCGAGCGGGTGTTCCACGTCAAGTTCGGTTATGGCGAGGTGAGCGAGATCGACGGCAACAAGCTGACGGTGCAGTTCGACAAGGCGGGCGAGAAGCGCGTGGTGGCGAGCTTCGTCGAGCGGGCGTGATAGGCTAGGGCCGGACCTCGTTTCGGAATCAGCGCTTGCGATCGTCTGCCGAAAAACCCGCTCATATATTGCGCCTGCGCGTCGATGCGGCGAGCGCGAGAAGGATCATCGACCGGCTCGCCGACGGCATCGATCTTGCGGGCCTCTCCATCGGTACCTTCGAAGGCGAAAGCTTCTGGACCATCGAGGTGCGATTTTCGGGCAGGCCGGATCGGAACAAGATCGTGCAATGGGTGAGCGAGGCGGCCGGAGCGGAGATCGCGCGCACCATCGCGTTCGAGAGCGAAGCCAACAAGGACTGGGTAGCGGCCAGTCTCACGGGGCTCGGCCCCGTGCGCGTCGGGCGCTTCGTCGTCCACGGCGCCCATGATCGCCACGAGGTAGCGCCGAACCGCATCGGCATCGAGATCGAGGCGGCGCTCGCCTTCGGCACCGGCCATCACGGCACCACGCGGGGCTGTCTCGCGGCGATCGAGCGTGTCGCGCGCGGACGGTCGCGGCGTATCCTCGATCTCGGCACCGGCTCGGGCGTGCTTGCCATCGCGGCGGCGCGCGCCTTCCGCCGTCCGGTGGTTGCTGGCGAAATCGATCCGGTGGCCACGGCGGCGGCGCAGAGGAATGCACGCGGGAATCGAGCAGGGAATTTCGTTCAGGTGATCCGCGCCGACGGAGTCAAGCATTCGGCGATCCGGGCCGGCGCGCCCTATGATCTGGTGCTCGCCAATCTCCTGCTGCAGCCCCTGCAGCGGCTAGCGCGGCCGGTGCGGGCCCTGCTCGCGCCCGGCGCCACGGTCGTGCTTTCGGGCCTCATGCCGGCGCAAGCAAACGCCGCGCTCGCGAGTTTTCGCGCCCAAGGCCTCGTGCTCCGGCGCCGCGAGGTGATCGAGAACTGGGTAACGCTCACGCTCACGCGATCCTGAAACGACTGCGCCCCGGCGGGGCAAGCCCGGCCAGGGCGCGAAATCGATCAGGCGCGACGGCGCCGGCGTTCACACACGAACGGTTAGTCGCGCAGCGCAGCCCGCTTGCGGATTCTGGCCAGGGTATCCTCGGGAACGAGGTGCCTGTAAGTGAGAATCTCGCGCTCGACCTGGCGCATGCGCGCCTCGTAGAGCCGGTCGAGAACGCGCTCCCACAGGTTCTTGACGGGCGCAGCGGCCTTCGCGGTCGCCGCGGCAATTCTGAGGTCATGAGTAACAGCAGTCATGGGTGTCATTCCTTTCGTTGCGTGATGGCCGTGGGACACCCCCCGAAGCTCCATCTTTCTGCAATGCAACATAGGCGCCTCGCAGGCCTTGAGAAATAGGGCAGCGTGCATGCCTCATCTGCATGAGATGCATGCGTGCCCAAGGGCTTAGCAATGGTCTGGAAAGCCTGGTAGTGGGTCAGTTTGCCCCAAACAGTTCAGTTACGGCAGGCCTCAAAGGCCAAGGTGGGCGAGCCGGAGCTTAGGAACTTGCCGTCCTGAATGACCACTTTGCCGTCTGCCTGGGCCGACTGCCAGCTGCGGAATTTGCCGCCAATCTTGACGAGGGTGACGATGAACTCGGCCCGCCGCCCGGTCTCCTCGAATTGCAGCCGGTCGGGGGCGAGCAGACGCAGGTTGCGCATCGGAAAGGTGCCATCGAGCGAGGGGTCCATCTTCAAGGTGCGCGTGACATTGCCCTGGGGCGAGACAGAGTAGATCACGTGCGGGTTGCTGCGGCTATACGGCGCGGTGCAGTCGATGGCCTGCCTGCCGAGCATGCCGAACTGCTTGAGGATATCGCGGTCAGAGGCGGCGTCCGCTGGCGCGATGCCTGGCAGCGTGAGGAACACGAGCAATGAAAAGAACGCCCATCCAAGTCTAATCATGCCACCTACTCCGTGTGATAGAGCCGATTGAACTTGTAATGATTAGCTTCCCACTCCTCCAAGACCTTCACAATATCACCAATCTCCCAAAGCCGGTCAGTCACTTTTGCGGCCATCGTTGGGTGACCCGCGGCGGAATGCCTAGCCGGACGCCATCCGGCGGCTCTGCTAGAATTCCGTCCGGGGGGAATCCGCCGATGGCGTTGGTGACAGAAAGTTCCAGTCTCGCGATGAATCGGCGCGATCCGAAGGCAGTCGAGGCGGCGGTGCGCGCGCTCGTCGCCCGCTTCGGCAACCAGGTCGTGACCTCCGAAGCGGTTCGCCAACAGCACGGCCATACCACCACCTGGCTCGTGAACCAGCCGCCCGACGCGGTGGTCTATGCGGCCTCGACCGGGGACGTTCAGGGAATCGTCCGAATCTGCGCCGAAGAGCGCGTGCCGGTGATTCCGTTCGGCGCCGGCACCTCGCTCGAAGGTCACGTCAACGCGCCTTTCGGCGGCGTGTCGATCGATTTTCGGGACATGAACCGCGTGCTTGCGGTGCACACCGAGGATCTCGACTGCGTGGTCGAGCCCGGCGTCACCCGCAAGCAATTGAACGAGCACCTGCGCGATCAGGGCCTGTTCTTCCCGCTCGATCCCGGCGCCGACGCCTCGCTCGGCGGCATGGCGGCGACCCGCGCCTCCGGCACCAATGCGGTGCGCTACGGCACCATGAAGGACAATGTGCTGGCGCTCAAAGTCGTGCTCGCGAACGGCGAGGAGCTCACCACCTCGCGGCGGGCGAGGAAATCCTCCGCCGGTTACGACCTCACTCGGCTCTTCATCGGCTCGGAGGGAACGCTCGGCGTCATCACCGAGATCACGCTCAAGCTCAACGGCATTCCCGAGGCGATCTCCTCGGCGGTGTGCCCGTTCCCGACCGTGGGGGCTGCCTGCAAGGCGACGATCGCCACCATCCAGTCCGGCATTCCGGTGGCGCGTATCGAGTTGCTCGACGAATTGCAGATCAAGGCGTCGAACGCCTATTCCAAGCTTTCGCTGAAAGAAGCGCCGACGCTATTCCTGGAATTTCACGGTTCCTCCGCCTCCGTCGCCGAGCAGGCGGAGCGCTTCGGCGAGATCGCGGCCGAGTTCGGCGGCGGCCCGTCGGAATGGACCGCCAAGGCCGAGGATCGCTCGAAGCTGTGGCAGGCGCGCCACGACGCCTACTGGGCGGCGACGCGATTGATACCGGATACCCACGCACTTTCCACCGACGTGTGCGTGCCGATCTCGCGCCTCGCCGAATGCGTGGTCGAGACCCAGCGCGATATGGATGCGATGAACCTCACCGGGCCGATCATCGGCCATGTCGGCGATGGCAACTTCCATGTGCTGCTTCTGATGAGGATGGACGACCGCGACGAGTTATCCAGGGTCGAGCGCTTCCTCGACCGCCTCGCCGAGCGCGCGCTCGCCATGGAGGGCACCTGCACCGGCGAGCACGGCATCGGCCAAGGCAAAATGAAGTATCTCGACGCCGAGCTCGGCGATCCGGCCGTCGCCGCCATGCGCGCGCTCAAGCGGGCGCTCGACCCCGAAAACATCATGAATCCGGGTAAGATCGTCGCCCTCTGATCGGGGCTCGAGCCCGGACCGGAGCCGGCCGATCCTGCAACGGCGGTAGTCGAAGGAAACGCGCGTGCAACACGCCCTTCTCGGTCTCGCCATCGCCTTGATCGTCGCGATCGTCGCGGCCCTCGCGGCACCCGCCTTCGTCGATTGGAACGACTGGCGAGCGACCTTCGAGAGCCGCACGACGGCGCTCGTCGGCGCGCCGGTCAGGATCCGGGGTCCGATCGAGGCGACCATCCTGCCGACCCCGGCTTTCGTCCTCGGCGACGTCGAGATCGGCGATCCGGAGAGCGCCACCGGCATCCGCGCCGGAGAGGTGCGCGGTATTCTCTCGCTCGGCGCGCTATTGCGCGGCGTGGTCGAAGCCGAGGAGTTCGTGCTGAAACGGCCGGCGCTCCGGCTCGCGATCGAACGCGACGGCCGGCTCGTGCTTCCCGCCATGGCCGCGGAGCCCGCCGACGCCGATTCGTTCTCGATCTCGCGCATCACGCTCGAAGGCGGCTCGCTCATCGTCGAGGACCGCGCGACCCAGGGCCTGTTGATCATCGACCAGGTCTCGGCGGCGGGCGAGCTGCGTTCCCGCGCGGGACCGCTGAGATTCGAAGCCAGCCTCCGGCAGAACGGCCGGCGCTGGACGCTGCGCGCGAATACCGGCCGCTTCGGCGGCGACGACGCGAGCCGGTTGCGCCTCCTGATCGAGCGCGCCGACGACGGCACCCTCATCGATGCCGACGGCACGCTCGCGCTCGCCAAAGCCGAGCCTCGCTTCGAGGGCAGGATCATGCTCGCGCGGCGCGGCGGAAACGGATTGCCTTGGCGGATCACCGCCGATGCGAAAGCGAACGGCGAACGGGTCACGCTCGATTCCCTCGTGCTCGCCCTCGGCGCCGGAGAAGCGCCGATCGAGCTCGGCGGCAATGTGCAGTTTACGCCGCGGCCGCGCGGGCGGATCGACGGAACGCTCATCGCCCGGCGGCTCGACCTCGATCGCGCCGCCGGAATCAAGAACGCTCAAGGTTTCATTTCCGTGCTCGCGTGGGCGCGCGAGGCGCTGGCGTTGATCGACGGTCTGCCGTTCGCGGGCCGGATCGGCCTCGCGGTGGAGAGTGTGGCCGTGGGCGGAAATCAGGTGCGCGATCTCAGCGCCAGCCTCGGCGTCCGCGACGGCGCGCTCGCGCTCGAGCGGATCGAGGCGCGGCTGCCGGGGCGCGGGTCGATCAAGGCGGCGAGCAGCGGGGCAGGCAGCGCGATTTTTTCCGGCGACGTCATGCTCGAGGCCGAGGACGCGGCGGCGTTCGCCCATTGGTTCATGGGCGGGACGAAATCCGCCTCGATCGAGGAAAGCCAACCGCTTCGTCTCGGCGGGCGGGTCGAGCTCGCGCCCGGACGCGTCACGATCGACAAGCTCGATTTCGCCCTCGGCGACGCCAAGCTTGGCGGGCGCCTCGTTCTGGTGGAAGGCGAGGGCACGCGCCGCACCCGTATCGAGACCGATCTCAATGCCGACGGCATCGACCTCGATCTCCTCGCGCCCATGGCCGCCGCCGCGATCGCAGGTTCGGACGCGCTCGATCTGCAACTCGGTTTCAAGGGCCGCGGCCTGCGCGTGCTCGGTCGCCCCCTGCGCGGGATCGATGCGGTGCTGGCGCGCACCGCCGAGGGCGTTGCCGTCGAGCGCCTGCTGATCGACGACCTCGACGGGCTCTCGGCCGAGGCGAGCGGGCGCATCGGCACGCTGTGGGAGCGCGCGAACGGCAGGATCGAATTCGAAGTCGCGGCCGCGCGCGCGGAAGGATTGGCCATCGTCGCGCAAGCGCTCGGCGGTGAAGACGTGGCCGCGCTCACGCGGCGGATCGCCGTCGGCAAGCCGTTGAAACTCACGGGTGCGGCGGCGGGCGGCGGATCGGTCGCGGGCATTGCGATCGAGGCGGAAGGGCGTCTCGCCGAGTTCAGGGCTCGCCTTAGTGCACGCATCGATCCGCGGACGGAATCCTTCGAGGAAGCGCGGATCGTCCTCGAGGCGCAAGAATCGGGCGGGCTCGTCGCCATGCTCGGC
>JAHFPO010000154.1 GCA_023266695.1 Hyphomicrobiales bacterium | reverse complement strand
CATTCGCATCCGGGTCGTGGCGCTTAACCAAATGCTTGAATTCGGCTTTGATATCGGGAGCCGCATTAGGCCGATACGGGGCGGTGGCGCTACTATCGCTCGTCGTGAGACGGGAGTCCTACGCGACGGCGATGGTTGCCGGCCGTCGGCAGCATTCGAACGTCCGCTTGTGGCACATCGCGTCGTTCGCTGCTGCGCACCAATTCGGCAGCAATCGAAGGCTAAGCGGACCTGGAGATTAGCAAGATTAGCGGATTTGAATCTCTACAATTGAGTGCCGGGACAACCGCCATATCGTAACGGTCAGCGAGTGTCGATTTCGGTCGATGCACGCCTGGGCATGACTGCCCTTGTCCGTTCGCTATCCGAGCGCGTCGACGAAGGCCGTCATGCGCGCGCGCATGGCCCGGTCGGGCAGCCGGCCGCGCCCGGCGGCGAGATTGTCCTTCATGTGCTCGGCCTTGGCGGTGCCCGGGATGACCACGGTCACCGCCTCGTGGGCCAAAATGAACTTCAAAAAGAACTGTCCCCAGGTGGCGGCGTCGAATTCCGCCGCCCAATCGGGCAGCGGTTTTCCCCGCACCCGCCGGAACAGCCCGCCGCTCGCGAACGGCTCGTTGATCAGCACCGCCGCGCCCGCGTCCTTTGCCGCCGGCAGCACGCGGCTCTCCGCCGTGCGGTCCGCGATCGAATAATTGACCTGGACGAAATCCGGCTTGTCGCGGCCGGTGACCGCGGCGATCGCCGCGTGGTCGCCGTTGAACGAGGTGGTGATGCCGAAATAATGGCAGATGCCCTGCGCCTTCCATTCGCGCAACAGGCCGAGATCGGTCTTGGCGTCGCGCACGTTGTGAAGCTGCATCAGGTCGATTTTCTGGGTTTGCAGCCGGCGCTGTGACTGCTGCATTTCCGCGGTCATGGAAGCGCGGCTGCCGACCCGGCATTTGGTGGCGAGAAAGAGCTGGTCGCGGAGACCGGTCATGCGGGCGAGATGGCCGACCACGGCCTCGGAGGAGCCGTAGCCGGTGGCGGTGTCGATCACCTTGCCGCCGCCCGCGACCAGCGCCTCAACCACGGGCCGGAGCGCGGCGCTCTTCTCCGGACTGTCGCCGACGTCGAACACCTGCCAGGTGCCGACGCCGACCGCCGGCAGCATTTCGCCGCCGTGCGGGATCGGACGGTTGAGGATCGATGTGCTCGCGGCCTCAGCCGAGGCGGGCGTCGAGCGCGTGAGCGCGCTCGCCGCGGCGCCGGCCGCAACGGCGATCGCGGCGCGGCGGGAAAGGCTGGTTGCGCGCTCGGGAATTCGATTGCTCATGGGGCCTCCTCGACCGGCGACGTGCCTACGCCCTTCGAAGCCCGCGCTTTGCTCGGGCACCTCAGGGTGACGGGAAATTAGCCCGCGAGCAGCCCCTTCACCAGGCCGCTCGCCTTGCCGAAATCCATCTTGCCGGCATAGGCCGTTTTCAGCGCGGCCATGACCTTGCCCATGTCCTTCGGGCCGGCGGCGCCCACGTCCTTGATCACGCCCGCGATTGCCGCCTTCATCTCGGCCTCGGAGAGCTGGGCGGGGAGAAAGCCCTTGATGATCTCGATCTCTTGGCGCTCCTTGTTGGCAAGCTCGGCGCGGCCGCCCTTGTCGTAGAGCTCGATCGAATCCTGGCGCTGCTTGATCAGCTTTTGGCAGAGCCCGAGGATGTCGTCGTCGCCGAGCGGCGCTCGGCCTGCGGTGCGGGCCTCGATGTCGGCGTTCTTGATGGCGGCATTCATCAGCCGGAGCGTGGACAAGCGGAGCTTCTCCTGCGCCTTCATCGCCTCTTTCATGGCCTTGTCGATCTCATCGCGCAGCACGGGTGACCTCTCGTCGAATCGATGCCGGAAGCGGCTTATTTCGGGAGTTTCCCCGGAATGCGCAAGAACCACAGGCCGCCGAATGCCGCGAGCGCAATGACCGCCGCGACCAGCGCGTAGATGGCGAAGATGCTCGGGGCCGAGTATTGCGCCTTGAACCACGAAACCACCAGGAAGCCGGCAAGGGCGCCCAGGATCGTCATGGCGAGGATCCCGGCGAGGGCGAGCATGCGGCCGAAGCGGCTGCTCATGAGGCTCGGCATTCGGGGTCTCCGGGCGCGGCGCCGGCGGCCGTTTTGACCTTGAGCGTAGTCGTGGCTATCTAGTCTTTTGATGACCCGCAAACAAGACGAAACCGGCTGGCCGGAGCCCGCTCCGACCGCGCTTCTGGTGCTCGCCGACGGCACCGTGCTCGAAGGCTTCGGCCTTGGCGCGGCCGGCCATGCGGTGGGCGAGGTCTGTTTCAACACCGCGATGACCGGCTATCAGGAGATCCTCACCGACCCTTCCTATGCCGGCCAGATCATCACCTTCACCTTCCCCCACATCGGCAATGTCGGCACCAACGACGAGGACATCGAGACGGTGAATCTCGCCGCCACCCCCGGCGTGCGCGGGATCGTCTTGCATTCGGCGATCACCGACCCCTCCAACTGGCGCGCCTCGCGCCATCTCGACGGCTGGCTGAAGGCGCGCGGCGTGATCGGCCTCGCCGGGCTCGATACCCGCGCGCTGACCGCGCTGATCCGCGAGCAGGGCATGCCCAATGCGGTGATCGCGCACGCGCCCGACGGCAAGTTCGATCTCGAGGCGCTGAAGAAAGAGGCGCGCGAATGGCCGGGCCTCGTCGGCATGGATCTCGTGCCCTTAGTGACCACGGCCCAGCGCTATTCGTGGGACGAGACGGCGTGGCAGTGGGGCAAGGGCTTCGGGCGCCAAGGCTTCGCGCGTCAGGACGGCGCGAAATTCAACGTGGTCGCCATCGACTACGGCATCAAGCGGAATATTCTGCGTTTGCTCGCGGGCGCGGGCTGCAAGGTGACGGTGGTGCCGGCCAAGACTTCCGCTGAGGATATTCTCGCTCTGAAGCCCGACGGGGTGTTCCTGTCGAACGGCCCGGGCGATCCGGCGGCGACCGGGGAATATGCGGTGCCGGTGATCAAGAAATTGATCGACTCGGGCACGCCGACTTTCGGGATTTGCTTGGGCCACCAGATGCTCGGGATCGCGGTCGGCGCCAAGACCGTGAAAATGCATCAGGGCCACCACGGCGCCAATCATCCGGTGAAGGATTTGACCACCGGCAAGGTCGAGATCACCTCCATGAACCACGGCTTCGCGGTCGACGGCAAAACACTGCCCAAGGATGCCGAGGAGACGCACGTGTCGCTGTTCGACGGTTCCAATTGTGGGCTCCGGCTCAAGAGCAAGCCGGTGTTCTCGGTGCAATATCATCCGGAAGCCTCGCCCGGGCCGCGCGACTCGCGCTATCTGTTCGAGCGCTTCGTCGGGATGATGGAGAAGCGAAAGCGCGGTTGACGCATGTTGCCCTCTCCCCTTGTGGGAGAGGGCGGCGAGCGCCGTAGGCGCAAGCCGGGTGAGGGGTCGAGATGAAGCGCACTCACCGCACCGTTTCCTCGAAGGCGCGAATTAACGCGCGAAGGTTGAGACGCGATTTTACCGAAGCGGAGCGCGCCCTATGGCGAATCCTTCGCGATCGAAGGTTTGCTGGTTTCAAATTCCGTCGGCAGGTTCCATTCCGAAACTACATTCTGGATTTTGTCTGTTATGAAAGCCGCGTCGTCGTCGAAGTCGATGGCGGGCAACACGCCGACTCGTCTGCTGACCAATTGCGGGACAAGACTCTTGTACGCGAAGGGTTCCGGGTAGTGCGCTATTGGAATAACGATGTGCTGAGCAACCCGGAAGGCGTGGCGGTCGATCCGCTTCGACAACTCCGATGATAACCCCTCACCCGGCGCCTCACTCCGTTCGGCGCCACCCTCTCCCACAAGGGGAGAGGGTTGAACCGTTCATGCTGCGATGTTCATTCGTTTCCTGACCCCCATTGTCGCCTCCCTCATGCGCATGGACGAGACGACGTGGGAGCGCCACGCCAATCCGTGGAGCGTATGGACACGGGTCGCGAGCTGGCCGGCGCTCATGCTGGCGCTGTGGAGCGTGCATTGGATCGGCTGGTGGGCGGCGCTGCCGCTGGGCGCTCTCGCGCTCTGGCTGTGGCTCAATCCGCGCATCTTCCCGTCGCCGCGCTCCACGCGAAGCTGGGCGGCGCGCGCCGTCATGGGCGAGCGCGTCTATCTCCTCAGCTACCTCCATCCCATCCCGATCTATCACCGCAACGCCGCGACACTCTTGGGCATCGGATCGGGTATCGGCGCGCTATTCATGGCGGCCGGCCTCATCGCGGCCGAGCCCGGCGCCTATCTCGCCGGCGGCGTCGCCACCTTCCTTTGCAAGATGTGGTTGGTCGACCGCATGGTCTGGCTCTACGACGACATGAGTCGCGAAGTGCCGGAATATCGGGCATGGTTGCGCTGACGGTTGCGGATTGGCAGCGAGCATGACCCGCGCAGAACGCCTCAAGGTCCTCGCCGAGCTCGAGCGCAAGGTGCTGTGGCTCGCGAGCTGGATGATCCACAACGCCAATCATCTGCGCGAGAACCCGGACGGCCTCAAGGTCGGCGGCCATCAGGCCTCGTCCGCCTCGCTCGCCACCATCATGACCGCGCTCTATTTCCACGTGCTCAAGCCGGAAGATCGCGTGGCGGTGAAGCCGCACGCGAGCCCGATCTTCCACGCCATCCAGTATCTCTTCGGCCGGCAGTCGCGGGAGAAGCTCGAAAACTTCCGCGGCTACAAGGGAGCGCAGAGCTATCCCTCGCGCACCAAGGACGTGGACGACGTCGATTTCTCCACCGGCTCGGTCGGGCTGGGCGTCGCGCAGACGCTGTT
>JAHFPO010000052.1 GCA_023266695.1 Hyphomicrobiales bacterium | reverse complement strand
GCCGGCCAGCAGCGTCGCCTGGAAGAACACCATGGCGACCGACCACACCGAGGGCGAGCCGCCGAGCTGCGGCAGCACCATCTTGGTGAACAGCGGCTGCACCGCGAACAACAGCGCCGCGGAGACGAAGATCGCGGCGGTGAAGGCGGCGAGCAGCAGGGCGTGATGGCCCGTGAGCGATACGGCCCTCGCCATCATTCACTGCTCTTTATCGGTATCGGTGAGGGCCAAGGATTGCCTCGCAAACGGTCGGATCAGCGTACTTCAAATCCTTGGCCGGGTGGACGGGTGCGCGATCATCGCGGAAGTGCCGGCACTGGTCCAGTCCCCGCCTGCAAGCCAGGGCCCGCCATGGGCAAGGGAATAAAGCGCGGGAAAAAGGGTTTTGCAGGGTATCGCACCTGTGATTGCAATGAACCCGTACGAACCGCTAGCATTGGGCATCTGCCCCCATAACCGGGCCTTGAAACAACGAGGCCATGATCCCAGGGAGAACGCCATGACTGAACTTACCCGTCGCACCATGCTTGCGGGCACGGCCGCCGCCACTGCGGCAGCCCTCAGCCCGGCATCCTTCATCACACCGGCCCATGCCGCCGCGCCGCTCGCCGGCAAGCAGGCGCCCGGCTTCTATCGCTACAAGGTCGGCGACTATGAAATCACCGTCGTCACCGACGGCGCGCGGTCATTCCCGCTGCCCGACACGTTCGTCAGCAACAAGACGAAGGACGATGTGAATAAGGCGTTGGAAGCGGCCTACATGCCGCGGGACAAGATGACGCTCGTGTTCAACCCGATCGTGGTGAACACCGGCTCCAAGCTGATCGCCATCGACACCGGTTACGGCCCCGCCGAGGCGGCCAAGCCGAACAGCACCCACGGACAGTACCAGCAGAATCTCGCCGCCTCCGGCATCGACGTCAAAGCGATCGATACCGTCATCATCTCCCATTACCATCAGGACCACGTGGACGGCCTGCTCACCGGCGACGGCAAGCTCGCCTTCCCGAACGCGGAGATCCTGGTGCCGGCTCCCGAGCACAAGTTCTGGATGGACGACGGCGAGATGAGCCGTGCTCCCAAGGGTCGCATGGAAGGCCTGTTCAAGAACAACCGGCGCGTCCTCAGCGGCGATGTCCTCAAGCGCTTGAAGACGTACGAATGGGGCAAGGAAGTCGCCCCGGGCATAACCTCTGTCTCGACTCCCGGCCATACGCTTGGCCACACCTCCTTCGTGATCGCTTCGGGGTCGGCGCGGACGTTCGTGTTCTCCGACGTCACCAACCATCCGGCGCTGTTCGTGCGCAATCCCGGCTGGCATGCCTTCTTCGATCAAGTCCCCGACCAGGCGGAGCAAACGCGCCGCAAGGTCATCGACATGCTGGTGGCCGACAAGTTGCAGGTGCAGATGTTCCACGCTCCCTTCCCCGGCCACGGCCACATGGAAAAAGACGGCCAAGGCTACCGGTTCATTCCGGCTCCGTGGCACCCGGCCGTCTGATCGTTGCTCTCCAGCTTTACAAAGGAAGGCCGCCCTGGGGCGGCCTTCTATCTTACGCCGCCTCGCGCGGCAGGCGCGCCGGATCATAGGCGAGGATCGGCGCCAGCCACTTCTCGCACTCGGCGACCGTCCAGCCCTTGCGCCGGGCGTAATCCTCGACCTGATCGCGGTCGATGCGGCCGACGCCGAAATAGGCGCTCTCGGGATGGGAGAAATAGAGTCCCGACACCGCCGCCCCCGGCCACATGGCGAAGCTCTCGGTGAGCTTGACGCCGATCTTCTTCTCCGCGTCGAGCAGGCGGAAGGTCGCCTCCTTCTCGGTATGGTCGGGCTGGGCCGGATAGCCCGGCGCCGGGCGGATGCCGCGGTATTTTTCCGCGATCAGCTCCTCGTTGGTGAGATTCTCATCAGGCGCGTAGCCCCAGAATTCCTTGCGCACGCGCTGATGCAGGCGCTCGGCCATGGCCTCGGCCAGGCGGTCGGCGAGCGCCTTGAGCAGGATCGCCGAATAGTCGTCGTTCGCCTGCTTCAGCGCCGCACTCTTCTCCGCCTCGCCGATGCCGGCGGTGACGACGAAGGCGCCGACATAATCGGCCTTGCCGCTTTCGCGCGGCGCGACGAAATCGGCGAGGGCGATGTTGGCGCGACCCTCGCGGCGGTGCATCTGCTGGCGCAGCGAATGGAGCACGGCGAGGCGTTCCTTCCGCGCCTCGTCCTTGAAGAGCACGATGTCATCGCCCTCCGCGTTCGCCGGCCAGAAGCCGATGACGGCGCGCGCGGTCAGCCATTTCTCGGCGACGATCTTGTCGAGCATCGCGAGCGCGTCCTGATGCAGCCCGCGCGCCGCCACGCCGAGCTTGGGATCGTCGAGGATCGCCGGATAGCGCCCCTGCAAATCCCAGGTGGCGAAGAATGGCGACCAGTCGATGGTCGGCACGAGCTCCTTGAGATCGTAGCGGTCGAGCGCCTTCGTACCGAGAAGCCTGGGCTTCGGCGGCGCGTAGCTTGTAAAATCGAGCTTGAGCCGGTTCTTCCGCGCTTCGGCGACCGGCACGCGGCGGGTGTCGTCGACGGCGCGCGCGTGCTTCTCGGCGATGCCGGCATATTCGTCGCGCACCGCGGCGAACACGCGCTTGCGGTTCTCCGGGTTGAGCAGGCTCGATACCACGCCGACCGCGCGGCTGGCGTCGATCACGTGCATGGCCTGGCTCTTCTTGTAGCGCGGCGAGATCTTGACCGCGGTGTGAACCTTGCTGGTGGTGGCGCCGCCGATCAAGAGCGGCAAGTCGAAGCCCTCGCGCTCCATCTCGGCCGCCACGTGACACATCTCGTCGAGCGATGGCGTGATCAGGCCGGAAAGCCCGATGATGTCGGCCTTCTCGTTGCGCGCGGTCTCCAGAATCTTCTGCGCCGGCACCATCACGCCGAGATCGATGACGTCGTAGTTGTTGCACTGGAGCACGACGCCGACGATGTTCTTGCCGATGTCGTGGACGTCGCCCTTGACGGTGGCGAGCACGATCTTGCCGGCGGCCTTGTTCTGTTCGAGGCCGCTCGCGCGCTTCTCCTCCTCCATGAACGGATTGAGATAGGCGACCGCCTGTTTCATCACGCGGGCGGACTTCACCACCTGCGGCAGGAACATTTTTCCCGAGCCAAAGAGATCGCCGACCACGTTCATGCCGGCCATCAGCGGGCCCTCGATCACATCGAGCGGACGGCTGGCCTCTTTGCGCGCCGCTTCCGTGTCCACCGTGATGAAATCGGTGACGCCATGGACGAGCGCGTGCTCGAGCCGCTTCTCCACCGGCCACTCGCGCCAGGCGAGATCGGCCTCGCGCTTCTCCATGCCGCCGCCCGTGAAGCGCTCGGCGAGTGCCAACAGCCGCTCGGTCGCGTCGGCGCGGCGGTTCAGCACCACGTCCTCGCACGCCTCGCGCAATTCGGGAGCGATGTCGTCATAGACCGCGAGCTGGCCGGCATTGACGATGCCCATGTCCATGCCTGCTTTGATCGCGTGATAAAGAAAGACCGAGTGCATCGCTTCGCGCACCTGCTCGTTGCCGCGGAACGAGAACGAGAGGTTCGAGACTCCGCCCGAGACATGCACGTGCGGAAGGTTGTTGCGGATCCAGCGCACCGCCTCGATGAAGGCGATGCCGTAGCCCGAATGCTCCTCGATCCCGGTCGCCACCGCGAAGATATTGGGATCGAAGATGATGTCCTCGGGCGGGAACCCCACTTCCTCGGTGAGGATCTTGTAGGCGCGCGCAGAGATTTGGGTCTTGCGCTCGACGGTGTCGGCCTGGCCCTTCTCGTCGAAGGCCATCACCACCACCGCCATGCCGTAGCGGCGCACCAGGCGCGCGTGCGCCTTGAACGCCTCCTCGCCCTCCTTCATGGAGATCGAGTTCGCGATGCCCTTGCCTTGCACGCATTTGAGGCCGGCCTCGATCACCGACCATTTGGAGGAATCGACCATGATCGGCACGCGGGCGATGTCGGGCTCGGCGGCGATCAGGTTGAGGAAGGTCACCATCGCCTTCTCGGAGTCGAGCAGGCCCTCGTCCATATTGACGTCGAGCGCCTGAGCGCCGTTCGCCACCTGATCGCGCGCGACCTCGAGCGCGGTGTCGAAGTCACCCTCCTTGACGAGCTTGCGGAAGCGCGCCGAGCCGGTGACGTTGGTGCGCTCGCCGATGTTCACGAACGGAATCTCGGGCGCGAGCTCGAACGGCTCCAGCCCCGAGAGCCGGAGCCGGCGTGGAATCTCCGGTATCGCGCGCGGCTGCTTCCCCTTCACCGCCTCGGCGATGGCGCGGATATGGTCGGGCGTGGTGCCGCAGCAGCCGCCGACGACATTGACGAGGCCGGAGGCGGCGAACTCGCCGAGCAACTCCGCCATGTATTCCGGGCTCTCGTCATAGAGCCCGAACTGGTTGGGGAGGCCCGCGTTCGGATAGGCGCAGACGAGCGTGTCGGCGATGCCGGAGAGCTCGTCGATATGGGCGCGCATCTCCTTGGCGCCGAGCGCGCAGTTGAGGCCGATGGTGATGGGCCTGGCGTGGCTCACCGAATGCCAGAACGCCGCCGGCGTCTGGCCGGAGAGCGTGCGGCCCGAGAGATCGGTGATGGTGCCGGAGATCATCACCGGCAGGCGGATTTGGCGTTCGTCGAATATGGATTCGATCGCGAAGATCGCGGCCTTGGCATTGAGGGTGTCGAAGATGGTTTCGATCAGCAGAATTTCCACGCCGCCGTCGATCAGCCCCCTCGCTTGTTCGCCGTAGGCGGCGGCGAGATCGTCGAAGCTGACGGCGCGGAAGCCCGGGTTCGACACGTCGGGCGAGATCGAGGCGGTGCGGTTGGTGGGGCCGATGGCGCCGGCGACGAATCGGCGGCGGCCGTCCTCCTTCGCGGCGAACACCGCCGCCGCGCGCGCGAGCTTCGCTCCCGCGACGTTCAGTTCGTAGGCGAGCTCCTCCATGCCGTAATCGGCCTGGGCGATGCGGGTGGACGAGAAGGTGTTGGTCTCGACGATGTCGGCGCCGGCGCGGAAATAGGCGAGATGGATGTCGCGGATCGCGTCGGGCTGACTGAGGATCAGGAGATCGTTGTTCCCCTTCACCTCGCGTCGCCAGTCCTTGAAACGCGCGCCGCGATAGCCCACCTCGTCGAGCTTGAGCCCCTGGATCATGGTGCCCATGGCGCCGTCGAGCACCAGGATGCGTTCGGCTGCGAGCGCGCGGAGCGCGCGCTCGACCTCGGCGCCGTCGACGAGTTTTTGCGCTGCATCCTTCATCGCGAAGCGACCTCCTTCGCGGGCGCCTTCGCCGTCGTCTGCGCCGGACGCAGGCCGAGGAGATGGCAGACCGCATAGACAAGATCGGCGCGGTTCATGGTGTAGAAATGGAATTCGGTGACGCCGCGATCGACGAGGTCGAACACCTGCTCGGCGGCGACCGCGGCGGCGATGAGCTTGCGCGTCACCGCGTCGTCGTCAAGACCCGCGAAGCGGTCGGCGAGCCAGGCCGGCACCGTGGCGCCAGCGCGTTCGGCGAAATTCTTTGCCTGCTTGAAGTTCTGCACCGGCAAGATCCCCGGCACCACCGGCACCTTGATGCCGCGCGCGCGCACCCGCTCGAGAAAACGGAAATAGAGATCGTTCTCGAAGAAGAACTGAGTGATGGCACGGCTCGCGCCCGCCGCCACCTTCTTCTCGAGCACGTCGAGGTCCTGCTCGATCGACTTGCTCTCCGGATGCTTCTCCGGAAAGGCCGCGACCGAAATCTCGAAATCGCCGCTGCGCTTGATGCCGGCGACAAGATCGTAGGAATAGTCGTAGCCGCCGGAATGCGGCTGGTAGCGCTCGCCCACGCCTTCCGGCGGATCGCCGCGCAGCGCCACGATATGGCGCACGCCGATGTCCCAATAACTCTTCACCACCGCGTCGACCTCGGCGCGGGTGGCGCCGACGCAGGTGAGGTGTGCTGCCGGCACGAGCTTGGTCCCGGTGAGAATGCGCTTCACCGTTGCGTGGGTGCGCTCGCGGGTGGAGCCGCCCGCCCCGTAGGTGACCGAGACGAAGGCGGGCGCGAGCGGCTCCAGCCGTGCGATCGCCTCCCACAGGGTCTTCTCCATCTCCGCGGTCTTGGGCGGGAAGAACTCGAACGAGACCCGGATGCGGTCGTGACCGAGCGCGCCCACGAAGCGGCTCGGCTTCTGCGCACTCTCCACCGCCATCGGCGACTTACGGACTGGTCCTGCCACGCAAAAACCCTCCTGCGGACGGTCAGGATCGGCCATCCACCTTGAGTAAGACATGGGATAATGCCCAATAGGGTCCATGATAGCAATAATCATATAAGGATATCTTTATATTGTTCTAACCCATGTATTTGCTTGACTCTTGGGCCGGAGAATCGTTTGATTTTGCCTGGTGCAGGTGGTCCGTCCGGCAAGATCCGGCCGGACCAAGGGAACGCGGTGAAGCCCCAGGGCCTAATCCGCGGCTGCCCCCGCAACTGTAAGCGGCGAGCCCTTTTCCGATAGTCCACTGGGCGAGTACTTCGTCCGGGAAGGCAGAGAAGGGCGACGACCCGCGAGCCAGGAGACCGACCTGCATCGGTCACCCTTCCGGCGTACGGGGCGTGCGCACGGGGCGGTCGATCCGCAGCGGTGACGACGTGAAGTCAACCGTTGCGGGGGGCTGATGCAGCCGCTTCCGAAATTCGAGTGCATGAAAGACGCCCGGGCCAGGAATCCGGTTCGCGTTCGTGCCTCCGCGACATCAACCGTTGTCGATGGAGGCGCGCCATGGCGCGAACCAGAACCTTTGCACTCATTTCTCTGCTGACCCTTTCCGCTTCATCCGCGCTCGCTCAGACCAGCGTGCTGCCGGAGATCGTGATCTATGCCAACCAGGCACCGACGGAGGCGTCCAAGGTCGGCTCCGCCGTCACGGTGATTTCGGGAGACGAGTTGCGGGCGAAAGGCTTCACTACGGTCACCGATGCCTTGCGCGCGGTTCCCGGCGTCGCGATGAGTCAATTGGCCGGACGCGGATCGTTCACCCAGGCGCGCGTCCGCGGAGCCGAAGCCAACCACCTGCTCGTGCTGATCAACGACGTGCCGGTCAATGACATCACCGACGGCGATTTCAATTTCGCCGACTTCGCCGTCGAGGACATCGAGCGCATCGAAGTGATCCGCGGGCCTCAGTCCGGCATCTACGGCGCCAATGCCCATGCCGGCGTGATTTCGATCGTCACCAAGAGCGGACGCGGGCTCACCCGCCCCGAAGCGAGCGTCCGTCTCGAGAGCGGCTCGATGCAGACGCGCGCTTTCGGCGCCACCGCGCGCGGCGCGTCCGGTCCGGCCTATGGTTCGGTGAGCGTCGATTACAACGACACCGCGGGCTACAACGTGGCGAAGAACGGCAGCGAACGCGACGGCAGCCGCGCGCTCACCGCCACCGCCAAGGCCGGCATCGATCTGACGCCGGGATTCAACGTCGAAGGCTCGCTCCGCGCCGTCAAGCGCCAGACCGACATCGATCCGCAACCGTTCTTTGGCCCGTTCGAGGGGCTCGCCTTCGACTCCGCGCCGGACTTCAATCGCTTCAGCACCCTCGCCGGGCGGATCGCCGCCACCTGGACATTGTTCGACGGCGCCTTCGTCCAGCGCTTCGCCGCCAGCCGTTTCGAGCAGCGGCGGAACGACGACGATAGCGTGCTCGGCTTCTTCCGTTCGCAAGGCCGGCGCGACCAGCTCGACTACAAAGCGACACTCACCGGCCGCACCGATCTCATCGGGGGCGAGAAGCACACGCTCACCTTCGCGGCCGACCGGCAGACCGAGTTCCTGACCATCGATTCCGCCTCATTCGCCTTCGACCCGGCGGGCGCGGCCTTCTGGGCCGATGGCGCCCGCCGCAGCCGCGACGGGATCGCCGGGGAATACGGCCTCGATCTCCCGTTCGGGCTCACTCTCACCGGTGCGTTGCGCCACGACTGGAATAGCGGCTTCGAGAACGTCACCACCTGGCGCACCACCCTCTCCCAGCGCCTGCCGTCCGCCACCCGCCTGCATGCAAGCGCCGGCACCGGCGTCACCAATCCGACCTTCATCGAACAGTTCGGCTTCTTTACCGGCACCTTCATCGGCAATCCGGCGCTGAAGCCGGAACATTCGCTGGGCTGGGACGCCGGCATCGAGCAGAGCTTCTTCGGCGGCCGCTTCGTCGCCGACGTCACCTATTTCGCCTCCGCTTTCGAGGACAAGATCACATTGGTGTCGGCGGGCGGAGGAATTCTCTCGACCGTCGTCAACATCCCCGGCATCAGCCCGCGGCGCGGGGTGGAAGTGACCGCGAAGGCGACGCCGGTCGATTGGCTGACGCTCTCCGGCGCCTATACCTATACCGAGGCCAGACTGGCCGACGGCACGCCCGAGGTCCGGCGCCCGCGCCACACCGCGTCGGGTTCCGCCACCGTCAATTTCGCGGATGGGCGCGGACGGACGACCTTCAATGTCGTCTACAACGGGCAGATGCCGGATACCTGGTTCAGGTTTCCGCTCACGCCGGTGACGCTCGCCCCCTACACGACCGTCGGCGGCATCGTTTCCTACGACGTGACGCCGGCGGCGACCGTCTATGTGCGGATGGAGAATCTGTTCAACGCACGCTATGAAGAAATTTTTTCTTATCGGGCGGCCGGCTTGCGCGCCTATGCCGGTTTGAAGGTTCGTCTCGGTACGCAATGAAATGAAAAGAGGCCGGCCTTGCGGCCGGCCTCAAAAATCCGATCAAGGCGGAAATTACTTCGCCTTGGGGTCCTTGGCGCCCTTCGCCATGTCTTCCTTGGCGGCCTTCTTGGCGGCCTCCTTGGCGGCCTTCTTGGCCTTCTTTTTCGCTTTCTTCTTCGCCTTCTTGGCCTTCTTTTTCGCCTTCTTCTTCGCCTTCTTGGCCTTCTTCTTCTCTTTCTTCATCTCCGACTTACTCTTGGCGTCGGACTGCGACGTCTGCGCGAAGGCGGGCTCGCTCGTGACGGAGACGAGCAAAGGCGCCGAGAACATTGTGGCCGCAAGAAGAACGGCCGCGATCTTCTTCAACATTGTGCGTCCTTTTGGGGATTTTGGTTGGATGTGACTGCCGATCGATTCCCCCTTTGTCAATCGTCCGTGGAGATTAGCACCGCGCCGGATGAATTCGCCCTGAAGCCACCGTTCAGCCGGCGTTCATTCTGGGGCGTTTCGCCCCCTGCCTAGGTGGCACCACCCGTCCGAAAGAGATTTATCCTCCGGCGGTCTCGGCCAGGATCCAGTCCACATAGCCCCTATCCCCGCCGGAGATCGGCAGGTAGAGGATCGCCGGCAGCTCGTAGGAATGCCGCGTCCGCACCGCGTCCGCGACCTTTTCCCCGAGCGAAGCGCGGGTCTTGACGATCATCACCACCTCGTCTGCGCGCTCCACCACCCCCTGCCAGCGGTAAATCGAGACCATGGCGGGGAGAATGTTGACGCAAGCCGCCAGTCCCCCCTCGACCAGGCCGCGCCCGGATTCCTCCGCCTCGACAAGCGAAGGATAGGTCGTATAGACGAGGATCGGATCATCCATTACCGCTCTCCCCCTTGCCGCCATGACCAAAGCCGCCCCACGCTACGACAGGATCGCCTTCGTCGCGAGCGCCAACGAGGAGGCGGAAGCCGCGCGCAAGGAGCTAGCCGCGCGTTACGGCGAACTGTCGGTCGACAAGGCCGAGGTTGTGGTGGCGCTCGGCGGCGACGGCCTGATGCTGCAGACGCTCCACCGCCTGCGCGACAGCGGCACCCCGATCTACGGCATGAACCGCGGCTCGGTCGGTTTCCTGATGAACGAATTCCGCGTGAACGACTTGAAGGAGCGCCTCGCCGCTGCCGAGCGCACCGTGATCCATCCGCTGATCATGGAGGCGAAGGACGCCGCCGGAAAGAGTCACCGCGCCCCCGCCATCAACGAAGTCTCGCTCTTGCGCCAGTCCTATCAGGCGGCGAAGCTCGCGATCTCGATCGACGGCAAGGTCCGGCTCCAGGAGATGATCTGCGACGGCGTGCTGGTGGCGACGCCGGCGGGCTCGTCGGCCTATAATCTTTCCGCGCACGGGCCGATCCTGCCGCTCAACGCGCCGCTGTTGGCGCTCACGCCGATCAGCCCGTTCCGGCCGCGGCGCTGGCGCGGCGCGCTCCTGCCCGACCGTGCCCGCATCGACATCACCGTGATCGAAGCCGACAAGCGGCCGGTCAGCGCGGTGGCCGATCACTTCGAGGTCCGCTCCGTGGTCAAGGTCACGGCGAGGATGGACATGAACTCCTCCATGGTGATGCTGTTCGACTCCGGCCACAGCCTCGACGAGCGCATCCTCGCCGAGCAGTTCGGCTATTGATAGCCGCGTCGCAGCCGCGAATTTGAAGGCGCCCGTAGGGACATACGGCGAGCGCATCGCCTATGGAGTGCGGGATTGTCCACGATTTTCAGGTTATTCACCTAGCATTTCACGCTTGGCGAGCCGCAATAGGCAGCAGTCGCGGCACGTCGAATACAGTCGAGCTGTAGCACCTGCTCGGGTCGTATTCCTCATCGCGATGGCGATGGCCAACCGCCCACCGTGGGTTCACGCTTGTCTTGGACTACTCTACAACTTGTGGCTATGTTAGAACAATTGCCTCGAGGGAGGATAGCACCAATGAAAACTCTCCTGCTCACGTGCGCTTGTGTCGCGCTGTTCTCGGCATCGGCATTGGCCTGTCGCGGAACCGCCGAGTATCCGCAAATCGCCGTGCAACTGGCGCAGTCGGATCTGTCGGCGGCGGACAAGGAAGCCCTTGCGAAAAGGCTCCAAGAGGGCGAGGCGCTGCACCGCCGTGGACATGAACTCGATAATATTGACCTGATGAAGGAATCGTTGAAGGTCTTGGACGATATCAAAGCCAAGATCGCCAAGTAGCTCAGCCGGCGGACAGCGTCCGCAACCAAGTTAGTTCATGGCTGCTGGTCCGCGCACACGCCTGCAGGGCGCGGCAAGGCGGAAACGATCTGCATCTCGCGCGTAGCCCGCGACCGGGTCGCTCGCGCAGTGAGCCTCGTGAGCAAGCCCAAATTCTGAAACCGTCGTCCCCGGCGCAGCGCGAAGTGGTGCGCCGCAGATCTTCGACTCTAGACACGCGCGGCGGCCCGGCTCATTCCGGCAGGCCGGCCCTGCGCAGGGCATCGAGAACCCGATTCAAGTCTTCCGGGTTCTTGTAGAACTCTCCGTTCGCGTAATGCTTCAGCGTGTAGGCAGGCCGCGGCTCGAGAAACTTGCCGAGCGCGGCCTTGGCCTGATCCAGCCGGCCCGCAGCGCTTTGGGCCGCCGACAGCAGAATCAGGGCTTCGCCGCTGTTCGGCTCGTCTTGCAGGCGCCGCTGCAAGGCCTCGATCGCTTCGTCGTAACGTCCCGCCTGGAAACGGGCCCGCGCCAGCTCGCTCAGGAACCAGCCTGGAGGAATGGGGCTAAGCCGCAACGCCTCATTGAACACGTTGATCGCCGCTTCCGGCTCGCCGGCATAGGTGAGGATCATGCCGAGGTTGGCCTTGGCCAGCGAGTGATTGGGGCTCAGATCGAGCGCCTTCGCGACGGCAAGCCGGGCGTCGTCGTGGCGCTTCAAATACAGGTAGATGGCGCTCAGCAGGTGGTAGGTGTCCGGGTAGGTGTCATCCAGTTTCAGCGCCTGCTGCGCCAGTTCGATGCTCCGCCGCAAGGAGGCGGCGCGGTCGGCGACCCAGCCGGCGTGAAAGTCGGTCAAATGCGTGCGGCCGAGCCGGACATAGGCTTCCGGGTAATTCGGGTCGAGCGCGATCGCTTCCTCGGCGAGTTTACGCGCCTGTGCGTTGTCCTCCTTCGTAAAACGCACGAGACGCTCGAAGCTTTGGTTGACGAGCAACCAAGCCCTCAGATTGTGCGTGCCGCGCTGGCGCACACGGGCGAGTTCTCCTTGCGTGAGCTTGATCTGCAAGGCGGTGACGACGCTCAGCGTGATCTCGTCCTGCAGGGCGAAGATGTCGTCGAGGTCGCGATCGTAGGTTTCGCTCCACAAATGATAGCCGGTGGTGGCGTCGATCAACTGCGCGGCGATGCGTACCCTGGAACCGGACCTCTGCACGCTGCCCTCCAGCACGTAGCGCACCCCCAATTCCTTCGACACCGTTTGCACCTTCACCGGCTTGCCCTTGTATGTGAAGGTCGAATTGCGGGCGATGACGAGCATCTGGGGTATCTTCGACAGGGACGAGATGATGATCTCGGCGAGCGCATCGCCCAGACCCAGCGCTTCGGGATCGCCATCCAGATTGTCGAACGGCAAGACGGCGATCGAAGCACGCTTCAGATCCGACACGGATTCGGAAGTGCTGACCGGCGATACGGATCCTGCGCTATCGACCCTTGACCCGCCGCTTGACCACCAGCCCACCGCGGCGGCCGCCAATATTGACAATCCGGTAAGAACGACGACCGCATATCGCTGCGGTGATCGTGAGCCGGCCTTGCCGGTTTCGATGCCCAGGGAAGAAACCACGTGGATTCGCTTCTGGGCGCGATCGCGGCCGGGTTCATCCGCGGCTTGCGAGGGATGCTGCGCCGGCGTCTCATTGATCTCGGCGACCGGCGCCGCGAACAGATAGCCGCGGCGGGCGATCGTCTTCAGGATTTCCTGGTCATCGTCGTCGAGCGTGACCCGGATATCGCTGATGCACTGCACCAGCGAATTCTCGGTGACGAAGACGTTGGGCCAGACGGCCTCGATCAATTCGTCCTTGGATACGATGCGGCCCGGATTACGGGCGAGGTAGAGTAGGACATCGAAGGATTTGGGTCGCAGCGGTAACTGACGCCCCTCGCAAGACAGGCTCGCCGTGTTCGGATTGAGGGTGAACCGGCCGAACCGAAGAATCTTTTGTGTGGGCGTGAGCATGATCAGGCTGGTTGCCCCAAAAAACTGCCCCCAAGAACCGCCCCCACAATCCAGCTGAAACTAGCAAAGCTTGTTGATTTTATCAGCATTATTTCAGCAATCCTTCACGACGGCCAAGGGGCGTCGCGGCTACCAGTGCCATCCATGGACCACCGACAAGGGAGGTAACCATGTTCGCAATGAAAACCTGTTTGCGCGCCGCCGCGCCCGCGCTCATGCTGCTCTCGGTATTTGCCGTGCCGGCGACCGGGCAGACGCATGGCCACGTCATCATTCCCGCCGACAAGGTGGAGTGGAAGCCGGGCCCGCCCACGCTGCCGCCCGGCGCGCAGATGGCCGTGCTGGCCGGAAGCCCAATGAAGGAGGGGCCCTTCATCATGCGACTCAAGTTCCCGGCCGGCTTCGCGATCCCACCGCACCGCCATCCGAGAGAGGAGGCCCTCACGGTCATCTCCGGCGCCTTTGGCATGGGCACCGGCGAAAAGCACAACCGCAACGCGGCGCCCTTGCTGCCCGCCGGCAGCTTCTTCGTCATGCCTGCCGGCACGGCCCATTTCGCCTGGACCGACCAGGAGACGGTCATGCAGGTGAATGGCGTCGGCCCGTTCGTCGTCGAATACATCAACCCCGATGACGATCCCCGAAAGAAGGCGGCCAAGTAAAGATATGGGCTGCCCGACTTGCTTCTCGCCGAGATGGCGCGGGCAAATCGGGCAGCTCTGTTGCGATCCAGTAGAGCGCCGCAGACAAACCGATAAGGAATCGACGGTTAACCGGTCGAAGCGACAGGCCTTGATCTTGGACGCCTTCATGGCTGGGACGTGCTCCCTGATTCCTCGGCCGGCTCCAGCATTCAACAAGATTTCATCGCAATTTCATCAGGACTTCACGACGGCTCGCTCCCGCACCTGCGATGCAGGAAGCACGCCGGAGGCCCCCGCACCGGCAC